>JBGTUD010000136.1:0-7415 GCA_041939405.1 Sphingopyxis sp. | reverse complement strand
TTGCCAGTCGCGCCGCGGCAACCGCCTGTTCGACCTAGGCCTCGGCGACATCGCACTCGCCTTCACGGCCGCCTCCTCGAAGACCGACCAGACGCGCATTGGCGAGCTTTTCGCCGCGCACGGCCGCGAGGGTTTCGCGGCCGCCTGGCTCTCCCACCGCAAGCTCGAATGGGCGACCGAGCGGCTGCCTCCCGCAGTCGCCCCCAACCAGGAGTCCCCCCAATGAAGATGAATTTTGCTCGCGTCCTTGCCGCCGCCTTGCTGGCATCCGCCGCGGGTCCGATGGTCGCGGCGCTGGCGATCGCGCAGGTCGGCGGCATCGTCCACGATCCGCGCAACTATTCGCAGAATATCCGGACCGCCGCGCGCACGCTCGAGCAGATCAACACCCAGAGCAAACAGCTCCAGACCCAGGCGACCTCGCTGCTCAACGAGGCGCGCAATCTCCAGAGCCTGCCGACATCGACGCTCGGCGAACTGCAGGCGCAGATCGACCAGACCAAGCAGCTGCTGAGCGAAGCCGAAGGCATTGCCTATGATGTCGCCGACATCCGCAAGGGCTTCGAGCAGCGCTACAAGGGCACGGCTTTCTCGGGTCCGGCGTCGGCGCTGGTCGCCAACGCCGAGGCGCGCTGGAAGGACAGCGTCGGCGCGTTCGAGGATGCGATGAAGGTGCAGGCCGGCATCGTCTCGAACATGGGCGGCACCCGC
Organism: Sphingopyxis sp.; assembly: GCA_041939405.1. Lineage (GTDB taxonomy): Bacteria > Pseudomonadota > Alphaproteobacteria > Sphingomonadales > Sphingomonadaceae > Sphingopyxis. Next base: position 6,704 of record JBGTUD010000136.1, on the reverse strand, counting down.
ACCTCGATCTCGACCATCGTTGGCGCCAGCCAGTCGGCGACCGGCGCGCTGCAGGCCGCCCAGGCGGGCAACCAGCTGCTCGCCATCCAGTCGCAGCAGATCGCCGACCTCGCCGCCGTCGTGACGGCACAGGGCCGCGCCGAGATGCTCGGTGCCGCGCGCGCAGCGGCGGCCGAGGCCGACGGCCGCGAACGCTTCCGCCGCTTCCGCAAGGGCAATTGAGATGGGCCGGGCGGGCGGCTTGGTGATGGCGGCAATCGTCCTGGGTCTTGCGCTGACCCTTGCCCTCATCGCCGCGCTCGATCCGCCCGCCCCCCGTGCGTCCGCTCCCCAGATCTCCGGAGCGGACGCACCCCCCGATTATGGCGACACGCTGCGCCGCTGCCGAACCGCGACCGAAGCCGATCCCGAGTGCGAGGCGGCCTGGGAGGCCAAGCGGCGCCACTTCTTCCGTTCTGGAAAGCCCGAGTAATGAACGACACCGGCGTTATCGACAATTTCCTGTCGGTCTTCTCTACCTATATCGACAGCGGCTTCGGGCTGCTTGGCGGCGAGGTCGGCTTCCTCGCCTCGACGCTGATCGTGATCGACGTGACGATCGCCGCGCTCTTCTGGGCATGGGGCACCGACGAGGATGTGCTGCAGCGGCTCATCAAGAAGACGCTTTATATCGGTGTCTTCGCCTTCATCATCGGCAATTTTCAGGCGCTTTCGGTCATCCTGCTCGAAAGCTTTGCCGGCCTCGGCCTGAAGGCGAGCGGCGGCGCGATGGCGATCGGCGACTTCATGCGCCCCGGCATGATCGCAGCGACGGGTCTCGATGCCGCCGAGCCGTTGCTCGATGCGACCGCCGATCTCGTCGGCCCGGTCGGACTTTTCACCAACTTCGTCCAGATCCTGATCCTGCTGATCGCCTGGGTGATCGTGGTGCTCGCCTTCTTCATCCTCGCGGTGCAGGTCTTCGTGACCATTCTCGAATTCAAGCTCGTGACGCTCGCGGGCTTTGTCCTGCTGCCCTTCGCCTTCTTCAATCGCACCGCCTTCATGGCCGAGCGCGTGCTCGGCCATGTCATCTCCTCAGGCATCAAATTGCTGGTGCTCGCGGTCATCACCGGCATTGGCGTCACCCTGTTCGAGCGCTTCATGGAAGCCGGTCTCGGCACCGAACCCGACATCCGCGAGGTGATGGCGATCGCGCTCGGCGCGCTGACGCTCTTGGGTCTCGGCATCTTTGGTCCGAGCGTTGCCAACGGCATCGTTGCCGGTGGTCCGCAACTCGGCGCCGGCGCCGCTGCCGGGACGACCTTGGCCGCCGGCGCGACGATTGCCGCCGGGGCCGCCGGGGCGACTCTCGCAACCGGCGCCGCCGCATCGATGGCCGGGAAGGGAGCGGCGGGAGCCTCGCGGGCTGCCGGATCGGCCTCGGCTTCCTATGCCCGCGGCGCTGCAGGCAAGTCCGGGATGCGGGCCTTCGGCTCGGGCATGGCCAATGTCGCGCGCGACGCGGCGAGCAGTGCCGGCTCGCCGCTGCGGCAGGCAGCGGCCAAGCTTCGCCATAATTTCGCCGAGGGGCAGGCCGGCAAGGCCGCGCCTACCGCAGCCGGGGCGGAGCCCTCCGGCCAGCCGGCCTGGGCCGCGGCCATGAAGCGGCGCCAGGCAATCTCCTCCGGCGCCACCATCGGCGCGCAAACCCTGAAACAAGGCGACAGCCATGGCGCAGGTTCATCCCCCGACATCAGCCAGAAGGATTGAGACCATGTTCCGACGACCCCACCAACATTATGGCAAGTCGCCCGAGCCGGTGACGCCCTATCAGCGCGCCGCGCAGATCTGGGACGATCGCATCGGCTCGGCGCGGATCCAGGCGAAGAACTGGCGGCTCGCCTTCTTCGGCTGCCTCGCGCTTTCGGGCGGGCTCGCCTCGGCGCTCGTCTGGCAGTCGCTGCGCGGCACGATCACGCCCTGGGTGGTCGAGGTCGACACGCTCGGCGAGGCGAGGGCGGTCGCGCCTGCCGATGCCGACTATGCGCCGACCGACCCGCAGGTCGCCTTCCACCTCGCGCGCTTCATCGAGCATATCCGCTCGATCCCCGCAGATCCCGTGGTCCTACGCGCGAACTGGCTCAGCGCCTATGATTTCGCGGCCACATCGGGCGCGCAGGCGCTCAACGATTATGCGCGCAACAACGATCCGTTCGCCGAGGTCGGCAAGCGCCAGGTCGCGGTCGATGTGTCGAGCGTGATCCGGGCGTCTAAGGACAGCTTCCGCATCGCCTGGACCGAGCGTCGCTACCAGGACGGCGGGCTCATCGAAACCTCGCGCTGGTCGGCAATCGTGACCGTCACGATCTTGCCGCCGCGCACCCCCGATGCCCTCAGAAAAAATCCTTTGGGCGTCTTCGTGACCGCGATCAATCTTTCCAAGGAGCTCAATCAATGATGAGGATTTCACTGCTTGCGGGCGCAGCCTTGCTGGCGACGCCGCTCCACGCAGCACCCGGCGATCCGCGCGCGCAGGTCGGCCGCGCCAACGATGCGGCGCGCGTCCAGCCCGAGCGCGCGACCTTTATCAACGCGATCCAGCAATATGCGTGGGCCGAGGGCGCGCTGTTTCAGGTCTATACAGCACCGGGACAAGTCACCGACATCGCCCTGCAGGAAGGCGAGGAACTGGTGGGCCCGGGGCCGGTCGCCGCCGGCGATACGGTGCGCTGGATCATCGGTGATACGTTGAGCGGTGAAGGCGGCGCGCGGCGCGTGCATATCCTCGTGAAGCCCACGCGGCCCGACATCATGACGAACCTCGTTATCAACACGAGCCGCAGAACCTATCACATGGAGCTACGCGCGACGCCGGCGACCTATATGGCCGCTGTCTCGTGGCGGTATCCGCAGGACGAGCTTATCGCGCTCCGCGCCGCCGAGGCCGAACGCGTCCGGGCCGCGCCGATTGCCGGGGGGATCGACCTGCCGTCGCTCAACTTCGCGTACCGGATCAGCGGCGACAAGGTCGCGTGGCGGCCGGTGCGGGCGTTCGACGACGGCCGCCAGTTGTTCGTCGAGTTCGGCCCGTCGATCGCCACCGGCGAAATGCCGCCGCTATTTGCCGTCGGCGAGAAGGGTGCGGCCGAGCTTCTGAACTACCGTGTCGACGGCCGCTTCATGATAGTCGACCGGTTGTTCGATCGCGGCGAGCTTCGCCTGGGTACCGGAAAGGCGGCGAGGAAGGTCCGGATCGCTCGCGACGCGCCGACCGCGCGGGTGCGCCCGTGAGCCGGCCCGCAGACGCCGAAGGGGAGGCGCCGGCCGCCGAACCCATGCCGGACGCGGCGGTAGTTGCGCCTGCAAGCCCTGACGGCTTTCGTCTTGAGGGCGAACTGCCGCGCGTCATGCGCCTGTCGCGCAAGACGCTTGCGGTGCTCGGTGGCACCGCCGGGATCGCAATTGGGGGCGCACTTCTCTGGGCGCTGCGCTCGGCCGATCCAAAGGTCGCGCAGGAGCTTTACGAGGTCGCCTCGCCCAACCGGTCCGAAGCCGTGACCGGGGCGCCCGCCGACTATGGCGCTGTCCCCAAGCTCGGACCGCCGCTGCCAGGGGACCTCGGGCGGCCGATCGTGGCGGCGCAAAGGGCGGGCGAGCCTGTCCCCGTCCCCGCGATGGGGCCGCCCCCGCCCGATCCGCGCCAAACCGCGCGGGACCAGGCGAAGCAGCGCGCTCTGCAGGAACGCGAGGCCGCCGAGGGAAGCCGCCTGTTTCTGGGCGGCGGCAGCGCGGCGGCCGCCGCGCACGGAATTCTCGATGCCCCGCCGGCAGCCTTAGAACCGGCCAAGGAGGCAGGTACGCCCGCAGCAGCGCGCAAAGCCTTTCTCGCCGGCGGGCCGCAGCCCGCGTTCGAAAGCTCCGAGCGGATCGTCGCGCCGAGTTCGGCGGCCGTGGTTCAGGCTGGCACCGTTATCCCGGCTGCTCTGATCACGGGAATCCGGTCCGACCTTCCCGGCCAGATCACCGCGCAGGTCACGCAGAATGTCTATGACAGTCCGACCGGTCGGCTGCTGCTCATTCCGCAAGGTGCGCGGCTCGTCGGAGAGTATGACAGCGAGGTCGCCGCGGGTCAGCGCCGTGTGCTTCTGGCCTGGGATCGCCTTATACTCCCGGGCGGGCGATCAATTCGTCTTGATCGCCAGTTCGGCGCAGATGTCTCGGGCTATGTCGGTCTTGAAGATGGCGTGAACAACCATTGGGGGCGGATGTTGCGCGCGGCGTTGGTCTCGGCGTTTCTCGGCGTCGGGACCGAACTCGCCGTCGGTGGGGACGGTGACCTCGTCCGGGCGCTTCGGTCGGGCCTTCAGGATAGCACGAACGAGGCTGGGCGGCGGGTGGTCGAACGCGAGCTCTCCGTGCCACCAACGCTCACAGTCCGGCCCGGCTTTGCGTTTCGCGTCATGGTGACCCGCGACCTCATTATTGATAGCTCGGCTTCGGCAGGTGCGCGGTGAGCAAGCTCAGACTGGGAGCGGTGCTGGACGAAAAACCAGTCAAGCTCAGTATCGAACTCCCGGGTGCCTTGCACGCCAGGCTGGTCGAATATGCGAAAGTTCATGCGCGTGAGACGGGGCTCAGCGAGCCGATTTTGCCCGAGCGCCTCATTGCTCCGATGCTCGATCATTTCATCAGCACCGATCGGGCGTTCGCTCGCCTTCGGTCGAAATAGGCCTCCGAGCGCCAAAGCCGAGTCACAGCAAATGTCCAAGGACGGCCCAAACGACTATACACGCACGATCCGGCGCCATCAGCTAAAAGAGATGGTACCGCTTGCCGACAGCACCATCTTCGAGATGGAGCGTCGGGGAGAATTCCCTCGTCGCTACGCATTGTCTCCAAGGACGGTAGTCTGGAACCTGGCGGAGGTTGAGGCTTGGCTGGCGGATCGCCGGGCACGGCCTATCGGTCGCGCCCAGCAAGTGGATGTCCGCGACCGGCGCAATCGGCCGGTCAAAGGCTAGGGTCGAGGTCGAGGAGTGGCGGTGCTGGGGGGAGCAGTGTGGGTGCATAGCGCTGACCTGCGATCCACGCATCGACGGTATTTGACCATTCCTGCATCATGTGGCGCCTCTGCTGCTCATATTCGGCTTTGTTGTACACGCCCCTCGACGAGCGGCCGTCTTCATGCGCAAGACATTTTTCGACCCAGTCACTGTTGAACCCCATCTCGTTCAGAAGCGTCGAACCCGTTCGGCGAAGGTCGTGCACGGTGAATGGTTCAAGCGGCAGGCCGTCTTTCCGCGCCTGTTCGACCACGGCGTAAGTCACCCGGTTCAGAGTTGCACGGGACATCGGCGCATCCGCGTCGTAGCGGGATGGCAGCAAATATTTCGAATTGCCCGCACAGGTCTTCAGCGCGATCAGGATGTCGAGCATCTGCGTCGACAGATAGACATTGTGCGGCCGCGATCTTTTCATTCTTTCCTTCGGAATGGACCAGACGGCATTTTCGAAGTCGACCTCGTTCCAGACCGCATCCTGGAATTCACTCTTCCGCACCATCGAAAGTAGGATGAATCGCATCCCCAAGCGTATTGTCGGGATGGTTGCCACCTGCTCGAGGGCCTTGAACAGCACCCTGATTTCCGAAGGAGATAGCGAGCGATCTTTCGGGACAAAAGTCGCGATTGATGCCGGACCCACTTCGTCAGCGGGATTCGCCGCCTTTTCGCCGTGCAGCTTTGCAAAGGCGTAAATCTGTTTGAGGATATCGCGGACATGAATGGCGGTTGCCGGCGCGCCGCGATCTACGATCTTGAGGCAATGTTCGCGTAGATCGCCCGGGGTGATCTCGGTCAATAGGCGACTCTTCCATACCGGAAGTAACTCACGCTCGAATATCGAGCGCCTCATTGCTCGTGTGCTGTCGGCCATAGGAGCACACTGAAGCCACTTCTCTCCGAACTGGCCAAAGCTCTTGGCTTCCTTGATCCGCCTCTTCTCGCGCTGCTTCTCGATGGCCGGCGACTGCCCCTCGGCGATCATTCGTTTTGCGTCGATGCACTTTTCGCGAGCGCGCGCTAGCGAAAGGTCCGAAGGCGCGTACTTGCCAAGTGTCACGGTCTCCCGGCGACCATGCAAACGGTAGTCCACGCGGAAGGAAATGGTGCCGCCGGGACTGACCAGCACATACATGCCGTCACGGTCCGTGACCTTATATGGTTTTGCTTTTGGTTTCAGGTGCTTGAGTTCTGTATCGGTAAGCATGAGGGGGACTCCGACGGAAAAATACCGTCAGCCTAAAAGCGCAGTTCTCCCGCCCGAAAAAGCACTGCTTTTCCGACTGTTAGAGCGAAAAAAATACCGTCTAGGGCTGATGTGTCCCTGACGGTATCGACGATTTCTGGAAGAAACAAGGGTAGGCAAGGCCGTCAGCCCGTCCGCTCGCAATGAAGGCTGCCCACCGATTGTCGCCGAATGTTATCGACAACAAAATTATTTTTTTCAATTAGTTGGACGTCATCCCTGCGAGAGGTATTCGGGCATTTGCGTGCCCCGAATCATTCCCACTCGATCGTTCCGGGCGGCTTTGACGTGTAGTCGTAGACCACGCGGTTGATGCCCTGGACCTCGTTGATGATCCGCGTGGCGCAGCGCGAAAGGAACGCGGCGTCAAAGGGGTAGATGTCGGCAGTCATGCCGTCGGTCGAGGTCACGGCGCG
>JBGTUD010000135.1:0-7453 GCA_041939405.1 Sphingopyxis sp. | reverse complement strand
GTCATTCTGCCCCCCCCCCCCCCGGGGGGGGGGGGGGGTGGGGGGTGGCCACGTCGATTGGGGTGGCCGTTTCAGACCCTCCCCAAACCCCTCCCGCAAGCGGGAGGGGCTTAACGAGACTCGCCAAACTGATCTCCGCCAGCGCGCCGCGCACCGCGCCATTCACGACGCCCCAATGCGGCTGCACCTTGCAGCTTCCTTCGAGCGCGCAATCATGGCGGCCCTCCTCGACACAGCTAGTCAGCGCGATCGGCCCTTCGACCGCCTCGATAATCTCGGCGACGTTGATCGCCGCGGCGGGCCGCGCGAGCCGGACGCCGCCGCCGCTGCCGCGCGACGCGACGAGCAGCCCGGCGCGGGCAAGGCCGCTCACCAGCTTTTGCGCGGTCGGCCCCGGAATCCCCGTCTGTTCGGCCAGCATCGCGGCGTGAATTGGCACCGACCCGCACTGGCGGGCGGCGGCGCTCATCAGCACCACGGCATAATCGGCAAGGTTGGACAGGCGCATCGTCTTTTCCGTCGCAGTTGCGAACGATTCTTAACTGGAGTAAATTACTCCACTTATATAGGCGAGGGGTTCGCGGGGCGCAAGCAAGCCATGATTTGGCGGGGTAAAGATGAGGGTGGGGCGGCGGATTTTGACCGGGAGCGGATCTTTCTCTCATCGTCATCCCGGCGAAGGCCGGGATCTCGCCGGTGCGGCAAATCGTTAGGGTGAGATCCCGGCCTGCGCCGGGATGACGGAATTGAAGAAGTCCGCTTCCCGCCCCAATGCGACGCTCGATACGCGCGAAAAAAAGGCACCCATCCGGCCGAAGCCAAATGAGTGCCAAGATGAAGGTCTCAAGTCCTCGTCAAAGAGGATGAGCTCTTCTGGGTCGCCGGGTTCGATTATGCGCGGCGGTCGATTCGCGATTGTATGGAAACGCCAAATCGACAGGACGCGCAATTTTTGTTGGTTAACGGGGGTTTTATGTCTCGGAGACGATCGGGCTCACCTTGCCGGCGAGCTGCTTGCGCCCCGTGGTCGTCGCCTGCGTGTACAATGTGGGGCTGCCGAGCTGGCCCGGCGTCGCCCCCGCAAAGCGCTTGACCTCGCGGATCAGGTGCGACTGGTCGTAAAAGGCATCGCCGAGCTGCGCCGCGTCCAGCCCTTCGCCGCGCGCGAGCGCCGATGCGGCGCGCACCGCGCGATATTTGCGCGCGAGCATTCGCGGCGACAGCCCGTAATAATGCTTCGTCATCCGCTCGACCGAACGGATCGACATGCCCGTCGCCTCGACCAGTGCGGGCACTTGCGGTGAGGATGTCGCCGTCAGCCATTCGTCGACGGTGCGGATGAACCACATCGGCGCGGTTTCGCCGCGGGTCAGCACCTCGCGCGCGAAATTATTGCCGATGACCAGCTTTTCCTCGACCGTCGCAGCCTGTTCGAGCGTGGCGGCAACGTCCTCGATCCACGGGCCGAACAGGTCGGCGGCGTCGATCGCGCGGTCGGTCAACTTGTCGGCGTCGTGGCCCATCAAGGCCGCCCAGCCCGCGGGCAACATGCCGAAACCGAAGAGCCCCGTCGGGCGATTGCTGATCGCGCGTACGTGCCCGCTCGTCGGGCCGACGATATTCGCGCGGGACGCCGGCGAATGATTGCCGTCGGCAAAGACATATTCGCCGTCGGGGGCGGTCATGAAACGGAATTGCGGGCGGTCGGCGCGTTCATATTCGTCGAATCGCGGCATGTTGATCCGCGCGACGTAAAAGCTCGACACCATCTCCGCCAGATCGGGGTCGGGCGGAAAATAATGAAGTTCGAACGGCGCGCTGCCGTCCACGCCGGCCGGCGAGGATGAAGATTGCGACATGACAGACCCAGACCCCGGCGGCCTTTCCCCGGCCGCCTTTTATATGAATCCAATCATTTGCCTTTGCGGGCGGTCCGTCAAGCGCCAATCGTCAATTGGTTTAACCTTTCTCGGCCGCGATCCACGCATCGACGCGCCGTTCGAGGATGTCGAGCGGCACTGGCCCCGATTCGAGCACGACATCGTGAAAGCGGCGGAAATCGAAACCTTGGCCAAGCGCGGCCTGCGCGCGGCCGCGCAATTCCATGATCTTGAGCTTGCCGATCAGATAGGCGGTCGCCTGTCCCGGATAGACGATATAGCGCTCGATGGCCTTTTCGATGTCGCCGTCGGGGTTGGGAGTGTTGTCCTTCAGATATTGGATCGCCTGTTCGCGGCTCCAGCGCTTGTCGTGGATGCCGGTGTCGACGACAAGGCGGCACGCGCGCCACAGCTCCATGCCCAGCCGCCCGAAATCGCTGTAGGGATCGGTATAAAATCCCATATCCTTGGCGAGTTCCTCCGAATAGAGACCCCAGCCTTCGGTATAGGCAGTGACGCCGCCAAAGCGGCGGAAGGGCGGCAGGCCCGTGAGTTCGGTCTGCACCGCGCGCTGGAGGTGATGGCCGGGCACACCTTCGTGATACGCCAGCGCTTCCAGCTCGGTCTTCGACATGTCGCGAAGGTCGTAAAGATTGACATAATAGGTGCCCGGCCGCGACCCGTCGGGCGAGGGTGACTGGTAAAAGGCCTTGCCTGCCGATTTTTCGCGAAACGCCTCGACCGCCTTCACCTGCAACGCGGCTTTGGGAAGCGTGTTGAAAAAGGCGGGCAGCCGCGCCTCCATCGCTTTTACATGGGCGTCGACCTCGGCCAGATAGGCCGCGCGCGAGCTGTGAAAATATTGCGGGCTGGTGCGCAGGTGGACGAAAAATTCCTGCAAGCTGCCCTTGAACCCGACCTTTTTCATGATCGCCCGCATCTCGCCGTGGATACGCGCGACTTCGGCGCGGCCAAGGTCGTGGATCTCGGCCGCGGTCATGTCGGTCGTGGTATAATTGGCGAGCAGCGCTTCATAATAGGCTTTGCCGTCGGGCAGACGCCAGACGCCGTCGGCGGTCGGCGCGCTTGCCTGCTGGCGCTTCATTTCGGTGAGCAGCCGGGCGTAGGCCGGCGCAGCGCTTTCGGTCCACGCCGCCTTTGCCGCGGCGATCAGCCGTGTCTTTTCTGCCGCGCTGGCATCGAGCTTGCCGACCTTTGCCGTGATGTCCTCGATCACCGCATTGTCGGCGCCGGTCAGATTGCCGATGTCGGAAATCAGATAGGCATAGACCCATTTCGGCGGCTGGATGCCGCTTGCGGCGCGTTCGGCCGACTGCGCCGACAGCGCGTCGAGGTGGGGGCCGAGAGCGCGAATCCGCGACACATAGGCTTCGGCCTCGGCGATGTTCGCGACGCGGTGAATGTTGATCAGGAAGGCGGGCAGCTGGCTCTGCGCGCCGTTCATCTGGTCGAAGATATAATCGTGATTGCGAAAGGGAAACAGCCGCTCGGCGCGCGCCGCTGCGGCATTGAACAGCTCGAACGACAGCGCCTCGCCGTCGGACAAGGTGGCGGGGTCAAAGCTCGCGCGCATCGCGGCCGCGCTCGCCTGTTGCAATTTGTGGCGCGCGACGGCGGCCTCGTCGCTGGGATCGTCCCAGCGGCCATAGTCGGCATCGCGAATCCCGCGATACGCCTTGCTCTGCGGCGCGAGCGACAGAAGCGCGGCGTCGTAATTCTCGAAAAACTGCGCCAGGTCGGCACCCGCGGGTACGGCGTGCGCGGCGGGGGGCGCCGTTGCCGGCGCGGGGGCGTCCTGGCCCGTCATGGGCGTGCAGCCCGCGGCGACCAGCAGGACGAGGGCGGTGGACAGGCGAGCGAGGATAGGGGAATGCGACACGAATTTCTCCCGGTTTTTCCGTTATGCGTGGGGGCTTGCCATAGCGCCGCCGGGCGCGCAATGGCGGGCCATGTCGCTCTTCGCTTCGCTCACCGATACCGCCTATGCGCTCGCGCGCCCGATCGTCCATGCAACCGATGGAGAGGCGGCGCACAATCTGACGCTTGCCGCGCTCCAGCCGCTGCCGCGTGCCCGGCAGGCGCTGACCAGCCCGATGCTCGCGACCGAACTCGCGGGCCTGCGCTTTCCCAATCCCGTCGGGCTCGCGCCGGGGTTCGACAAGGATGCGCGCGTCGCGCACGCGATGCCGCATTTCGGTTTTGGCTTTGTCGAGGTGGGGACGCTGACGCCATTGCCGCAGGACGGCAATCCGCGCCCGCGGCTGTTCCGGCTGGTCGAGGACCGGGCGATCGTCAACCGTATGGGGTTCAACAATGGCGGGCAGGAAAAGGCGGCTGAGCGTATCGCGTGCCTGCGCCGCCATGGCCTGCCGGTGCCGCTCGGCATCAATATCGGCGCGAACAAGGACAGCGCCGACCGCATCGCCGATTATGCGAAGGGCGCGGCGGCGATGGCGCCGCTTGCCGACTATCTGACGGTCAATATCAGTTCGCCGAACACGCCGGGGCTGCGCGCGTTGCAGGACCGGGGCGCGCTCGAGGCGCTACTCGACGGCGTGGCGGCGGCGCAGCCCGCGGGCGCCGCCAAACCTGTGTTCCTGAAAGTTGCGCCCGACCTCGAACCCGCCGACATCGACGATATTGTGACGGTGGCGCTGGACAAGCGGCTGGCGGCGGTGATCGTGTCGAACACCACTGTGTCGCGCCCGGCGCTGGCATCGCGCCACGCCGCCGAGGCGGGCGGGCTGTCGGGCGCGCCGCTCGCGCAACTCGCGCTTCAGCGCGTCCGCGATTTCCGCGCGGCAAGCGGCGGCAAGCTGCCGCTGATCGCTGCGGGCGGGATCGCGTCCGCCGAACAGGCGTGGGAGCGCATTCGCGCGGGCGCCAGCCTGGTGCAGATCTATTCGGCGATGGTCTATGAAGGGCCGGGGCTGGCGGGCCGCGTCGCGCGCGGGCTGGAAAAGCTGGCTGCGCGTGACGGATTTGCGCGCGTGGCCGACGCGGTGGGGATGGAGAGGTAAATCCTCCCCATCGCTGGCGACAGGGAGGATTGCTCGGACTTGCGCTTCGCCGACCTCGGCGCCAAGATCGCGCCCATGTTGAACCGTCTTCTCGCGCTTGTCGCTTTCGTCTCGCTTGCTTGTCCCACGCTCGCCGCCGCGCAGGGCGTTACTTCCTCCGCCGATCCGCGCGCGACCGAGGCCGGACGTACGATCCTGCATCGGGGCGGCAGCGCCGCCGACGCCGCCATTGCCATGGTCGCGGTGCTCACGCTTGTCGAGCCGCAGTCGAGCGGGATCGGCGGCGGCGGTTTCATGCTCCACCACGATGCGAACGATGGCAGCATTTCGACCATCGACGGCCGCGAAACCGCGCCTGCTGCGGCAAAACCCGGCCGTTTCCTTGCGCCCGACGGCAAGCCGCGCGGTTTCATGGATGTCGTGCCCGGCGGCCTGTCGGTCGGTGTGCCCGGCAATATCCGCCTGATGGAGATGGCGCACAAGAAATGGGGCAAGCTCGAATGGCAGGCGCTGTTCCAGCCGGCGATCGCGCTCGCCGAAAACGGGTTTGAAGTGACCCCGGCGCTCCACAACTGGCTCGTGCGGTTCGAGTCGGTCTGGAAGGATTTTCCCGACGCGCGCGCCATTTATTATATCGATGGCAAGCCTGCGCCGGTGGGCACGCGCCTCAAAAATCCCGCCTATGCGGCCCTGCTGCGCGATATTGCGGCGCGCGGCCCCGACGCCTTCTACAGCGGCGCCAACGCGCGCGCGATCCGCGATGCGGTGGCAAAGGCGCCGCGCAATCCGGCGACGCTGACGCTCGCCGACCTGGCATCCTATCGCGCCAAGGAACGCGGGGCAGTCTGTACCAGCTACCGCATCTACAAGGTGTGCGGCATGGGCCCGCCGTCGTCGGGCGCCACCACCGTCTTTGGCATTTTGGGGATGCTCGAAGGCTGGGACATGAAGGCGATGGGCAAGGGCAATCCGATGAGCTGGCACCTGCTCGCCGAGGCGATGCAGCTCGCCTATGCCGACCGCGCCGCCTATCTGGGCGACGGCGATTTTGTCGAGGTGCCCGTTCAGGGCCTGCTCGACAAGGCCTATCTCGCCGAGCGCCGCCAGCTGATTTCGCCCTATGGCGCGGCGGGTCGTTATGAGCCCGGCACGCCGCCCGGTGCCAAGCCGCGCGCCGCCGCGCCGCCGGTCGATGAACAGGGGACGACGCATTTTGTCGCCGCCGACGCCGCGGGCAATCTCGTCTCGATGACCTCGACCGTCGAAAGCATCTTCGGCAGCCAGCTGATCGCGAACGGCTTTTTCCTCAATAATGAACTCACCGATTTCGACCTCGCGCCGACGCAGAACGGCGTGCCGACCGCCAACCGGGTACAACCGGGTAAGCGGCCGCTGTCCTCGATGTCGCCGACGATCGTGTACGGCCCCGACGGAAAGGTCGTGCTCGCCGTGGGTTCGGCGGGCGGCAAGCGCATCATCATGCACGTCACCAAGACGCTGATCGGCGTGCTCGACTGGGGCTTGGATGCCCGGGAAGCGATTGCGCTGCCCAACCTCTTTTTCGGCCGCCAGGGCGTGTTGATCGAGGACAATGCGGCGGGGCAGGCGATTGCCGGGAAAATGCAGCCCTTCGGATATGATTTCACCCCCACCGACCTCGGATCGAAGCTCAATGCGATCGAGGGTACGGCCAAGGGGTGGCGCGGCGCAGCCGATCCGCGCGGCCCCGGAACGTCGGCGGTCGACGACGCGCCGCCGCAGGGGTAATCCTCCTATCGGCATTCGTCATCCCGGCGAAGCCCGGGATCTCGCCATCGCGCCGTGAAGCAGCGATGAGATCCCGGCCTTCGCCGCGATGACAGGGCTGCTTATGGACTTCTATCGCGCGGCGATTGCCCCTAAGAATGCACCAAACAACAAGATTATCCTCCCGAGGAGAGCGAGAGGCATGAAGCTTGAAACCCCCCATCTCGACCATTTTCCCAGCCTGGTCGCGATGTTTTTCGACCGCGCGGCGCGCGGCGGCGACGAACCCTTTTTGTGGCGCAAGGCCGACCGCGCGTGGCAGCCGCTGAGCTGGCGCGAGGTCGCCGAACAAGTGGCGGCGCTCGCGCACAATCTGCGTAAATTGGGGTTGAAAGAGGGCGACCGGGTTCTGCTCGTCAGCGAGAACCGCCCCGAATGGTGCATCGCCGACCTTGGCATCATGGCGGCAGGCTGCATCACCGTGCCGACCTACACGACCAACACCGAACGCGACCATCAGCATATCCTCGACAACAGCGGCGCGCGCGCGGTGATCGTCTCGACGGCCAAGCTTGCGCGCGTGCTGATGCCTGCGGTGATGCGCTCCGACGCGCATATCGTGATCGCGATGGAAAGCCTGCGCGTCGGCCAGCGGGGCGAGGTGTCGGTCCACGACTGGGCGCCGCTCGTCGAAGGCGGCGCGGCGTGGATCGAGGAGACCAAGGCCCGCGGCCTCGGCACCAAGCGCGAGGATACCGCCTGCCTCATCTACACCAGCGGCACCGG
>JBGTUD010000134.1:0-7460 GCA_041939405.1 Sphingopyxis sp. | reverse complement strand
GGCGCGACCACATGGTGCGCTTCACCTTCGGCTTGGTGGTCAGCACCTGGAGCGCTTCCTTCAGCGTCTTGTCCGACGACAGCTTGCGCATCCCCACGCCCTCGGCCTTGTTGGTCGGGACGCGAAGGGTCATTTTTTCCTTTTCGAAGCGCAGGACATAAAGTTCGAGCTGCATTCCGGCGATTTCGGATTTCTGCAATTCGATGACGCGCCCCACGCCATGTTTCGGATAAACGACATAGTCACCGACTTCGAAGACGAGCGTGCTTGCGGACATTCAAGTTCCTTTCATTGGCCTTGTCGGGTAGGGCGGGCGTCAACAGCATTATATCCGGCCCTCGAATGGAGGGGGACTGGGCTGGTCGGGCGGCGCTCGCCGGTCAAAGTGACAAGGGATGTGGCTCCATCGGAAACGCCGGACACGCCCCAGCCCGGCAGCGGGAAGAGGCAGAATGTCGGCGCGTTGTTATTAATTATAACAGATTCGCAACAAAATTGCCACCCCTGCACGGAAATGCGCCGTTGCGGCGCCTTGACGGCCCATTGCGTCCGTTTCAGGCTGCAACCGAAACCAAGATAAGGAGCGGATATGAAAGATCAAATCTGGTGGGTCACGGGCGCATCCTCGGGCATCGGCGCAGCGCTGGCGCGCGGCCTCGCGGCTCGGGGGGCGCAACTGATCCTGTCCGGACGCAACGTCACGGCACTCGAAGCCGTTGCCGCCGAATGCGCGGTCGAGACGCTGATCCTGCCCTTCGAAGCGACCGATTATGCCGCGCTGCCCGCGATCGCCCAGCAGGCGTGGGACTGGCGGGGACGGGTCGACGGGCTGATCAACAATGCGGGCATCTCGCAGCGCAGCCTGGCGGTCCGAACCGACTTTTCGGTCTATCAACAGATCGTCGGCGTCGATCTGCTCGCACCGATCGCCCTCACCCAACAGCTGTTACCGCGCATGATCGAAGCAGGCGGCGGTCAGATCATCGCGATCTCCAGTGTCGCGGGGATCGCGGGCGTGCCGCTGCGCAGCGCCTATTCGGCCGCGAAACATGGCCTGATCGGCTATCACGACGCGGTGCGGGCCGAAAATGAACATCTCGGCCTCAAGGTTCTGGTCGTTGCCCCCGGTTCGGTGCGCACCAATGTCAGCCGCAATGCGCTGAACGCCGACGGAAGCGTTCGGGGGACAAGCGACGCCGCGATCGACAACGGCCTGCCGCCCGACGATGCTGCGGCACAAATCCTCGCCGCGGTCGATGCCGGACAGCGCGAGCTTGTCGTCGCCGAAGGCACCGAGGCCGCGATTGCCGCGCTGCGCCGCAGCGATCCCGACGCGCTGTTCGACCGCATGAGCGCGATGGTGCAAGCGGGCTATGCCGAAGCCATGAAGGCGGCTCGCTCGTCCTGACCGGCGCCGTCCCCAAGGCCTCCTTGCGGCGCAAATGGCTGTATTTCAGCCAAATAGCTTGATCTACCCGCATCGAGCGGGCAGTTTCGGGGCGGGGGCAACAGGGGGGCATTTCGGGAACCTTGCGACTGGACGGCTGGAAATCGATCGCGGCATATTTCGGGCGTGAACGCACGACGGTCATCCGCTGGTCCACCGAACGCGGAATGCCCGTCCACCGTATTCCGGGATCGGCGCGCGGCAGTGTCTATGCGCTGACCGAAGAGCTGGACGCATGGCTGGCCCGGCCGGACGGCGACGATATGAAGGACGCAGACGTCGCCCCGTCGGTCGCGGCGACCGAGAACACCGCCCGCCCTTCATCCTCCTGGCGGGCGGTATCGCTGGCCGTGCTGGTCGCGACCGCGGGGATCGGCCTCGCCGTTTATGCGTGGCCCGAGCCACCTTCCACGACTTCGATTCCGATGCCGCAGAACGATCGGGCGGCCGCGCTCTATGTCGAAGCGCGCGCCGCCTGGGCCCGGCGCACCCCTGCCGCCCTGACCGATGCGATCGCCAAGCTGGAACGCGTCGTCGCGATGGAGCCCCAATTCGCTCCGGCCTATTCGGCGCTCGCCGATTGCTATCTCCTCGCGCGCGAATTCGGGTCGCTCCGCGATGTCGAGGCATTTGGGCGTGCGCAAGCAGCGGTCGATACGACGCTGAAGATCAATCCAGGCCACGGCGGGGCACTGCGCGCACGCGGTTTCCTCGATTATTGGTGGCACGGCGATCGAACCGCAGCATCGCGATCCTTTCGCCAGTCGCTCGCGGCCGATGGCAAGTCGGCACAAACGCTATTCTGGTTCGCCAACGCGCTGATCGACAATGGCGATTTCAGGGAGGGACTGCAGCGCTTTACCGAAGCGCAGCTGGTCGAGCCCGCATCACCCTCGATCGCGGCCGACCTCGCCTGGGCGCGGTGGTCGAGGGGCGATGCGGCAGCGGCGAAGGCCGCGCTGCTCGAACTGCGTCGATCCGACGCCAATCTTGCGACAATCGCCGATTATTTGTCGGTCATTGCGCTGGCGAGCGGCGACGCGGAGGGCTTTGTTGCCGAGGTGGAAACGATGGCGCGCCTGCGCAAAGAAGCGGCGCTGACGGCATACGCCGCCGATCTGCGCGCCGCGCTCCCCCAGGGGCCGCAGGCGGTGTCGGACCGGATTGTCGCCCATGCAGAGGCAGAGGTGGCGTCCGGCGACCGACGGACGTTGGTATGGCCCGCATTCGCGGCCTCGGCGACCGGCGATCGCGCGACGCTGATCCGCCTTCTTCGCAAAGCCGAAGCACGCAACGAAGTCTGGGGATCGGCGGGGCTCCGGCGGCAAATCGCCGAACGATGGCAGCGCGATGCCGAAGTTGCCAACCTCCTCCGGCGCCGCGCGCCGCCCTCGCTCGCCGCCGCGGCGCGATGATCCGCCACACCCGGCGCAACGATTTTCCGCAAGACGCAACAAGTTGCAACGCTGCGAAGTCCACGCGGCAGCCTAGGCTCGTCGTCACATCCGACGCGATCCACAGGAAGGCTCCATCATGCTTGCTTCGCCCCGTTCCGCCCTGCCGCGACGTCTGGTCGCCGGGCTTCTGCTGACCACGACCCTCGCCGGTGCCGCGCCGGTATTCGCTCAACAGAGTGTCGTGTGGCGCGGCGATGCCAACAGCGATTGGGGCGATGTCGACAATTGGGACGTCATCAGCGGCGCGCCGCCGCCGCCCGACCGCGTTCCGCGCGGCGCCGATACGGCCTTTGTCACCCAGAGCGGCGCGCCCCGCCAGCCGGTGATCGGTGCGGGCGATATATTCAGCGTCCGCTCTGTGGTCGTCGCTTCCGATTCCGGTCCCGTGTCGCTGACCGTGAACGGTACGCTCGGCCTCGGCGATCCGGGGGCCAGCGGGTCGCTGCGCATCGCAAGCGGGGATTCGCGGCAGGTCGGCGCTGTCGTCATCTCTGGCGCGGGCGCCAGCATCGGCCGCGCGGCCGACGCCTTTGGCGACGCCGACCCACAGCTTCAGGTCGGGGACAATCTGTCCAGCGACGGAACGCTGCGGATTGAGAATGGCGGCACCGGCACCTTTGCCACCTTGTGCCTTGCCTGCGGCAGTCCGGCCTTTGCAGGGGCGGGGCTGATCGAAGTGACGGGCGCCGGTTCGACGCTGAACCTGACGTCGAGGGCGGCGGGCGTCCGGATCGGCAACGTCAATCCCGGCGGCGGGATCGGACGGCTCCGCATTCTGGATGGGGGGACGGTGATCGCCGCGGGCGGCGTGGGCGGCACGCTGGGCCTGGGCAGCAGCATCGAAGTGCGCGGGACCGATGGCGCGGGGGCTGCTTCGCATTTCCTGATCGAGACCAGCCTGGACTTTCGCGGCGACGTGATCGTGGCCGATGGCGGGCATTTCGAGATGGCCAGCACCTCTGGGGCCAACATCTTTAGCGACGAGGCGTCACTGACGCTGACAAACGGCGGGCGCATGGACATACTGACTGTTGCCGGCACGGGCATCGGCCAGCAGACCGACGTGCTGATCACCGGGGCCGGGACCCAACTCAACCTTGCCGGCACTTTGGCAATCAACAGCAGTACGGCCGGCGCCGGTTCGGCGGATTTCGTGATCGCGGATGGCGCAGTGGTCAACGTCAACACCGGCAGCGAAAGCTTTTTGGCATTCGGCGAAGAGCGGCTGCTGAGCGTCAGCGGAGCGACGCTGAACATGACGGGCGGCCTGCGGATGAATCGCGGCAATCTGACCGCCACCAATGCCACACTGAATTTCGGTTCGGGCAGTGTGAGCCTGGGAAGCATTTTTGACGGCAACACGCTCTCGCTCTTTAACACCGACATCACCGCCGGACAGATCGCGACGAACGGGTCGAGCGCGGGGATCGGCAACGTCATCAACCTTGGCGGCACCGCAGGCGGCCCGGCGGGCGGCGTCGGCGCCTTCAATGTCGGGGCGATCAGCCTGCACGACAGCATCCCCGGCGCGCCGACGGCAGAGCTCGTGATCAACCACCTGGCGACGGACTATGACATTGCCAGCGACATCAGCGGGTCGAACGGCATCATTCGCCACATGGCGGGCGACACGATATTTTCTGGCGCCAGCACCTTCGCCGGGCAAACGATCGTCACCGGCGGCCGCCTGCGCATCAACGGCACCCATGGCGGGGCCGATTCGCTGATGGACGTCAGGGACGAAGGCATTTTGGGGGGCACCGGCACGATCGGCGGCGATGTCGTGATCCGCGACGGGCGGATCGCCCCGGGCAACGGCGTCGGGACGCTGCGGATTCGCGGCGGCCTGACGCTCCAAAGGACGGCGATCCTCGATTTTGAACTGGGGGCGCCCAACGGCGCGCCGGGTGTCGGCAGTGATCTGATCACCGTTGAGGACGACCTGTTCCTCGCCGGGACGCTCAATGTCATCGATGCCGGTGGTTTCGGTTCGGGTCTCTACACGCTGATCAGCGTCGCCGCGGGCGGGCTGATCCAGGACGGTGGCCTTGTCATCGGCGCCGTACCCGCGGGGTTTCGCGCCGACGACCTGATGGTGCAGTTGGTCGAACCGAACGGCGAGTCCGATGGGGCGGTGAATCTGCTCGTCGGCACGCCCGACCGCGATTTCATCTTTTGGGACGGCAGCAATGTGAGCGCCGACAATGCTATCGCCGGCGGGTCGGGGCGCTGGACGGTCGACGGCACCAACTGGACCGTCCCCGACGGCAGCGCCAACGGCGCCTTTGACCCCGAAGATTTCCTGATCTTTTCGGGAACGCAGCAATTTGGCGGCGGCGACCAGGCGGTCGTCCCGCTGGGACGTATCGCCGCCGTCGCCGCGCCGTCGAGCGCCGCGGGCACCGTGACCATCGACAATGGCCCGGGCGCGGTCAGCATCGCGAACGGCGTCCAATTTGCAATCCATGGCTATACGGTGACTGGCGATGCACTGACGCTGGCGCCCGGCAACATCAGCGTCCGCGTCGGCGACGGCACCGCCGCAGGCGCCGACTTCGTCGCGACGATCGCAGCGCCGATCACCGGCAGCGGGCGGTTGGTGAAGACCGACCTTGGCACGCTGATCCTGTCGGGCGCGAATGATTATAGCGGCGGCACCGCCATCAACAGCGGCCGGCTGCAGGGCGATACGGCAAGCCTGCAGGGCAATTTTTCGGTCGACGGAACGCTGACCTTTGACCAGCGCGCCGACGGCAGCTTTGCAGGCACGATCGGCGGGACCGGGCTGATCGAAAAGGAAGCCGCCGGCGTGCTGACCATGACCGGCGACAGCACACCGTTTACCGGTACCACCGCGATCAACGCAGGGGCGCTGCGTCTCGACGGCCAGCTTGGCGGCACGCTGCACGTCAACGACGGCACACGGCTGGGCGGCATCGGGCGCGCGGGCATGGTCCGCGTCGCGTCGGGGGGCACGGCGGCGCCGGGCAATGGCATCGGAACGCTGAACGTCGCGGGAATCGCCTTTGACGCCGGGTCGCTATTTGCCGTCGAGTTGAACGATGGCGGCAATGTCGCAGGGATCAACAACGATCATATCCTGTCGAGCGGCCCCGCGTCGATCGCGGGCGGTACGGTCCATGTCACGCCCGCCAACGGCATCGACAACGGCACCACCTATGCCCCCGGCAGCGTCTATACGATCCTGACCGCACAGGCGGGGGGCGAAGGCGGCGGCGTCAGCGGCCGCTTTGACAGCGTGACCGACGATTTCGCCTTCCTCGATTTTCTGCTGTCCTATGACAGCAGCCATGTGTTCCTGACCTCGCAGCTCGTCAAAACCAGCTTTTGCCTGCCGGGCATGACCTTCAACCAATGTTCCACTGGCGAGGGCGCCTTCTCGCTCGGCGGAGGCGCCCTCTTCAACGCGATTCTGCCGCTGTCGGATGCCGAAGCGCCGGTCGCACTCGACCAGCTGTCGGGCGAAATCCATGCCTCGGCCAAAAGCGCACTGATCGACGACAGCCGCTTCGTTCGCGAAGCCGCGCTCGACCGCCTGGCAAGCCTCGACGGTCCCGCGCTGTGGGGCCGCGCGCTCGGTAGCTGGGGGCGCTGGAACGGCGATGGAAATGCAGCGCGCGAGGACCGCGACTATTCGGGCTGGCTGATGGGTGCCGACACGGCGCTGGGCGACGCCGTACGCGCCGGGGTGATCGGCGGCGTCAGCCGGTCGAGCCTGGACGTCGACCGCCGGACATCGGACGGCCGCGCGGACAGCTGGCACCTCGGCCTATATGCCGGCGGCCGTTGGGGCGGGCTGGGCCTCCGCGGCGGAGCGGCGATGGCGTGGCACGACGTGCGAACCGACCGCGCCGTGCTGTTCACCGGCTTTTCCGACGCGCTGCGCAGCCGCTACCGCGCGCGAACCGTCCAGTATTTTGCCGAAGCCGCCTATCGTTTCGGCGGGGTCGAACCTTATGCGAATTTCGCGCACGTCCGGCATCGCACCGGCCGCTACGCCGAAACGGGCGGCGCCGCAGCGCTGACCGCCGGGTCGCGCGACACTGCGAAGGTCAGTTTTTCGACCGTCGGCGTTCGGCTGGACATGGCCGTGTCGGATAGCATCCGGCTCGACGGCAACCTGGGCTGGCGTCATGCTTTTGGCGCAGATCGTCTGCCACGGACCTTTCACGCCTTTGCGGGCGGCGATACGTTCGAAATTCGCGGCACGCCGATCCGCGACGATAGCGCGGTGATCGACGCCGGGCTGACTGTCCGTCTGTCGGACAAGGCCCGGCTGGGCATCAGCTATAACGGCCGGCTCGACTCTCGCCTTGCGGACCATGGCGCCAGAGCGATGCTTTCGATCCAATTCTGATCGCGGGTCGCCGGAAAAGAAAAAAGCGGGGACAAGCCCCGCTTTTTTCGTGTCTCCCGATACGACCGGGCTTGGACAAGCCCGGTCGTATCGATTGATTAACGCTTCGAGAACTGGAAGCTGCGGCGGCCGAAACAGGCCAAACCGGCAGTGAAATCACCCGGAAAAAGAGTGAAAC
>JBGTUD010000133.1:0-7505 GCA_041939405.1 Sphingopyxis sp. | reverse complement strand
TCGAATATGACAATGTCATGAACGACCAGCGCAAGGTCATCTACGAACAGCGCGGCGATATCATCGACAGCGAAACGGTCGACGATGTGATGGCTGCGATGCGTGCCGAAAGCGTGAACGCGATCGTCGCCGATGCGTGCCCGCCGGGCAGCTACCCCGAACAATGGGATATCGAAGGGATGAAGGAGCGCGTGCGGAGCGTGCTCGACCTCGATCCGCCGATCGACGCGTGGATGCAGGAAGATGCCGTCGATCCCGAGGTGTTCGAGGAACGGCTGCAACAGATGGCCGACGCGACCGCTGCCGAAAAGGCGGCGCTGGTCGACCCCGAGACGTGGAAGGGGATTGAAAAGTCGATCCTGCTCCAGACGCTCGACCATCATTGGAAAGAGCATCTCTCGACGCTCGACGCGCTCCGTCAGGTCGTTTTCCTGCGCGCCTATGCGCAGAAACAGCCGATCAACGAATATAAGCAGGAAGCCTTTGCGCTGTTCGAGCGGATGCTGTCGAACATCCGCGAGGATGTGACGCGCACCGTCGCGCGGATCGACCTGCGCTTCGAGGAGCCCGAGCCGCTGCCGCTGCCCGAGCTTCCCGATTTCCTGACGACGCACATCGACCCCTTCACGGGCGAGGATAACAGCGCCGACGTCGATGCGGGATCGCTGGGTGTGATCGCCAACACGCTGCCGCCGATGCAGGTGCCCAAGCACGACATCGCGAAGGGCGAAAATCCCTATGCGTCGCTGGAGATCAGCCGCAACGCGCCGTGCCCTTGCGGGTCGGGGCGCAAATACAAGCATTGCCACGGGGCGATCTGATCCCCCGGCTCTGCCCCCGCTTTCCGGGGGCAGAGACTGCCCGCAGTTTCCCTTGAAACCGGGTACAGCGGGTGACTCCATGCGCCCTGGCGTCAGCGCGCGGCCGCCGAACCCCAGACCCAGCTTCGCGTGGGAAGGGGAGAGGGCGTGATCAATCGGCCTTCTTTGCGACCCCCACCATCGCGGGGCGCAGCAGGCGGTCTTTCATCATGTAACCCGCCTGCATTTCCTGCACGATCGTTCCGGGCTCCTTGTCGCTCGGGATTTCGAGCATCGCCTGGTGCTGGTTGGGGTCGAGCGGCAGGCCGATCGCGGCGATGCGCGTGATGCCGTGGCGTTCGAAGACCGCCATCAACTCGCGCTCGGTCGCCTCCAGCCCCGTCACCAGCGGCTTGATCGCCTCGTTCGCGCGCTGCTCGTCGCTGAGCGCGGCGAGCGCGCGGCCCAGATTGTCGGCAACCGACAATATGTCGCGCGCGAACTTCGTCGCGGCATAGGCGTGCGCGTCGGCGATTTCCTTGTCCTTGCGGCGCGTGACATTCTGCGTCTCGGCGCGGGCATAGAGCAGGTCCTGCTGCAGCGCGGCGATCTGTTCGGCGGCGGCCGCCGCTTCGTCCTGTGGTTCAGCCGCAACGGCTTCAGCAGCTTCGGTGTCTTCGGTCGCGCCATCGTCGACGGGCGTTTCATTTTCTTGTGTCGTCATAAACCTATCGTATCAGTTTGGAGAGCGATTGTGCGGTGAAATCCACCATGGGAACGATGCGCGCATAGTTCAAGCGCGTCGGGCCGATAACCCCGACGACGCCGACCACGCGCCCGTCGCCGCCGCGATAGGGCGCGGCGATAACCGACGAACCCGACAGCGAAAAGAGCTTGTTTTCGGACCCGATGAAGATGCGCGTCGCGCTGCCTTCGCGCGCGCTGTCGAGCAATTGCGCGATGTCCTGCTTGGTTTCGAGTTCGTCGAGCAGTTGCCGCACGCGGTCGAGGTCGCCGACCGCGCTGTCGTCGAGCAGATTCGCCTGTCCGCGCACGATCAGCACCGGGCGGTCGGCACCGTCCGACGACCAGACCGCGAGGCCGCGGCCGACCAGATCCTGCGCCGCGCGGTCGATCGCGATACGCTCGGCCTCGATCTCGCGGCGTACGCGCGCCATCGCCTCGTCGAGCGTCAGGCCGGAGAGCGTCGCGCTGATATAATTGCCCGCTTCGACCAGCGCCGAGGGATTGAGGCCCGGCGGGATGTCGATCACGCGATTCTCGACCGCGCCGTCGCCCGCGACGAGCACGACGAGCGCCTGACGTTCGGACAGCGGGACAAAGGCGACCTGTTTCAGTACGCGCTCATGCTTCGGGACGAGGACCAGTCCGGCGCAGGCCGAAAGGCCGGACAACGCCGCAGTGGCCTGCGCCAGCGCGCTTTCGATCGGGCCGCCTTCGGACAGGCTCGCCTCGATCTGCGCGCGGTCCTCGGCGCTGGGTTCGGCGACCTGCATCATCCCGTCGACGAACAGGCGCA
Organism: Sphingopyxis sp.; assembly: GCA_041939405.1. Classification (GTDB taxonomy): domain Bacteria; phylum Pseudomonadota; class Alphaproteobacteria; order Sphingomonadales; family Sphingomonadaceae; genus Sphingopyxis. The sequence goes on along the minus strand of JBGTUD010000133.1, from coordinate 5,165 downwards.
GTCCCTGTTCGGTCGGCAGGCGCCCCGCGCTGGTGTGCGGGCTCGCGAGCAGGCCATATTCCTCCAGATCCTGCATCACGTTGCGGATCGAGGCGGGCGACAGGTTGAGCGCCGCGAGCTTCGACAGCGTGCGCGAACCGACCGGCTGACCGGTTTCCAGATAGGCATCGACGACCAGTCGGAACACGTCGCGCGCGCGCGTCGTCAATTCGGGGATCGGCGGTGTGCTCATAGTGAGGATTTAGGGTGGCAAGGGCGCCGGGGCAAGTTTGGCGGTCCTTGCTGATTTCTTCATTCCGGCGAAGGCCGGAATCTCGACGGTGCTGTAGTCCGCAATGGCGAGATCCCGGCATTCGCCGGGATGACGAGGGGTGTGGAGAGAGTTTGCGCTCACGCCGCTTCGCCGCTAAGCGCCCCGGCACACAGCCACAGGAGAATGACCCATGCGCCCATCCGGCCGCGCCCCCGACCAGATGCGTTCGATCGCCATCGAAACCGCCTTCACCATCCATGCCGAGGGCAGCGTGCTCGTCAGCTTCGGCAATACCAAGGTGCTGGTGACCGCAAGCGTCGAGGAAAAGGTGCCGCCCTTTCTGCGCGGCTAGGGACTGGGCTGGGTCACCGCCGTATATGGCATGCTGCCCCGCGCGACGCACACGCGCGGCAGCCGCGAGGCGGCGAAAGGCAAGCAGTCGGGACGGACGCAGGAAATCCAGCGGCTTATCGGGCGCAGCTTGCGCGCCGTCGTCGACATGCAGAAGCTGGGCGAGCGGCAGATCGTGATCGACTGCGACGTGATTCAGGCCGATGGCGGGACGCGCACGGCGTCGATCTCCGGCGCGTGGGTCGCGCTGCGGCTTGCGGTCGACAAGCTGATCGAGGCAAAGGCGATTGCCGAGGATCCGATCGAGGACAAGGTCGCGGCAATCTCGTGCGGCATCTATCAGGGCACGCCGGTGCTCGACCTCGATTATGATGAGGATTCGGTGGCCGAGGCCGACGGCAATTTCGTGCTGACGGGAAAGGGGCAGATCGTCGAGGTGCAGGCAAGCGCCGAGGGCGCGACCTATGACGAGGAAGGCCTGCTCCGCCTCCTCCGCCTCGCGCGCATCGGTTGCGGCGAGATTTTCGCGGCGCAGGACAAGGCGGTGGGGCGGTAAACAGTATCGTCACCTCGGACATGATCCGGGGTCCATGACGCCGACGCTGCAATGGATGCCGGATCACGTCCGGCATGAGGAATGGTTGGAGAGGGCTTTATGACTCGCAAGCTGCACCCCGGAAAGCTCGTCATCGCCAGCCACAATGCGGGCAAGGTGCGCGAGATTCGCGCGCTGCTCGAACCTTATGGGATCGAACCTGTATCGGCGGGCGACCTCGGCCTGCCCGAGCCCCAAGAGACGGGCACGACCTTTCGCGAGAATGCGCTCTTGAAGGCCCATGCCAGCGCGTCAGCGGCGGGGCTTCCCGCGCTTGCCGACGACAGCGGGCTCGAGGTTGCGGCGCTAGGCGGCCGACCGGGGGTGTACACCGCCGATTGGGCCGAGCGGCAGTGGTTCGAGGGCAATCCGGGCCGCGACTGGTATCTGGCGATGGGCAAGGTCGAAGGGTTGCTCGCCGAGCAAGGCCCCGACGTCGACCGCGGCGCGCGTTTCGTCTGTACGCTGGCGCTTGCCTGGCCCGATGGCCACGCCGACGTCTTTGAGGGCCGCGCCGAGGGCAGCCTGACCTGGCCCCCGCGCGGCAAGCTGGGCTTTGGTTATGACCCGGTGTTCGTGCCGGCGGGCAGCGCGTTGACCTTCGCCGAAATCGATCCCGCCGAAAAGCACGCGATCAGCCACCGCGCCGATGCGTTCGCGAAGCTGGTGGCGGGGGTGTTTTAAAAATGTCCGTCGCCCCCGCGAAGGCAGGGGCCGTTGTCGGTTTACGCAGCAGCGACGAGAAGTCCGCCTGCGGCCCCCGCCTTCGCGCGGGCGACGTGTCATCTTATCGAATTGAGCCTATATCACCCCGCATGGCCGAACCGCTCGCCCTTTACGTCCACTGGCCGTTTTGTGTCAGCAAATGCCCCTATTGCGATTTCAACAGCCATGTGCGCGAGCATGTCGATCAGGGCGTCTGGCGCGCGGCGTTGCTGGCGGATTTGCGGCATGAGGCCATGCTGCTGCCCGACCGAACCGTGTCGTCGATCTTTTTCGGGGGCGGCACGCCGAGCCTGATGCCGCCCGCGACCGTCGCGGCGGTGATCGCCGAGGCGGCGGCGCTGTGGGGGCTGGCGGATGATTGCGAAATCACGCTGGAAGCGAACCCCAATTCCGTCGAGGTGGCCGCCTTCGCCGATCTCGCCGCTGCCGGGGTCAATCGCGTATCGGTCGGCGTCCAGAGCTTCGACCCGCAAATACTTCAATTTCTGGGCCGCGCGCATAGCGGCGACGAAGCGCGGCGTGCGATCGCGGCGGCGCAAACCTATTTTCCGCGTGCGAGTTTCGACCTGATCTATGCGCGGCCGGGGCAGGCGCTGGCCGATTGGGAAAAGGAACTGGCGGACGCGCTGGCGTTCGGGACGGGGCATCTGTCGCTTTATCAGCTCACGATCGAGCCGGGGACGCGCTTTTGGGCGCTCGCGGCGAAGGGCGAGCTTGTCATTCCCGACGGTGATGCTGCCGCCGACCTGTTCGACGCGACACAGACGATGACGCGCGCCGCCGGGCTGCCGCGCTACGAAGTGTCGAACCACGCGCGCGAGGGCGAGGAGAGCCGTCATAACCTCACCTATTGGCGCTATGGCGACTATGCCGGGATCGGGCCGGGCGCGCACGGACGGCGGTGCGCCCAGGCGACCGAGCGGCACAAGAAGCCCGAGAATTTCATCGCGGCGGTCGAGCGCAACGGGCACGGGATCAAGGGGGAGAGTGACCTGCCCACGCACGAACGCGCGACCGAGGCGATGCTGATGGGGCTGCGGCTCAATGAAGGGATCGACCTTTGCCGCGTCGAGGCGCGGAGCGGGCTGGGGCGCGACGCGTTCGTCGATGCGGGCGCGGTGGCGCGGCTTGCGCGCCAAGGGCTGCTGCGCGCGGAGGGCGACCGGCTGGCGGTGACGGACGAGGGCATATTGCTGCTCGACTCGATTCTTTCCGAAGTGGTGAAAACCCACTAACCCATATCAAAGCCGTTCGCATCGAGCGAAGTCGAGATGCCCATCGCTATTGCGTTTGCCTGCGGGGTGTCTCGACTTTGCTCGACACGGACGGAATCAGAGGGACGGGGTTTGGAGTGAGTGAGGACCTTATCCGCGACTGGGATGCCCATCTGACGCATGAGCGGCGCCGGTCGGAGCATACGCGCCGCGCCTATCTCGCGACCGCCCATCGTTTCACCGAATTTCTGTCGCGCCATCGCGGCAGCGGTGTCGATGCCGCGATGCTGAAGGCGCTGACTCCCAACGATCTGCGCGCCTATCTCGCCGAGCGCCGCGCCGAAGGGCTCGGCAATGCGTCGGCGGCGCGCGAGCTGTCGGCGCTCCGCACCTTCCTCCGCTTCGTCGGCGGATCGAACGCGAGCGTACCGCAGATGCGCGGGCCGCGCGTCAAAAAGGGGCTGCCGCGGCCGGTGGCGCCCGCCGAGGCGATCGGGCTGGCAGAGGAGGTCGCGGACAATGCGCGCGAGGGTTGGGTCGGCGCGCGCGATTTTGCGTTGCTGCTGCTCCTCTATGGCGCGGGCCTTCGCATTGGCGAAGCGCTGGCGCTGACCGGCGCGGCGCTCCCGCTCGGCGATACGCTGCGTGTCACCGGCAAACGGGCGAAGACGCGGATCGTGCCGGTCCTGCCCGCCGTTGCGGCGGCGGTGGCGCGCTACGTCGCGGCTTGCCCCTGGCCGATCGCGAAGGAGACGCCGCTGTTTCTCGGCGCGCGCGGCGGGCCGCTCCAGCCTGGCGTGGTGCGCGCGAGCGTACGCGCGGCGCGGCGCGCGCTGGGGCTGCCCGAACGCACGACGCCGCACGCGCTGCGGCACAGTTTTGCGACGCATCTGCTCGCGGGGGGCGCCGACCTGCGGAGCCTGCAGGAGTTGCTCGGCCATGCAAGCCTTGCCTCGACGCAGGTTTATACAGCGGTCGATGCCGCGCATTTGCTGGATATTTATCGAAGCGCGCATCCGCGGGCGTGACGTAGGTTTCGGGGTGGTGAGCGGACATCTTCAATTCCGTCATCCCGGCGAAGGGTGTTCAGAGGCACGTGACTCTGAACACCCTTCGCCGGGATGACGATAGAGTTGAGGGCGGCTTTCGGCCGCTTCCAGACCTTGCGGCTTCTCGCCGTCGCCGTCAGTCGCCGCGCGCTTTTGGCTTCCACGTCACGACACGGTAGATGTAAAGCGCGATCAGCGAGCCGATTGCGAGCAAGGCGAGCGGGCCGATGAAGCGGTCGACTTCGGCGAATTGCTTGCCGAACCATGATCCCGCGCCGGCCAGCGCGGCGATCCATATCGTCGAGCCGGCGGCGGTCCAGATCAGGAATTTGAGTTGGTTCATGCGCACCATTCCCGCGGGCAGCGACACCATCGTGCGCGCGATCGGCAGGAAGCGGCAGACGAAGACGATGCCCGATCCGTAACGGATGAACCAGTCGTGGAGCTTTTCGACCTCGTCCCAGTCGAGCGTCAGCCAGCGGCCATAGCGGTCGATCAATGGCTTCAGCCGTTCGTAACCGACCCAGCGCCCGATCGCATACCAAACATAATTGCCGAGCGTCGTGCCCGCGACCGCGGCCGCAACGAGCGTCCAATAATCGAAGCGCCCCTGTCCGACCATCACGCCGCCAAGGCCCATGATCACCTCCGACGGGATCGGCGGGAAGACATTTTCGAGGAACATCAGGACGGCGATGCCGAAATAGCCCCATGACTGGATGAGATCGAAAATGAAGTCGGTCATGCGAGAGGGATGTCCTTGGTTTGGCTGGATTGACCTATAGGTGTCATTGCGAGCGTAGCGAAGCAATCCCCAGCCATCATCCCGGCGAACGGTCGAGAACTGGAGATTGCTTCGCTACGCTCGCAATGACGACGGAAAGAGGTCATGGAAGACGCCGCGTGATCGCGTCCCAGATCATCCCCGCAGTGTCGCTGTTGTTGAAGCGGTCGATCGCGACGATGCCGGTGGGGGA
>JBGTUD010000132.1:0-7509 GCA_041939405.1 Sphingopyxis sp. | reverse complement strand
CGTCCTCGTGCGGCACTTCCACACGCGCCCGTCCGTGCTTCCGATCGATAAATAACGGAATATTTTCCATCGGTCCCGGCCTGTAAAGCGCGTTACCGCTATGGCCACGACAAGATCGAGGCGCATCTGCCGAAGCTTGTGCGCGCGGTGAAGGAGTCGGGGCATCCGGTCGTCTGGTCGTGCGACCCGATGCACGGCAATGTCATCAAGACCTCGACCGGCTACAAGACACGGCCGTTCGAGCGCATCCTTGCCGAAGTGCGCGGCTTTTTCGCCGTCCACCGCGCCGAAGGGACGCATGGCGGCGGCATCCATATCGAAATGACCGGCCAGAATGTCACCGAATGCACCGGCGGCGCGATGGACGTGACGCAATTGGACCTTGCCGATCGCTATCACACGCATTGCGACCCGCGGTTGAATGCGGGGCAGTCGTTGGAGCTGGCCTTCCTGCTTGCCGAAATGCTCAATCAGGAAATGGCGGACCGCGCGAAGCAGGCGGCTTAAAATAGGGACAGTCCCTATTTTAAGCCGCCCCCGCGAAGGCGGGGCCCATCTCCGATCGTTTAATTCCGAAACACCCGGTGATGGGTCCCCGCCTTCGCGGGGACACACTGGCTTCTTTCTCGGCGCTACTTCTCGGTCCCGCGCCACCGCTTCGTATCGGCGAACGCCCGCCCCAGCGCGACGTGCAGGTCGGCGTCCTCTGCCGCGCCGCCGAGCGGGATCTTGTCGGAGAAATTGTCGGCCGCGCTGTGATAGTCGCTCGACAGAAACGCCTCGAGCAGCTTCATGTCCGAAAAGCTGCCGCCGACCATCAGCGATGTGACACCCTTGGCGCCCAGCGCCCAGCCATCCTGCCGCTGGATGAAGGCGTCGGCCTCGCCATCCCCGTCGAGCGTTCGGCCAAGCTTGGTCGCAACCTCGCGCACCACCGCATCATAAGCGGGCTTGCCGCGCCCGATCGTCGCGACGGGCGTGCCGCGCGGCGAGATCGCGATCGTATCGACGTTGAGCGCGACGGTGATGGCGCCGAGCGGCACCACCGGATGATCGGCGAACCAGCGCGCGCCGAGCAGCCCCTTTTCCTCGGCGGTGGTCGCGAGGAAATAGATATCGCGATCGGGCCGCGCGCCCTGCCCCAGCCGCTTCGCGACCTCGATCAGCACCGCGATGCCGCTGGCATTGTCGACCGCGCCGTTGCAGATGCGGTCGGCGTCGCCCTCGGGTGCGCAAATACCCAGATGGTCCCAGTGACCGAGAAAGAGCACCGCCTTGCCGTCGGGCCGGACGCCGGGCAATTTGGCGATGACATTATGGCTGGCAAAGGCGCGAACCGCCGACTGTGCGGTGAAATCCGCGGTCACAGGCAGCGCGGCGCCCTTGTAACCCGGCGATTTCGCCGCCGCGCGCAGCGCAGCACCATCCTGCCCCGCGGCTTTGAACAGCGCGTCGGCGGCGGCGCCCGACAGGAAACCACTCACCGGTGCGCCGGCCTTGGCACTGGCAAGCCGCATCGCCTTGCTGCCGAGGCTTTCGCGCAGCGCGTCCCACGGCACCGCGTCGGTGGCGATCACCAGAACAGCAACCGCGCCCGCATCGGCGAGCAGTTGGCGCCGTTCGCGATAGCGCGGCAATTTATCGCCAAAGGGTGCGTTGTCGAACAACATGATCGCCAGCTTGCCCTTGACGTCGGCATTGACCTGCCCCGCCCCGTCGACGCCATAGCCGACAAAGACCGCGGGCACCCCCGACAGCGACACCGACGCATCGCGTCCGGTCAGCAGGATCCCGTCGTCGGCAAGCGCGAAATCGCGGCCCTGCACCTTGAACGTCGCGGTGCCGTTCAGCGCCTCGGTCTCGACGAACGGCACGGGCTGAAGCCACGGCGTCGCGCTGCCCGGAACGGCTTCGAGCCCCGCCTTCGCCCATTCGCCGACGATATAGGCAATGGTGCGATCCTCGCCATCGGTGCCGGGCGCGCGCCCTTCGAACGCATCGCCCGCCAGAACCTTCATATGCGCGGCGAGATCGGCCTCGGTTATGGGGGCATCGGCGGCGGCGGAAGCGGTATGCGCAGATGTGGGTGTTGCAACGAGCGCGGCGGCCGCGATAGCGGCGCGAAGGAAGAAGGCTTTCATGGGCGCGCGGCATGACATTTCCGCCGCGGGCAGGCAAGGCGGTTCGTCGAACGACCAACGGCGGCCTGCTTCGCGCTATTGCGTCATCCCGGCAAGCACCACAAGGACGGGTCAGCGCCAGCGCCCTTGGCGCAGCCGACGCCCATGTGCCCACATGGCCCGCCCGTCGAAGCGTGCATTGCCAAGGACGGGGCGCATCCCTAGATTTGCCCAATGACCGACAAGATTGCGTCCACGCCAAACGATCCCGCAGGCCCCTGGGCCATCCCCGTCCGCCGGCCGTTGCCGGGCGAGGATCGGCCGCCGCGCACCACCAGCTTTCCCCGCAAGGTCTGGAACCTGCTGGTCGGGATCAAGGATGCGCTGGCGCTGATATTCCTGCTGCTGTTTTTCGTCGCGCTGTTCGGGTTGCTCGCGGGGCGGCCCAATGCGGGGCTGCCCGTGAGCAAGGGCGCGCTGCTCATCGAGCTCGACGGCATCGTCAGCGAACAGCCCGCCGAAGTCGATCCCTTTGCCGCGCTGTCGGGCAGCGCCCAGATCAAGGAGACGCGGACGCGCGACGTCGTGCAGGCGCTCGAAACCGCGGCAGCGGATCAGCGGATCACCTCGGTCGTGCTCGACCTCGACCGGTTCCTTGGCGGCGGACAGGTTTCGCTCGCCGAAATCGGCGCCGCGATCGACAAGGTGCGCGCGAAGAAAAAGCCGGTCCTCGCCTTTGCCACCGCTTACACGACCGACAGCTATCAGCTTGCGGCCCATGCGAGCGAGATCTGGACCGACAATGTCGGCGGCGTCGCGATCGCCGGACCGGGCGGATCGCGCCTTTATTACAAGGGGTTGATGGATCGCCTGGGGGTCACGGCACACATCTATCGTGTCGGAACCTTCAAGAGCGCCGTCGAACCTTTCCTGCGCAGCGACCAGTCGGCCGAAGCCAAAGAAGCCAACCTCGCCTATGCCGGCGTCCTGTGGGACAATTGGCTTGCCGACGTAAGGAAAGCGCGCCCGGCGGCCAAGCTCGACGCGTTCATCGCCGATACGTCCGGCGCCGTGCGCGCGGCGGGCAATGATCTGTCGAAGGCATCGCTCGATGCGGGACTGGTCGACAAATTGGGCACCCGCATGGCGTTCAACCGCCGCGTCGCCGACATCAGCGGCGCCGCCGACGACAGCAAGCCATGGGAATATAACGCCATCCCGCTCGAAAATTGGGTGGCCGCCAATCCGCCCGAGCAAAAGGGCAGCGCGATTGCCGTCGTGCCGGTGGTGGGCGAGATCGTCGATGGCGAGGCATCGACCGGCGTTGCCGGCGGCACGACGGTTGCCGAACATATCCTCGACGCCGCGACCGACAGCAGCGTGAAGGCGATCGTGCTGCGCGTCGATTCGCCCGGCGGGTCGGTGCTGGCATCGGAGGAAATCCGCCAGGCACTGCTCGCGGCCAAGGCGAAGAAGCTGCCGGTCGTCGTCTCGATGGCGAATGTCGCGGCGTCGGGCGGCTATTGGATCGCCACCCCCGCCGACCGCATCTTTGCCGAGCCCGAAACGATCACCGGCTCGATCGGCGTGTTCGGCATCCTGCCGAGCTTCGACAAGGCGCTCGCCAAGATCGGCGTCAATGCCGACGGCATCGCGACGACGCCCTTGTCGGGCCAACCCGATATTTTCGGCGGCGTGAACGACGAGTTCAACGCGCTGGCGCAGGCGAGCGTCGAGGACGTCTACACGCGCTTTACCGGACTGGTCGCAAAGAGCCGCAAACAGCCGATCGAAAAAATCCTGCCGATCGCCGAAGGGCGTGTGTGGGCGGGCGGCACCGCGCACCAGCTGGGCCTTGTCGACCAGTTCGGCGGCCTGCCCGACGCGCTCGCCGCAGCAGCGAAGCTCGCCAAGGTCGAGGGCGACTTCCACGCCAAATATTTCGAGGACGAACCCAGCGAATTTTCAAAAATGCTCGCGAGCTGGTCGGGCAGCGAAGAAGAAACCGCGGCACTCCCGCGCGGCTGGTTCGGCATCGCGGCGATGAACCGCCAGCTTGCCGAGCGGCGGCTGGCGCAGGATCTGACGCTGCTCACGCAGGCCGGATCGATCCAGGCGGCCTGTCTCGACTGCCGCGCCTATCTGCCCGCCGCGCCGCGGCCGGGCAAGGCGGAGACAAGGGGTGTGCTTGGCACACTGGCGCTGCTGCTGAAGTAGGGGCGGAACCAAAAAAAGACCGTGTGTCCCCGCGAAGGCGGGACCCATCTCCTGACGGTTCGAAATAGCACCGACGGGTGATGGGCCCCCGCCTTCGCGGGGGCACAGATAACGCCATGAAACTGCTATGCTGCGACGGCGACCTTACCGGCATGCTCCGCAATCGCGTCGGCGAGCGTGTCGACCAGCGCGAGCGGCAGATCATGTCCCATGCCCGGAATGGTGAGCAGCCGCGCGCCCGCGATATGGGCAGCGGTATCGCGCCCGCCCGCCAGCGGAACGAGCGGATCGTCCTCGCCATGGATCACCAGCGTCGGCGCCGTAATGTCTTTCAGCATCGGCCGCCGGTCGCCGTCGGCGACGATCGCCGCCATCTGCCGCGTCAGGCCGGGCGGATACCAGCCGCGCTCGAAATCGCCGCGAACGCGGCGTTGCAGCCGTTCCTCGTCGGGTGGATAGCCGGGGCTGCCGATGACCCGCGCGGCGTTCACCGAATAGGCGATCAGCGCTTCCTTGTCGCCGCGCGCCGGCCGGTTGGCGAGTACGCGCATCGCTTCCTTCTGGGCGCGCGGCAGGCGCCGGTTGCCCGTCGTCGACATCACCGACGTCAGCGACAGCACGCGTTCGGGGTAACGCGCCGCAATATGCTGCGAAATCATCCCGCCCATCGACACGCCGACGATGTGGGCGCGGCCGATGCCCAGATGGTCGAGCAGGCCGACGCCGTCGGCCGCCATGTCGGAAAGGCTGTAGGCGGACCGCACCGGCAGGCCGATCGCCGCCTTGACGAGCAGCCATTTGACGTTCGGCACCCCCGCCGCGTCGAAACGCGTCGACAGGCCCACATCGCGATTGTCGTACCGGATCGTGCGGAAGCCGCGATCGTTCAATGCGGCGACAAATTCGTCGGGCCACAGCGTCAATTGTCCGCCCAGCCCCATCACCAGCAAGATGGCAGGCGCATCCTTCGGCCCGCGGTCCTCATAGGTGATGTCGATGCCGTTCACGGCCGCCCGTTCTGTCTGCATGTCTATCCCTGGCTGAAGCCCGACCGGCGATCGGTGCTGACATGATTGTTTACAAGGCCAATCTGCCGCCGGGCGGCCGATTAGGCAAGCCCGGGAAGGGCGCTCTAGTCGCCCTGTCGCGATCCCCGATAGGCCGGAAGCGCAAGCGACCAGTGGATTGCCGCGCCGCGCAGCGCAAAGCCCGCGAGCGCGCCCGCCACCGCCGCCACGGGCGTACCCGCGCCGAGCCAGATCAACAGCAGGAACAGCCCCGACGCCAGCGCGGCGGCGGTGACATAGACTTCGGGGCGCACGATGATCGACGGCACACCCGCCAATATGTCGCGGATCGTCCCGCCGACGCAGCCGGTAATCACGCCCATCAACAGCGCCGGAACGGGCGGAACGCCCCATGCCAGCGCCTTTGCGGTGCCGAACACGGCATAGGCGGCCAGCCCCACCGCATCGGCCCATTCGAGCAATTGCCCCTGCCACCAGCGCTCGGGCGTCACCCAGACGAGCAGCGCGATCGCGATGCACACGGCCGCGATCGCGCCATCCTGCACCCAAAAGACCGGCGCGCCGATCAGCAGGTCGCGCACGCTGCCGCCGCCCACCCCGGTAACGAGCGCAAAAAAGGCCGCGGTCACGAGCGTCTGGCGGAGCCGCACCGCCATCAAGGCGCCCGACAGGGCAAAAACGCCGATGCCGATCAGGTCGAGAAGCCGGACGATCAGCGCATTGTCGATCTCGACCAAGGGGCGGCCTATTTCGTCCGGGGGCGAACGCCGCCGATGATCGACAGCACGATCGCCGTCACCGCGCCGCGGATCGCGGGCTCGGCCTTGGGCGCGAAAAAGGGCGAATGGTTGGTCGGCGCCGGCTCACCCTTTGCCTTGAACTCGGCAAGCACGGCGGGATCATAGCCGCCGACCCCGAAAAAGAGCGCGGGCATACCCGCATCGACGAACTCCGAAAAATCCTCGCTCCCCGACATCGGCGCGCCGGTGGTCGGGGTGAACACCAGCCCCTTGCCAAATACCGGCGCCAGCGTACGCGCCGCGGCCTCGGCCATCGTCTCGTCATTCGTCAGCACGCCGGTGCCGCTGAGATAACGGATCGTCGGTTCGGGTGCGCGCCCCATCGCGGCCGCCGATCGGGCGACGCGCGCAACGCCGTCGCGGAGCAGCCCGCGCACCTCGGCCGAATGCGACCGAAGGTTGACCTTCACCTCGGCCTGGTCGGGGATGATATTGGGCGCGCTGCCCGCGTTGATCGCGCCGATGGTCAATACGCCGAACGCCGCCGGATCCTTTTCGCGGCTGATCACCACCTGCGTATCGGTGACGAAGCGCGCGGCGATCGGGATCGGGTCGATCGTCGCCGCGGGCATCGACCCGTGCCCGCCACGGCCGTGAAAGGTGATCGAATAGCTGTCCGACGCCGACGAGGAAGCCCCCGCCTTGATCGCGACCACGCCCGCCGGCAGATTGGTGACGTGCGCCGCAAAGCCGAAATCGGGCTTGGGAAAGCGTGTAAACAGCCCGTCGTCGAGCATCGCGCGCGCGCCGGTGAGCGTTTCCTCCGCGGGCTGGCCGATCAGCACGACCGTCCCCGCCCAGCTGTCGCGCATCGCGCTCAGGGCCTGTGCGACTCCGACCAGATAGGCGACATGCGTATCGTGGCCGCACGCGTGCATCACGGGCACGTCCTTGCCCTCATAGGTCGCGCGCGCCTTGCTCGCCCAGGCAAGCCCCGTCTTTTCCTCCATCGGCAGCGCGTCCATGTCGGCGCGCACAAGGATCGTCGGACCTTCGCCGTTCTTAAGAATGCCGACGACCCCGGTGCCGCCGACCTTTTCGGTCACGGTGAAGCCGGCATCGCGCAGATGCCGCGCCAACAGGCCCGCGGTCCGCACTTCCTGCATCCCGAGTTCGGGGTGCTGGTGCAGGTCCTTGTAAAGCGCCTCGAGCGCCGGATAATTCTTCTCCAGCAGCGCGGCCAGCTGCGCCTGCGCCGCCCCCATGTCGGGCGCCGCCTGCGCGGTGGTCGCCGCAAGGGAGAGCGAAAGCGAAGCCGCCGCCCAGAGCCCGTGCTTCGCCATCCTGTTCTCCCCCCTTTGTCCGCGTCAGATGTGGATCGGCTTGCCCGTCACCGCCATCGCG
>JBGTUD010000131.1:0-7545 GCA_041939405.1 Sphingopyxis sp. | reverse complement strand
TTTGGCGGCATAGCTCATGATCTGGACATGACCGAAGCCTTCGGCCTCCAGCGCCTGCCGGATCGCGCCGACGCGGCCGTCCATCATGTCGCTGGGCGCGATGATGTCGGCCCTTGCGCGCGCCTGGTTGAGCGCCTGCCCGACGAGCATCTCGACCGTCGCGTCGTTCGCCACATAGCCGCTATCGTCGATCAGCCCGTCCTGCCCGTGGCTGGTATAGGGGTCGAGCGCCACGTCGGTGAGGATGCCGATCTCGTCGCCGAGCGCCTGCTTGATCGCGGCCGTCGCGCGGCACATCAGGTTATCGGGATTGAGCGCCTCCGCACCATCGGCGCTGCGCCGGTCGGCCTGCGTATAGGGAAAGAGCGCGAGGCACGGGATGCCCGCCGCGACCGCATCGCGCGCGCGCGCGACGAGCCGGTCGACCGACCAGCGCGACACGCCGGGCAGGCTCGCGATCGGCTGCTCTTCCTCCGAACCGTCGCAGACGAAAAGCGGCCAGATGAGGTTCGCGGGCGACAGGTGCGTTTCGCGCACCATCGCGCGGCTCCAGCCGGTGCGGCGCGTGCGGCGCAGGCGCAGGTCGGGAAACAGGGCGTGGGTCATGCAGGGTGCATAGCGGCGGCGCGGCGCGTGGCAAATGGATATTGCCGCCGCCGGACGCGATCAGAGCCCCGCACCCGCGCGCTTCGAGGCGACGTCGGCGAGGCTTCCGAGCTTCGGCCCCTCGATCTGTTTGGGCGCGACCGGGGCGAGCGCCGCACCGGGCGCGATCGCGGTGAGTTCGCCGATGCGGGCGCGGAAGGCGGCGAGTTCTTTCCCTTCGAGAAGCGCGCGGGTCACGAAGGTCACCGACGACGGATTGACCGCGCGCCCGTTGCGATACAGCTCATAATGAAGATGGGGCCCGGTCGACAGCCCGGTCGAACCGATATAGCCGATCACCTGCCCGCGGCTTACGCGCTGGCCCGGTCGCACGGCGATCCGGCTCATATGACCATAGCCGGAACCGAGGCCATTGCCGTGATTCAGCCGGACATAGTTGCCATAGCCGCCGTTGCGCCCCGCCATCGTCACGACGCCGTCGGTCACCGCAAAGATGGGCGCGCCGTATCCGCCGCCGAAATCGATGCCGCTGTGCATCCGTTTATAGCCGAGAATCGGATGGCGCCGCATCCCGAAGGTCGAGGTGATGCGGCCGTTTGCGGGCCGCGCCATGCCGCCGCGCTGCTGCCCGACGCCCGACGCCTCGAACCATTGGGCGCGGCCGCCGACATTCCATTCGAGCATCGACAACCGGGGCTTGCCGCCGCGGACGAGGCCGGCATAGAGCAGCTTGCCCGTCTCGCTTTCGCCCGTTTCGGCGCGGCGATGCTCGACGATGATGTCATATTCGTCGCTGGACCGCACGCCGCTGCCCACCGAAATCTGCTGTCCGATGACGCGCAGATAGGATTGGATCGCCTGCGGCGGAGCGCCCGCGGCGCGCGCTGAACGATAGAGGCTGTCGCCCACCCGTCCGCGAATGCGCAGCGGCGTGGCATCGACCGCGATCGGAATGCGGCGCAGCACAAGCTGCCCCCCGATACGCTCCATCTCGATGCGAAGGTCGAAGCGCGCACGCATCGCCAGCGCATCGACCGGCCGCGGCGTGGTGCGCGCGGCGCGGCGGCCAAGGATGAGGTCGACGCGCGTTCCCGGCGCGATGTCGGCAAGCGGCACCGCCCCCGACACCTTGTCGGCGATCGCCTGCGCCTCTTGGCTGCCGACCCCCGAGCGTTCGAGCAGCCGCGCGAAACTGTCGCCGCGCCCCAGGGTGGCGGTGAGTTCGATCTGCGGCCGTTCGGGGGTCTGGGCGAGCGGGCGGACGGCATCGGTCGCCGCCATGTGCCGCCCACTATCGCCGCCAAAGGCCAGCGGCACGATCATCTGCCCGCGCGCTTCGTTGAAATCGGCGGCGTCGAGCGCCGTCGGCGTGGGGACGGTCAGCGGCCGGACCCCCGGAAAGGTTGCGATTGCGCTGCCGCAAAGCAGGGTAAGCGTTGCCAAGCCGCGCCACCATTCGCCCGATCCGATATTGGCGCCGAGGTCGGGGACCAAGTCGAGTCCGGCCAGCCGGTCGCGCCAATCGGGCCGGGCGACCGAATCGGCGCCCGCACGCGGCAGCGGGACCGCTTGCGACATGGTAAGAGCGGCCGCATTGCCGGACATCCCCGCGATGGGTTCGTGACGCTGGAACAAAATGCAACCCCCGCCCGGCGGCAAGATCACACCCCGGCCGCCGAATGATATTCTACACCGCATTCTGTAAAGAAAGACCGTTAAAGTCAATTTAATGGCGGATTTGCGCGCGGCGCGTGCGGCCAGCCGTGGCGCGGCCGCGACATGATGCCACCGCGCGGGAAAAATCGGCCTCCGCCCGGCCGTTCGACGATCGAGTGTTGCGCCCCGCGCGTGCGCGTGCCAGCTTGGGCGCAAGAAAATGACACCCTCCTTCTCCCAGCCGGTCAAGGCTGTCCTTGGCCCCACCAACACCGGCAAAACCCATTTGGCGGTCGAGCGCCTGACCGCCCATGCCAGCGGCATGATCGGCTTTCCGCTGCGCCTGCTCGCGCGCGAGGTGTATGATCGCGTTGTCGCCATCAAAGGGCCCGCAGAGGTCGCGCTGGTCACGGGCGAGGAACGGATCATGCCCCCCGGCGCACGCTATCTGCTCGGCACGATGGAGGCGCTGCCCGTGACGCGCGACGTCGCTTTCGTCGGCATCGACGAAGCGCAACTCGGCGCCGATCCCGAACGCGGTCATGTCTTCACCGACCGGCTGCTGCGGGCACGCGGGCGCGAAGAGACGATGATCCTGGGGTCCGCGAGCATCCGCGCGCTGGTCGGCCAACTTGTGCCCGACGCCGAAATCATCACCCGGCCGCGCTTCTCGACCTTAAGCTATGCCGGGTCGTCCAAGCTGTCGCGCCTGCCCAAACGATCGGCGATCGTCGCCTTTTCGGCTGAAGAAGTCTATGCGATTGCCGAGATGCTGCGCCGCTTTTCGGGCGGCGCCGCGGTCGTCATGGGCGCGCTCAGCCCCAAGACGCGCAACGCGCAGGTCGCGATGTTCGAGGCGGGCGAGGTCGACTATCTCGTCGCGACCGATGCGATCGGCATGGGGCTCAACCTCGACGTCAGCCATGTCGCCTTTGCGAGCCTGCAAAAGTTCGACGGCCGCCGGCTCCGCCGCCTGACGATCGCCGAAATGGCGCAGATTGCCGGCCGCGCCGGGCGCCATCAGCAGGACGGCAGCTTCGGCACCGTCGGCCTGCCGCAAGGCGGTTTCACGCCCGAGGAAGTCGGTGCGATCGAAGGGCATCACTTCCCGCCGGTGCCCAGTCTGTTCTGGCGCGAACCCAACCCGCGCTTCGGATCGCTCGACCAGCTTCTGTCCGACCTCGCGCAGCCGCCGGCGCAGCCGGGGCTGCGCCCCGCGCCCGAGGCGGTCGACATCGCCGTGCTCAAACATCTGGCCGGAGACATGGAGGTCCGCGCGCGCGGCAGCGATTTCGACGCCGTCCAGCGCCTGTGGGACGTGTGCGGCCTGCCCGATTTCGAACAGCTGGGCGCCGAACATCACAGCCGGACCGTGTTCAAGCTGTGGCAATGGCGCACGAGCGGCGACGGCAGCGTCGATTCCGATTGGTTCGCGCGGCGGCTCGCCCGGCTCGACGATGTCGAGGGCGACATCGACCAGCTGGCGAGCCGGATCGCCGCGGTTCGCACGCTCTGCTTCATCGCCCAGCGCGGCGACTGGATCGACGGCGGCGCGGGCTGGGCCGAACAGACGCAGGCGCTCGAATCGCGCCTTTCCGACGCGCTGCACGCCGCGCTCGCGCAGCGCTTTGTCGACCGGCGCCTCGCGCTCCTCCTGCGCGATGCGGGACAGCGCGGCAACCGCCTGCCCGTGGCAGTCGGCGCCGATGGCACCGTCGCCGTCGATGGCGAGCCCATCGGTACGCTGAACGGCTTTCAGTTCAAGGTGGACCCGGTGGCGAGGGCCAGCGATCACCGGATGCTGCTCGCCGCCGCCGAAAAACATCTGCGCGCCGAGCTGGCGCGCCGCGCGGCATCGCTTGCCGAGGGCGAGGACAAGGCCCTGTCGCTGATCGCCGAACCGGGCGGCATGCCGCGCCTCGCCTGGCACGGCCATATCGTCGCGACACTGGCCCGCGGGCCCACGCTGGTCCAGCCCGCGATCCAGATCGACGCGTCGCTGCGGCGGCTGGAGCCCCAGCAGGTTCAGGCGATCACGGACCGCCTTCAGCGCTTCATCGCGACCCAGCTCGCACGCCACGCCGCACCGCTCGCGGCGATGGGCGAGGCCGCGGGCGACCTGTTCACGCCGCCGCGGGTCCGCGCCTTGCTGGCCGCGCTCACCGACAACAGCGGGACGATCGGCCGCGCCGCGGTCGAGGACCAGCTCGACGCGCTGACCGCCGAAGAACGTCCGCAACTGCGCAAGCTTGGCCTCACCATCGGCTCGCTCGACATTTTTCATCCACTGCTTTTGAAACCCGAAGCCGTACGCTGGCGCGCGGCGCTGACCGCGGCACAGCAGGGTTCGCCCATACCCGCGCTGCCGCCGCAGGGGGCGGTGCTGCAAAAAAGCGGCAGCCAGGCCGGCCTGGCGATCGCCGGTTTCCGCCGCTGCGCGGGAGGCTGGCTGCGCATCGACATGGCCGAAAAGCTCGCGCGGCAGGCGCACGCCGCGCGGATGCAGGCCGCGGCACCGCCGACCTCGCCGGTTGCGGGCGGCGACGAGCATCAGCACGACGAGGGAGGCGACGAGGCGCACCATCCGCTGCCGCCGGGGTTCGTGATCGACCCGGCGCTGGCGACGTCGTTGGGACTCGACGAAGAAACGCGCCGCGCGCTGCTCGGCAGCTTCGGTTTTCGCGCCGTCGGCGACCCCGCGCTGCAGCGCTGGCGCTGGTCGGGTCTGCGCAAGGCCGCCCACAAGCGCCCGCGGCGCAAAAAGCCGCGCAAAGGCGCCGAAACCGCGCGCGCCGCGGTCAATGGCGAGATGCGGCGCCCCGCTTCCGAACAGGGCAAGGCGAAGCGCCGCAACGCCGAAAAGCCCCGCCCCGATACGCCCCACGCGCCGCGGCCCCGCCAATCCGGGCGGCGCGGACCATCGCCCAACAGCCCCTTCGCCGGTCTTGCAGCGATGCTCGCCGACGCGCGCAAGGACTGACGCCCGCATGGCGAGCCCAGGTGCGGCGGGAAGTATCCGGCTCGACAAGCTGCTCTGGTTTCTGCGTTTCGCCCGCTCGCGCAGTATCGCGCAGGCGATGGTCGCGGCGGGGCATATCCGGCTCGACGGACGGCGTATCACGCGGTCGTCGTGCGCCGTGCACGCGGGTGCGACGCTTGTGCTGCCCGTCGGCGAACGGATCGAGGTCATCCGCCTGCTCGCGCTGCCGCTGCGGCGCGGACCGGCGGCGGAGGCGCAGGCCTGCTACGTCCGGCTCGATTCGGGGGCGCTCCCCTCTTCCAGCTGAACTATCGGCGGGCGAGAAAAAGCTGTCGCCCCGAAACCCCGTCTTTGGCGTATCGAGTGAGAGTGATTCGCAACTGTTGCTTTGCGTTGACGCGTAACATTCGCGCGGCCTAGAGGCAGGAACGATCATCGTCAGGACGGCAAGCGTGCCGCCGACCAAGGGAGCAAATACCCATGACCTATGTCGTGACCGACGCGTGTATCCGCTGCAAATATATGGATTGCGTAGAGGTTTGTCCGGTCGATTGTTTCTATGAGGGCGAGAATATGCTCGTCATCAACCCGAACGAGTGCATCGACTGCGGCGTGTGCGAACCCGAATGCCCGGCCGAGGCAATTCTGCCCGACACCGAAAGCGGGCTCGAAAAATGGCTCGAGCTCAACAGCAAGTTCAGCGCCGAATGGCCGAACATCACGGTCAAGAAGGACAGCCCCGCCGACGCGGACGAGTATAAGGGCGTCGACGACAAGTTCGACAAATTCTTCTCGCCCGAACCCGGCGAAGGCGACTGATCGCCGGCCAGCGACAAAGCCGAAAGGGCGGGTCATTCCCGCCCTTTTGCTTTGGCGGTCCCATGTCTCTTTCGACCGATTGCGGACGTTGGACTGGCCTCCTCGTTGTGCCATATGTTCGGAATGCAATTGCCCCGCAATCCTACCCGACGCAACAGGAACATCGGCACGGAAAAGCAGGGGCATGGGACGAACAATTCGCTCGTGATACCGGAAAGGTCAGATGGACGTCACTGGCTTGACCGGATTGGCGCCTGTAAGGTGGAAGATCGTCAAATTTCCGGCAGGACTGTTCGTTTTATAGTCGAAGAAAATGCTCTGGATTGTTTGCATCCATGCTCGGTTTCGGATGTCGCGCATGTGCTTGAAGCATTGCCACAGAGCGACTGGCCAGGACTTGACACCTTCGTTTTTCGCCAGCCAACCCGAAAGCAACTCATTCTTTCGCCTGCATGGGGACGGTTGCTCTATTTTGCAGAGATAACGACCGCGAAAGGTAGAGTACTTGCAAGAGGTCCAACTATCTTTCTTGATGCTGTTGTCGAAAAATCGATGACTTGGAGAACCTCACTCGATCCTGATGATATGCAGGAATTGGAGCGACTGAGGGTGGACGGGCATTTGATCGAAAGATCAGGACGGAGGCACAATATTGCGGTGACAGCTGCATCTGCTCGGAATACCCAACTATACAGAACGCTGCTGCATGAAGCCGGACATTGGTTCGACTGGCTAACCAGGGTTGCGGAGCCAGCCTATAAGGGTGGCGATTGGGACGCGCTGGAAAAAGCATATTTTGCTCGGCCAAAAGCTGAAAGAGAGGCATTTGCGCACCGATACGCTGATGCCCAGCGCGCCCGACTAGAGGCAGATGGAGTAATCCCGTTCGACCAAATTGAGTAAATTATTGGACGTCCGCTTCCCACCCCAAAACAGCCACCTCCAAACAGGGCTTTCCTACATTATTAGGCTGCACCAGCCTTCGACAGCTCCTCCCATGACGGGCGATGCGGTCGCACGCCTTCGGTGGATCGGCGGGCTCGAACCGGCTGGCCGTGAGGCTGAACTTTCCTGACCTTTGGAAATGGCCGCGCGATGATTTGCCCCTTGAATCCATCGCGCGCGGCGACGATGTAGGGCGTCGGACACCCGGCCCGCCGGTCCTCGGCGCGGCATTCTGAAAAACCATTAAGGACAATTCCCGATGATCGACCCGCTCGCCGCCCTTGTTCCCGTCGTCGTCGAACAGACCAGCCGCGGCGAACGCAGCTTCGACATTTTTTCGCGCCTGCTGCGCGAACGCATCGTCTTCGTGACGGGTGAGGTCGAGGACAATATGGCGTCGCTGATCGTCGCCCAGCTGCTCTTCCTCGAGAGCGAAGATCCCGACAAGGAGATCAACCTCTACATCAACTCGCCAGGGGGCTCGATCACGTCGGGGCTCGCAATCTACGACACGATGCAGTTCGTCGGGTGCGACATCT
>JBGTUD010000130.1:0-7633 GCA_041939405.1 Sphingopyxis sp. | reverse complement strand
TCGGCATGGGCGACGTCGTCAGCCTTGTCGAACGCGCCGCCGAAACGATCCAGGCCGAAGAGGCCGAGGCGATGGCGAAGAAGATGGCGAAGGGTCAGTTCGACCTCGACGATCTTCGCAGCCAATTGAATCAGATGCGCCGCATGGGCGGCATCGGCGCGCTCGCGGGGATGATCCCCGGCCTCAAAAAGGCGCAGGCGGCGGTGGCGCAAAGCGGCGTCGACGACAAGACGCTGATCCACATGGACGCGATCATGGGATCGATGACGCCCAAGGAGCGCGCCAATCCCGCGATTATCAATGCAAAACGCAAGATACGCATCGCCAACGGATCGGGCACGACGGTTCAGCAGGTGAACAAGGTGCTCAAGATGCATCAGGAAATGTCCACCGCGATGAAGAAGATCCGCAAGATGGGCGGACTCAAGGGCCTCGGCGCGCTGTTCGGGCGCGGCGGGGGCATCCCCGGAATGCCCGGCCTGGGCGGTGGCGGAATGGGCGGCGGCGGCCTTCCCGGTCTCGGCGGCGGAGCGATCCCGCCAGACCTCGCCAATCTGATGAATAAAAAGAAATAACCCCGACAACCGAAGTTAGAAGTAAAAGGAAAATATCATGGCTACCTCCATTCGCCTTGCACGCGGCGGTTCGAAAAAGCGTCCCTATTACAAGATCGTCGTTGCCGATTCGCGCAGCCCGCGCGACGGCCGCTTCATCGAGCGCATCGGCAGCTACAACCCGCTGCTCGCCAAGGATAATCCGGAGCGGGTGAAGCTCGACGCCGACCGCGCGAAGCACTGGATTTCGGTGGGCGCGCAGCCGACCGACCGGGTCGCTCGCTTCCTCGACGCCGCCGGTATCAAGGAACGTGCCGCGCGCAACAATCCGAAGAAGGCCGAGCCCGGCGAAAAGGCCAAGGAACGCGCCGAAGAAAAGGCCGCGAAGCTGGCCGAGGCCGAAGAGGCTGCAAAGGAAGCGGCTGCCGCTCCGGCTGAAGAGGCGCCCGAAGCCGCTGCCGAGTCGGATGCGACGGGTTCGGTGAAGAGCGAAGAAACCGCCGAGGCCGTCGCCGACGCGGTTGCCGACGAAGTCCCCGCCGATGCGACCGCCGAAGACGCGACCGCGATCGCCGAGGAAGTCGCCGAAGGCGGCCCGGTGGCGCCCGAAGCCGAAGAAAAGGCCGAAGGCTAAGCCCATATGAACGCCGACCGCCCCGTTACCCTCGCCGCCATTGCGGGCGCGCATGGGGTGCGGGGCGAGGTGCGGCTCAAATTGTTCGGCGAAGGCGCGGAGGCTCTCCGCGCCTTTTCCGTGTTCGACGCGGGCGGCGCCAGGCTGACGCTGAAATCGGTGCGCCCCGCCAACCAGGGCGCGGTTGCGAGTTTCGCCGAAATCACCGACCGCAGCGCCGCCGAGGCGCTGCGCGGCACGGTGCTGACCGTCCCGCGCTCGGCGCTGCCCCCGCTCGGCGAGGGCGAATATTATCATCACGACCTGATCGGCCTGCCGTGCGTGTCGACCGATGGAACGGCGATCGGACACGTGGCGGCGGTCGAGAATTTCGGCGCCGGCGACATCCTCGAAATCGAACGGCCCGGCGGCAAGCGTTTCATGGTGCCGATGACGGTGCAGGCGGTTCCCGCGTGGAACGCCGACGCGGTGACGGTGAACGCGGCGTTCGTCGAATAGCCCCGCTGCGGCAAGGCTTTTTCCGAACCTCCTGGCAGCGCTGAAGCCCCCCTGAAGCCCTGCGCAGCCTCGACTCGCCGTAGAATGCGCTCAAATGACCGGCGTAACGCGTCAATGGCCTTGCCCGAAACCATCGGCTCGCGGAAAGGGCGAGGCGATCACGCGGGGGCGGCTCATTGAAGGAGTAGGATAATGAGTGCGGTTTCCAAAAGTCCGAAATTTCTGTTGCTGCTGACCATGCTGGCCGTTCCGGTGACGGGCAGCCTCGCCATGCAGGCGCAGGACGACGGCAGCGAAGGCGATGTCATGGCCACCGTCTATGGCCAGCGGATGCCCGATCCGTCGGAAATGGCAAAAGGCCCCGACGTTGAAGGCATCATCTCGGCGCGCAGCGGCAATCAGATTCAGGTCACGGCCGCCGATGGGGCCAAAACGGTGCTGATCGTCAACGAAAATACGCGCGTGAAATCGAGCGGCGGCTTCCTCGGTTTGAGCCGCGACAAGCTGGCTGCCGATGCGCTGCTCAACGGTCTGCCCGTCAAGGTCGAGACGCGGCAATGGGAAGGCGGCCTGTTCGCGAGCGAGGTCGATCTCAAAAGCAAGGATTTGAGGACGGCGTCGATGATCCACACCGGCACCGATCAGCGCTTTGCCGAACAGACTGCGGCGACCGAAGCGCTGCGCAGCCGCGTCGGCGACATCGATCAATATAATGTCAAAACCACCACGAACGTGAATTTCGACGTGGGCAAGGCGGTGCTGTCGGCGCAGGCCAAGGCCGATCTTTGCGCGACCGCAACCGCGGCGGACGCCATGGACAATGCGCTGCTGCTCGTCGTCGGCTACACCGATTCGACCGGAAGCCAGGAATTCAACCAGGTGCTGAGCGAAAAGCGCGCGGGCGCGGTGGTCAATCATCTGCAACAGGCATGCGGCTGGAAACCCTATCGGATGCTCACCCCCACAGGCATGGCCGAAGCCGATCCGGCCGCCGACAATGCGACCCCGGAAGGCAAGGCGCAGAACCGCCGCGTCGCGGTCAGCGTGCTGGTCAGCAAGGGACTCGACGGCATCTGATGTCTTTTTTTGGAGGGGCGGGCGTCATGGTCTGCCCCTCTTTTGTTGCCGATCGGCAGCAATTCCATTCGGCGATTGTTGTCTCCCCGGCCGGTTGCTAGCCTGGCATTTTCCATCGCAGGAGAATGCCATGCGCTTGCGACCAGCCGTTTCGATTGCTCTTTTGCTGGGGTGCGCACATCCCGCTGCGGCGCAGGAGGGCGGGGCCGATAGCCTTGGTCCGCTGGCACCCGAGATCGACGCGCTCTTTGCCCAATATCAGGCCGAACAGCATGTGCCGGGCATGGTCTATGGCGTCGTCGCGGGCGGCCGCCTCGCATACGTGAAGGGCATCGGCGTACAGAGCCTGGCCGACCGGCGGCCGGTGACGCCCGACAGCCTGTTCCGCATCGCGTCGATGACCAAGGCGTTCACGGCGCTCGCCATTTTGAAACTGCGCGACGATGGCAAGCTCCGTCTCGACGACCTGGCCGAAGATCATGTGCCCGAAATGAAGGGCTGGCGCTATCCGACCGCCGACAGTCCGCGCATCCGGGTGCGCGACCTGCTCCATCATGTCGGCGGGTTCGTCACCGACGATCCGTGGGGCGACCGGCAACAGATTTTGCCGCAGGACGATTTCACGCGGATGATCGCCGCAGGGGTTCCGTTCAGCCGCGTGCCGCAAAGCAGCCATGAATATTCGAACTTCGGCTATGCGCTGCTCGGCCGCATCGTCGCCAATGCGTCGGGCACGACCTATGCCGACTATGTTCGCCGGACGATCCTTACCCCGCTTGGCATGACGTCGAGCGGTTTCGACGTCGGCCGGGCGCCGAAACAGCGCACCGCCATCGGCTATCGCTGGGAAAATGAACGCTGGTCGGTCGAACCCGAAATGGGTGATGGCGCCTTCAATGCGATGGGCGGGCTTCAGGTGAGCGCGAACGACTATGCCAAATGGGTCGCCTTCCTGCTTTCGGCATGGCCCGCGCGCGACGACCCGGACAGCGGGCCGGTCAAGCGCGCGACGGTGCGCGAAATGGCGCAGGGCCTCAATTTCGTCAGCGTCGCCCATCGGATCGGCGCGAGCGGCGCCACCGCGTGCAAGCAGGCAGCGGCCTATGGCATGGGGTGGCGCGTCGCACAGGATTGCGACCTCGGCCTCACTCTGGCGCATGGCGGCGGCTATCCGGGCTATGGCAGCCACATCATGCTGATGCCCGATCACGGCGTCGGCATCTTTGCGATGGCGAACCGTACCTATGCGGGCCCATCGGCGCCCGCGTGGGACACGGCGGTCGCGATGGACAAGGCCGGGCTGCTCAAATCGCGCGCCGTGCCGGTTTCGCCTGCGGTAGCGGACGCCTATGCCGCGGCCAAGGCCGCCTATGCTGCGGGAAATCTCGGGCCGTTCGACGGGCGGTTGGCGATGAATTTCCTGATGGATCGCTCGGCAGCAAATTGGGCTGCGGAGATTGCGCGGCTGAAACGCGAGGTCGGCGAATGTCCGGCCGACGAGCCGCTTGCGCCGCTGGGCGCGATGTCGGCCAGCTTTCGTCTGCGCTGCGAAAAGGGGCAGCTCGACGGGACGCTTTTGCTTGCCCCGACGACGCCGGCGACGGTTCAGGCGCTGCGCTTTCGCATCGTACCGCCCGAAAGCAAATGATGGAAACGGGACGGGGCTTTGGCAAGGGACGGCCCCGCCCCGTTTCTTCCCGGACCCAAGAGGGGAGGGCGGGAAATCACTGCGCGCGGCGGCGCGGGCGCTGGCCGCAACGGCTGAAGAATACGTCCGTGCCCGGTACATTGGCCGGACGGATATATTCGCCGAGGCGGCGGAAGGGTTCGGTCAGCCATTTGATGGCGCGGCTGATGTCGGCGCTGAAATGGTCATGACCGTCATTCCAAACGCGCATGAACTGCTCGTCTTTCATCGTTCATCTCCTTTCGCTGGTGCAGCCTAGATGCGCCTTTTCATGCTGCGCCGCCAACAAAAGGCGTGGACCATGTCATAAGCTGAACTTATAAGGTGTCATGCCCAAGCTGCCGCCCCTTGCCGCCGTGCGAACCTTTGAAGCCGCCGGACGTTTGCAGAATTTCTCGCGCGCTGCCGAAGAGCTGGGGATGACGCAGGCGGCGGTCAGCTATCAGGTCCGCCAATTGGAGGATCGGCTGGGCCGCGCGCTGTTCGTGCGCGAGAAGGGGCGCGTGCGCCTGTCCGAAACCGGCCATCGGTTGCTGCCCGCCGTCAGCGCCGCCTTTCAGGCGATGGGCGACGCCTTTGCCGCGCTCACCAGCGACGAAGCCGACGTGTTGACGGTCGACGCCGTGACCAGTTTTGGCGGCACCTGGCTCAGCGCGCGCATCGGCGGCTTCCAGCTTCTGTACCCGGAGCTTGCCGTGCGCATGTCGATGAGCAACGCGCTGATCGACTTCGACGCCTCGAACGTCGATGTCGCGATCCGCATGGGCGCCGGCAATTGGCCGGGGCTGCGCTGCGATTTCCTGATGCGCCAGCATGTCGCGCCGCTCGCTTCGCCTGCCTTTGTCGAAAAGCACGGCATCCGCGAGCCCGCCGACCTGCTCCGTGTCGAGCGGCTCGCGCCCAACGACAGCTGGTGGGCCGACTGGTTCGCCGCGGCCGGGGTCGCAACGCCGCTTGCGCCGTCGCGGCGCGGGATCGAGCTCGACAGCCAGCTCCAGGAAGCGAGCGCGGTGCAGGCGGGCTTCGGCGTCGCGATGATGACGCCGCTGTTCTGGCGGAGCGAGATTGCGGGCGGGCGCATGGTCCAGCCCTTCGACACGCTTCATGTCTCGGACCGGTCGTCGATGTGGCTCGTCCATCGCGAGAACCGCGTCGGCGTGCGCAAGATCGAACGCTTCCGCGAATGGATCCACGCCGAACTGGCCAAGGATCGCCACCTGCTTCCCGAAGCGCTATGGCAGCCGCCGGCCTGAACCTGCTCGACAGGGTGCTGCATCATGTATATACATTATGTATATACGGAGCCGGTCATGACCAAAGAATATCGCGCCAAAGTCTTCAAATCGGGCAATTCGCTCGCGCTGCGCCTGCCCAAGGCGCTGGGGATCGCGGAAGGAACGGAGATGGTTGTGCGCGAGGAACACGGCGAATTCCGCTTCGAGCCGGTCGATAAGCCCAAGGCCAAGATCGACGTCAGCGGCTTTTGGGGCAAAGCGCCCGGTCTGAAACTTGCGCCGCGGGAAGACTTCGAAGAACGCCCAAGCTCCGTCGCGGCGCGCAAAGCCGCTGAGGCCGCGGAGGCGGAAAAGAAAGGGTGACGCGCTATCTGATCGATGCCGATTGCGCCGTCTATGCGATGACAGCGCGTTTCGAGCCGCTGCGCGAACGACTTATCGCTTGCACTCCAGGCGCCGTCGCCATTTCGACGATCAGTTTTGCCGAAGTGGCGCTGGGAACCGAAAATGGCAAGCCGCCGTCACCGGAGATTCTGGAAGCCTTTATTGCCGCCATCCCTCTCGTTGCCTTCGACGAAGCGGCGGCACGCGAATATGCACGGCTTCCATTCAAGCGCGCTCGCTTCGACCGCCTGCTTGCCGCTCATGCTTTAAGCCTCGGCGTGACGATCATTACCAACAACGAAGCCGACTTTGCAGACGTGCCGGGCCTCAAGGTAGAGAATTGGACGCTCTGATGCAGGACCGATATGCTGGAGACGTCGGGGATTATCTAAAGTTCGCGCTGCTGCGGCGCGTCCCCAGGCAGCGTAGATTTTCTGTCTGCTGGTGGCTGCACCCCGATGAGGACCATAATGGCGACGGACGGCATGTCGGATATCTCGAACAGCCGGAACGCTGGCGAGCGATCGACACCGAGTTGTACGATAGCTTGTCGAGGTTGGTGGAAGGCGGCCTCCGGTCGGTGCGGCAGATCGAAAAAGCGGGCCTGTCGGGCGCGGGGCATTTTCATTCCAATCCCGTGCCGAGGGGAAGGCAGCGGCTTACGGAGAGATCGCAATGGTTCGACCGTTTGCAAAAGTATGTCGCGGATGCTGAGGTGCTATTTTTGGATCCAGATAACGGCATAGACCTTCACCCCGATGCGTCGCGTCGGTGTTCCGGCAAGCACGTTACCTTGGATGAGATTGCCGCGCTGACGCAGAACGGCGCTCGTTCGCTCATTATCTATCATCACCAGACTCGCGCAAAAGGTGGTCACATCGCAGAAATTCAACGAATTGCGGCGGCGCTGGCGGCGCTTGGCGCCGGGCAGGTTACGGCGATCAGGGCGCGGCCATATTCCCCGCGCGTGTTTTTTGTTCTGGGGCCACATCAGGACGTTCATCAGGCGTTGAGTGGCTTCGCCGCCGGGTTTCCAGAGGTGTACGAAATCCACGAACAGAGCGCCACGACGAAGGAGGTGGCAGTAGAGCGCGAAATATTTGGTTGGTCCGCCGTACCCCTCACTCTTTATCCCGACATGTTCCCCGGCCCGCTGGGGCACAGCATGGCGGGGCGCGCGCTCGAGGCGGGGACGTGGCATTGCGCGCCGGTGCAGATCCGCGACTTTGCCAACGACAAGCATCGTACCGTCGACGACACGCCCGCGGGCGGCGGGGCGGGCATGGTGCTGAAGGCCGATGTGCTCGCCGCCGCGGTCGATCATGCAACAGCCGCGCATCCGGGCCTGCCGGTGCTCGCGATGACGCCGCGCGGGGTGCCGATCACGCAGGCGCGTGTGCGGCAGCTTGCGGCGGGGCCCGGCGCGATCATCCTTTGCGGCCGCTTCGAGGGGTTCGACGAGCGTATCTTTGACGCGCGGCCGATTGAAGAAGTGTCGATGGGCGACATCATCCTGTCGGGAGGGGAGATGGGGGCACTGTTGCTGCTCGACGCTTGCATTCGG
>JBGTUD010000129.1:0-7677 GCA_041939405.1 Sphingopyxis sp. | reverse complement strand
GCCGTTCTGTCAATGCGGCGTCCCCGCCCGGCGGATAAATCACTTCGATCCGTTCCGTTTGGCCGAAAGTGAGACCACAAGGAGTGCTGGTTCGAGTCCGGCCAGGGGCACCAATTCCGTTGGCAGTGCTGTATTGGTCAATCGAGTTCGAACAGCGTCGGTTCTCGCCTTGGGGTGGTCTCGATTACCAGCAGGCCCAGATGCATCGCCTGGGTGATGAGATGGGCGCGGTTGCGGGCGTTCAGTTTCAATCGCACATTTTCGATATGTCGTTCGACGGTTCGAGGCGCGATATTGATTTCCAGTGCGATTTGTTTCGCCGAGCAGCCCACGGCCACCAGTTCCAATATCTGATGCTCGCGAAAGGTCAGATGCGGTTCGACGTTCAAAGCATTTTGATGCACGGTGCAATCCCCTGACACCCAAGGCGTGGTTAGTTTGCGACCGACGAGCATCTCGTTCTGCGGCGAAAACGCGGCCACCCACCTGCTCTGATGCCATGATAACGATTTACATGGCGTTTATCAATTAACCGGGGTCAATTAACTTTTCTCGGTTTTTTGGAGCATAGATATTTATAAGTTCTTATAATATAAGTGATTTTTTTGAAAATCGTAAAGGAAAACTACGTAGGTTATTTACCTAGGCCATTCATACACACGAATTTCTAGGTCTTTATCCGGATGGATTCGACGCGTCCAACCATCGAGAAGACTCGCAAACAGGGTCGCCGCAAAAGCCAATTCGAATTTGGAGACGTGGCGTGCAAGGACTGTCGGCGAACCATCAGCCCAGGGCGGATGGGCAGGATACGATTCTGAAGTTTCGCAAGGGAGAGATCATCTTTTCGCAGGGTGATCCCGGCGATTGCTGGTTCGAAGTCGTGTCGGGGACCGTGCGCACTTGCCACTTCCATATCGATGGCCATCGCCAGTTGACGGGCTTTTATTACAAGGGTGATGTGTTCGGGGTTGAACAGGGTACCCGCGACGCGGCGGCGGAAGCCGTTACCAACACCATCCTCGCCCGCCGTCCGATAAGCAGGGAGGAGCGCGAGCGACGAGCGCAAAGCCGGGCGCTCGAACGCGCGCTGAGCAGCGCGAACCAGTGCATCTTTCTGCTCGGCCGCCGCAACGCCAGCGAGCGGGTCGCGGCCTTCCTGCTGATCGCAGCCAAAAAAATGTCGACGCTTGACAGCGTGCCGCTGCCGATGACCCGCGGCGACATCGCCGATCACCTGGGATTGACGATCCATACCGTCAGCCGGACGATTTCCAGTTTTGTCCGCCAAGGGTTGATCGCACTCGAAGGGCCGCAGCGTTGCCGGATCGTCGATCTGGAAGGGTTGCGTGCGGTTGCGGGCGAGGAGGTCGGTGCGGTGATCGACAATATCCGGGCGCTTCGGCCGCGCCAAGGCTTTGCAGGGCAGGGAGCTGACCAATGACCGGCAAATCACCCCCGATCGTGATGCGCCGCATGGGCGCCGCCGCCGCCGGATTGTCGGCCGTGCTTATCGTTCCGCAAGCCAGCGCGCACAGCGCGTCTTCGCTCGATTGCCTGTGCGAAATCCTTCCTTTCCTCGACACACGCGCGACGTGGAATGCCGCGGCGGTACCGGCGGCGGCGAGCGCCGACGCCGCTCCTCCCGCGGGGGGCGAAAGCGAGATCGAGGCGCAGCGTCGCATCATCGCCGAACAGCGGGCGCTGATCGACCGCCAAAGCGCCATGATCGCCGAGCAGGGCGAACAGATCGCAAAGTTGCAGCGGCAGATTGCGATGCAACAGGCGCAAGTCGATCGCTTGTCCTCCTTCGCGCTCGCCGACGTCCCGCTCGACGTGCTGCGCGGGGCCGGCATGGGGCAGGGGCCGGGCGTCGTGCCGGGGTCAGTCCTGCCCAGTCCCGGCAGCGATTCGGTCGCGCTGCCCGATGCACCGGTCGGCGAGGCGCCGCCGCCGAGCGAATCGCCGGAGCAGCGCGTGGCCGCCGTGCCCGAGGGCCAGGGCGTTCTGACGCGCGCGGGCGAACTCTTCTTCGAACCCTCGTTCGAATATACGCGGTCGTCGACCAACCGCCTCGTCTTTCGCGGTATCGAGCTGATCCCCGGCATCCAGATCGGCCTCATCGAGGCGACCGATGCCGACAGGGACACATTGGTCGGCACGGCGTCGCTGCGTTACGGAATCAGCGACCGGCTGGAGGCCGAGGTTCGCGTTCCCTATCTCTATCGCAACGACCGGATCGAAGTGGTGCAGCAGCGCGACGAGGGGATCGTCCGCCAGATCAAGCTCCGCGAGGATCATGTCGGCGATGTCGAATTTTCGCTGCGCTATCAATTCAACCGTCCGGTCGGTCAGAAACCGATTTTCGTGGGATCGCTGCGCGTCAAATCGGACACGGGAAAGGGGCCGTTCGACATTGGCTATGACGAATTCGGCGTCGCGACGGGACTGGCCACGGGTTCGGGGTTCTGGGCGGTGCAGCCGGGGCTCAACTTTCTGATGCCGTCCGATCCGGCCGTGATCTATGGCGGCGTCGGTTATCTTTATCACATCCCCCGCAACGTGAATAAGCTTGTTGGTGAAGTGCTTGTCGGGCGCGTCGATCCCGGCGATGCGGTGTCGGCAAACATTGGCTTCGGCTTTGCGCTGAATCCGCGTTTTTCCTTTTCGCTCGGCTATCGACACAATTATATTTTTCCAACCCGCTCGGAAATCGGCGAGACGATCCAGAAATCGAACTATCTGCACGTTGGATCGCTCAATTTCGGCATGTCTTATCGCCTGACCCAGCGCGATGTGTTAAACCTTGGCTTCGAAATCGGCGTGACCGAGGATGCGCCCGATGTTTCGATCACGCTGCGGATGCCGTTTGGCGGCAAATAATCCGCAATCGACCCCGCTAAAAAAGCCCCGCCGCAAGGGCGGGGCCAGGTGAACCGTCCCCGTCGAAACGGAGCCGGGGGGTCGTTCAATTACCCAGCGCGCCGATCGTTTGCGCGCCGATGGTAGAGCCGATCGCATCGCTGAGCCGCGTCGATGCAAGCGCGTCGGCAAAGGCCGCATAGCCGCTGATGTCGAGAACGGCGTCGACCTGCTGGTTCAGCGAGACATTGCTCGCGGTGTTGATCAGGACATTCTGGATCGCGTCGCTGCTGTGGACGAGCGCCGTCTGCCCATTGTTCGCAAGAAATACCGACTCGTCGCCGATGCGCATTGTGATGCCGCCGCTGGTCAAAATGCCGCCCTGCACCTGCGCCGCATCGACCGCCGTAAGCGCCGGCGAGACGAAGCGCTCGATCGTTTGCCCTTCGGCTGTCCAGCTGATGATCGTGCGGAGCGCGAGTTCATCGTTCACATAGCTGCGAATATCGGCGCCGAAAGCGATCACCATTCCTTGAAAGGCAAAGCCCCCGCGTTGCTCGGCGAGCAGTTCGTCCGGCACCGGTTCGGCGATGAAAAGCGGATCCGTGTCCGCCGGATCGCTCGCAGCCAGCAGGGCTGGCGCGAACGCGAGGAGCAGGATCGATCGAGGCATGGCGGGTCTCATTTCACGGTGCCCACCCGCACATCCAGCAGGATCTGCGGCGTCAGCTGATATTGGGGGGGAAGGTTGGTCGTCAGATCGCCAACGGCAACGCGCAGCGCGCCGTCCTCTTCGAAGGGGGCTTGCGACCATGGGCCCCAATCGCCCGCAAGGTTGAAGCCGGGTCGCTTTGCGCCGCCCTCGACGATTGCCAGCGCGATGCCGTTCCAGTGCTTTTCGAAGTCGGAGAGCGCATATTCGTTGAGCCCCAGGACCGAATCGCCGGTCAGCACGCGGTCGCCGCGGACGCCCTTGATCACGACGAAATGTTTGAAGCCATTAAGGTCCATCAGCACGATTGTCGGACGCTTGACCTGTTTCAGCTGTTCCCCCGTGAGCCGGAAACCCTCGGCGCGAAAGCCGCGCGAGGCAAGATAATGCTTCATGTCGAGCATCGAAAAGCCAACCTTGCGGATCGCTTCGCGGTCGCCCTTTTCCCACATCGCGCGAAAGGGCATCGCTTCCGATGTCGGAACGCCGTAATGATAGGTGAGCAGTGTCGCGAGCGCGGCCGATCCGCAGCTGAAATCATAACGCTGGCGGATAACACTGCGAAAGGGAATGTCCCACCAGGTCATCACCTGAAGCTGAAAGCTGCCGCCGGTCTCTGGCCCGGTCAGACGCACTTCGGCGGCCGTGGGCGTCGGATGAAGCGCGCACAGCAGCCCGGCAATCAAGGCGTGCTTCGGCCGCACGAGCGGTCAATCGCCGAGGTTGATGGTCAGATTCATGCCGCTCTGGGCGCTGACCTGCGCACCGGTGTTGATCAGCAGATTGCCGACACCGTTGAAGTTGGAGAGGGCGAAATCACTGAGCGCGACCGAACCGGCTGTATAATCGCCCTTCAATATATTGCCGCTGACGATCGACTCCATTGTCTGGTTGGTGATCACCAGCGATTGGCCGCCGCGCTGCGTGTCGAGTTCGCGATCGTCGAGCATTGGCGATTTGCGTTCGATACGTATGGGCGCCGCGATCACGACGATGGCGTCGATGGCGGCGGTCGCGACTGAAACGCGCGAGTCCGTTGGGCGGCCCTCGGCGGTGGTCAATTGCGCCGACGCTGGTGCCGACAGGGTCGCGGCGACCAGCAACAAGGGGACGATCGGGGGTTTCATCACACACGCTCCTTGGCGAAACAGAAGGAAATGGCCGACCCGCCAGTGGGATCGGGTCGGCCATCCGGGGGGACTTGATCAGTCGCCGCCGTCGCCACCGCCGGCGGCGCCGCAGCATTCGCCGAAGGTTACAGTGCCTTGGGCTGCGATGTTGGTCGCCGCCTGAGTGTTGGCATTGACGCCGGTGTTCCACGCAGCGTTCATGATGCCGGCATAGGCCGCGAAGGCATTGCCGCGGACATAGTTGTCGCCGCTATGATAGCCGGCATCGCTCTGCTTTTCGTCCACGCCGTCCAGATCGACGACTTCGTCGAGATACTGGTTGGTGTTGGTGGCGCTGAGCGATTGCGATGCAACGACCAACGTATTGCCGTTGAACGAACCATTGCCGTCATTGTCTTCGCTGGTCGTCGTGAAAGTGTCGGCGGCATTGTCCTGGACGAACAGGTCGATCAGGTCGTTGACAACGACGGTGTCATTGTCGCTGTTATTGCCCGACGCACCCGTCGTGTTCGTTCCGCCCCCGAGCGTTTGCGCGTAGGCGGGAGCCCCGACAACGAGCGCCAGAACCGACGCTGCAAGCATGACTTTCTTCATGATCGTCTCCTTACATTGGCAAAAAAGGGAATTCGCTTGCGCCGCCCGATGCGACAGTGCGGACCTCCCCACAATTGTCCGCATCCTTGCGAACGCGCACATCATGGCCGCAGCGCGGCGCATCCGCTTTGCGAATTGGCAAAGCTGCGGGTGGAGAATTACCCAGATGATAATGGTAGGAGGAATTGCGCGCGCCTGATCCGCGGCGCCCATTGCGTTCTAGGAAAGATTCGCGCGCATCGTTACACGCCCGGTGCCATCGCGCGCCCAAAGGCGGGCATCATCGCCATCGCGGGCGAGGCAGAGGTCGAAGGGGGCGCCGTCGATCAGCGGCGCTTCGGCGCGGAAGGCGAAGCTGCTGGGCGTCAGCCCGGCGCGGAGAGCATGATCCATCAGCAGCGTTGCGATCAGCGGGCCATGGACGACGAGCCCGGCATAACCCTCGACGTCGCGGGCATAGTCGCGGTCGTAATGGATGCGGTGCGCGTTGAACGTGAGCGCCGAATAGCGGAAGAGCAGGGCCGCGTCGGGCACGACGCTGCGAACGGCGTCGGCGGGCTCGGGAGCAGCACGCGCGGCCGGCATCGGCGCGGGCACGGATGCGGTACCGGCCGCTTCGCGAAAGACAATGTCCTGTTCCTCGCGGATCGCGGGGACGCCATTCGCCGAAATCGCGTGACGGAGCGTGACGAACAGCAGGTCGCCGCTCGCGCCGCGCTTGGGCTTGATCGCCTCGATCGTCGTCACGCGCGTCAGCGCGGCGCCGATGGGCACCGGCTCCAGAAACGCGATGCGGCTGCCCGCCCACATGCGGCGGGGCAGCGGTACGGGCGGCAGCAGCCCGCGCCCGTCGCGGCGCGGATGCCCGTCTTCGCCGATCGCCGACTGGCGCGCGTCGGGCAGGAAATAGAGCCAATGACCCAGCGGCGGGACGATATTGGGCGCCCACGGCGGGGCATCGTGATCGAGCAGCGCGGCAAGTCCCGCGAGAGGGGCGGCGGCGGCAACATCCTCGCGCGTTTCGCTGCGGCCGACCCAGGCGGAATAATCGTCCATCAAAAGCTCTTGGGCAGGCCGAGCGCGTGCGTCGCGACATGGCTCAGGATCAAATTGGTGCTGATCGGCGCGACCTGATAAAGCCGCGTCTCGCGGAATTTGCGCTCGATGTCATATTCTTCGGCGAACCCGAAGCCGCCGTGCGTCTGAAGGCACATGTCGGCGGCGTACCAGCTGGCTTCGGAAGCCAGCATTTTCGCCATATTCGCCTCTGTCCCGCAATCGGCGCCCGCATCGAAGAGGCGCGCCGCCTTGTCGACCATTTCGGCGGCGGCAGCGATCTGGACATAGGCGCGCGCGATCGGGAACTGGACGCCCTGATTCTCGCCGATCGCGCGGCCAAAGACCGAGCGGTCCCTGGCATAGGCGGCCGCGCGGTCGACGAAAAAGCGGCCGTCGCCGATGCATTCGGACGCAATCAGGATGCGCTCGGCATTCATGCCCGACAATATGTAGCGGAAGCCCTTGCCCTCCTCGCCGATCAGATTGGCGGCCGGCACTTCGAGATCATCGAAGAACAATTCGGTCGTCGCATGGTTGAGCATCGTGCGCACCGGGCGGATGGTGAGGCCCTTGCCCGCCGCCTCGCGCATGTCGACGAGCAGCACGCTCATCCCGTCGGACGGTTTCGCACATTCTTCGCGCGGTGTGGTGCGGCAGAGCAATATCATCAGGTCCGAATGTTCGGCGCGGCTGATCCAGATTTTTTGCCCGTTGACGACATATTTGTCGCCAACCCGCTTGGCGAAAGTGCGGATGCGCGTCGTGTCGGTGCCCGCGGTCGGCTCGGTCACGCCGAACGCCTGGAGGCGAAGCTCGCCGCTGGCGATCGCCGGCAGCCAGGTCTGTTTCTGCGCTTCGGAGCCATGTTTGAGCAGCGTGCCCATCGTGTACATCTGCGCGTGGCACGCGCCGCCGTTGCAGCCCGACCGATGGATTTCCTCGAGCACCGCGGTGGCGGCGCCGAGGCCGAGGCCAGAGCCGCCATAGCTTTCGGGGATCAAGACCGAGAGGAAACCGGCTTCGGTGAGCGTTTGGACGAACTCGGTCGGATAGACGCGGTCGCGGTCGAGCCTTTGCCAGTAATCGCCGGGGAAATCGGCGCAGAGGCGGCGTACCGCATCGCGGATCTCCGGGTGGGTTTGCGGCTGGGCTTCGGACATCGGCGTTCGGCTCTCCCCTGATCGTCGGGGAGAGCCTTAGAATGCGAAGCTGTTTCGGCGCAACTGAAACAAGCGTCAGATCGAAGGCAGGTCGAGACCCTTTTCGCGCGCGCAGTCGACCGCAATCGCATAGCCGGCGTCGGCGTGGCGCATCACGCCG
>JBGTUD010000128.1:0-7699 GCA_041939405.1 Sphingopyxis sp. | reverse complement strand
TGCGGGTGCAGCGGGTAGCATCGCTACCCGCAAGGCCGCGAAGGTTCGAGATCGAAGCCATTTCGGCGTCCCCCCAGTAAGCGAGAGGGGGGATTTGATCGATTTTGCCCATGGCAGCGTCGAAAAGTCTCGAAATATCGACATATTCCTTCGCCTTTCCTCCTCGCCCTGAGCAAAATCGCTTCAAACCTCGATCGTGGAATTAATGCGTCCTGACCCTAGCCATTAACGATCGTGCCGCCGTTCGGATGCAACACCTGGCCGGACATATAGCTGCTGTCGTCGCACGCCAGGAACAGAAAGCAGGGCGCCACCTCATTGGGCTCGCCCGGGCGTTTCATCGGCGTCCCCTCACCAAAGGTGGCAACCTTGTCCGCCGGTGCGCCTCCGCGCGGGTTGAGCGGGGTCCAGATGGGGCCCGGCGCAACGCCATTCACGCGAATGCCCCTGTCGACCAGATTTTCGCTGAGCGAGCGGGTAAAGGCCGTGATCGCACCCTTGGTGGCGCTATAGTCGAGCAGACCGGCCGACCCCTGATACATGGTGACGCTGGTGCAATTGACGATCGCGGCGCCTTTGCCGAGATGCGGTAACGCCGCCTGCACCAGATAGAACATGCCAAAGATGTTGGTGGCGAAGGTGCGCTCCAGCTGCGCGGCGCTGATGTCGCGAATGTCGGCGGCCGGATGCTGCTCGCCGGCGTTGTTGACGAGAATGTCGAGGCGGCCGAACGCCGCGATGGTTTCGGCGACGATCTTTTCGCCCGCCTTGGCCTTCCCCACATCGGCCCTGATCGCGATCGCGCGCCGCCCTTCGTCCTCGACGATTGCTACCGTCGCTTGGGCATCGCGTTTATTGTCGAGATAGACGATCGCGATATCCGCCCCCTCGCGCGCGAACAGCGCACAGACGGCGCGGCCAATGCCACTGTCGCCGCCCGTCACGATCGCGACCTTGCCCTCCAGCCTGCCCGACCCCGGATAGCGTGGCTGCCACTTGGGCGCACGATCGAGGTCGGCCTCGCGATCGGAGGGCGGCTTCTTGATGGTTTTGCCCGATCCCACTTCACGGCGCAGCTTGGTCGCGGCGCTGCGTTTACCCTTCTTTTCCTTGTCGCTTTCGCCGACCTTGCCGGCCTTGGGTCGTTTCGCCATGACGCTTTTCCTCAGTTTGCGGGCAGGATGTCGCGCGCAAACTCGTCCTTGACGACGCGCGCAACCGCGCCGGACATCGGCACGTTGATCTTGTAGCTGCCCTCGGCATAGGGGCCGATTTCATAGGGCGCGATGGCGATGGTCAGGCGGTCGAGATAGCGCCCGTCCGACGAACCGATCCATATCGTCTGCGCCGATGCGGGCGGGCATGTGGCAAAGGGACCGTCGGCCGCTTCATCGGCCGCGATCCCTTTCGCCGCCTTTGCGCGTTTGATCCCGGCGCAGAAGGCATCGCGGATCACGGCATCGAAGGCCGCGCTGCTTTCAAAGAGGTCGAGCGGCTTCATCCGTTTGCGCCGGTTGCGATCCCAAAGCAGCGTATCGAAACTCTGCATCCCGTGTGCGCCGCCCGAATAGGTGTCGATCTCCGCCGACAAGCTGAGGAAACGGGGGGTTTCGGCGACACGTTGCCAAATCTGGCGATGGCTGTGCGGGCGATAGGGGTAGCCGTTTTCCTCGGCCGCAGCCTTGTCGCGCTCCGCCGCGGCGACGAGCGACGAACGCGCCGCCGCGCGGTCGCTGTCCAGCGCGCGGGCCAATTCAGCGATGCGTGCAGCTTCGGCGGGATAGGCGTAGACGAACTCGATCAATTCGTTGCTTTCGCGCACATTCGACGCGACCGCATTTTTGGCCGCCTCGTCGGCTGCACCCGCCGGCGGCGCGCCGGGAACCGCGGCAGCCGCGATCCTTTCCGCCTGCGTCGGCTTGTCTTCGGCACAACCCGCCAGCAGCAAGGCACCGGCAAGGATCGGAGCGGCATGTCGCCAATATCGGTTCTTCGTCATCCAGGCATAACGCCGGGAATCGACAAAGTTTCCCGACCAGCCTAGCACGGCTGGCATGACCGACTATTCCGACCTGATCCAACCCGACAAGGGCCAGAGCGCCCGCGCCATTCACCTTGTCGACAAAAAGAGCCACGACGAATGGCTGAAGGGCCGCAGCGCGCGCGAGCGCGCGCATCTGGCGGCGGTTGGCTTCAAGCCCGATCCCTATGTCCACGCCATTCTGCCCGGCGACGATCCCGACAAATGGTCGGTCGTCACGACGGTTGCCGATGTCGAAAAATTGTCGGCGTGGTGCCTTGCCAAGCTGGGGCAGATCCTGCCCGAAGGCCGCTACCGCGTCGACGGCCGCCAGCCGGGCAAAGCGATGTTCGGCTGGATGAGCGCGCAATATCGATTCGATACCTATAAGTCCGACGCGCCCGCCAAGGGGCCGCGCGTCCTGCTCACGAGCGACGTCGCGGCGATCGCGCCGATGGTCGCCGAGGCGCGCGCGGTCGCGCTCGTCCGCGATCTCGTCAACACGCCGGCCGCCGACATGGGACCGGCGGCGATCGAAAAGGCCGCCGATCGTATCGCCAAGGCGCATGGCGCCACGTTAACCGTGACGAAGGGCGAGGCGCTCGAACAGGGTTATCCGATGATCCACGCGGTTGGGCGCGCTGCGGCCAAGCATCATGCACCGCGGCTGATCGAGATCGATTGGGGCAAGGACGATCATCCGCGCATCGCGCTCGTCGGTAAGGGGATCAGCTTCGACAGCGGTGGGCTCGACATCAAGCCTGCCGCCGGAATGCGGCTGATGAAGAAGGATATGGGCGGCGCCGCGCATGTCCTTGCGCTCGCTGAACTGGTGATGGCCAGCGGACTGCCCGTGCGGCTTCACTGCCTTGTCGCCGCCGCCGAAAACGCCATTTCGGCGGATGCCTTTCGTCCCGGCGACGTGCTCAAAAGCCGCAAGGGCCTGACCGTGGAGATCGGCAACACCGATGCCGAAGGGCGCCTTGTGCTGGGCGATGCGCTGGCAAAGGCGGGCGAAGCGAAGCCCGAACTCATTGTCGATTTCGCGACGCTGACCGGCGCCGCGCGCGTGGCGCTCGGCCCCGACCTGCCGCCGCTGTTCGCCAACGACGATTCGCTGGCCGAAGCGATGTTGGCGGGCGGGACCGAGCGCGACGACCCTTTATGGCGGATGCCGCTGTGGGATGGCTATGCCGAACTCCTTGAAACCGACATCGCCGATCTCGGCAATGCGGGCAGTTCGCCCTTCGCCGGAGCCATCACCGCGGCGCTGTTCCTCAAGCGCTTTGTGCCCGACGAAACGGCCTGGGCGCATATCGACACCTTCGCCTGGCGACCGTCGGCGAAGCCGGGGCGGCCCAAAGGCGGCGCCGCGCTGGGGCTACGCGCCGCATGGGCGATGTTGCAGGCGCGCTACGACCGCCGCAGCAAGGCTTGATAAAGCGTCGGCGGCTGGTCTAATGGCCCGCGATCGTCCGCACCCTGCGGACCCAGGGTTTCAACGGGACGGGCTGTGACAGCAGAGAGCGGTGACAATATGGCGGCAAGCCGCGTGCGCATGGGACGCCCCGGCACTGTTGGCGCGGGCCGCGACCGCTTCGGCCTGACCGGAACGTCGCAGGGTTTCGACCCGCGCGTCGTGGCGATCCGCCCCGACCTGGCCGATATCGCCGTCGCCGGCACCTATTTCGCCCCGCATTATGCCGCGCCGATGATGCGGAGCAGCGTGCTTCCTGCCGCGGCGCTCCGCGCGGCACCGTCGCTCGACGCCGAACAGACCAGCGAACTGCTGTTCGGCGAAGGCTTTGCGCTGCTCGACCTGACCGGGGGCTGGGCGTGGGGCTATTGCCTCGCCGATCATTATGTCGGCTATCTCGCGGCCGAGGCGCTCGGCGCGCCGATCGCCCCGACGCACCGGGTCGCAATGGTCGAAGCGATGCTTCACAGCACCGCCGATGCCGCGGCCGGGGGGCCAGGCGTATTGCCGCGTGGCGCGCTGGTGATGGGCGAGGGCGAAGGCGAATGGCTCGCAACCTCGCACGGCTATCTGCCGCTCGCCGCGCTCACCGAAGTCGGCAAAGCCGAGAGTGACCCGGCGGGATTTGCCGAGGATATGATCGGAACGCCCTATGTGTGGGGCGGCCGTACTGCCAAGGGAATCGACTGCTCGGGGCTCGTCCAGCTCGCCTGGTCCTTGGCGGGCGTTCAATTGCCACGCGACACCGACCTTCAGCTTGCAGCGCTGGGCCCCGACAGGGATGTCGATCCTGCCCGTCTTGCGCGCGGCGACCTCGTCTTCTTTCCGGGGCACGTCGGCATCATGGCCGACGCGGCGACGATCATACACGCGAGCCAGCACTGGATGGAGGTCCGTGCCGAACCGCTTGCCGACCTGATCGAACGGTCGCGGACCGAAGGACATGCGGTGCCCGTCAGCGGTGCCAAGCGACTGGGATAGGCGATGACGAAAAGCGTATTCATCGACGGCGCCGCGGGAACGACGGGGCTGGAAATCGCCGAACGGCTCGGCGGGCGGACGGAGTTTGCGCTGATCCGGCTCGACGAGGCGCGCCGCAAGGATGCCGCGGCGCGGCGCGAGGCCCTGAACGATGCCGATTTTGTCATCCTCTGCCTCCCCGACGACGCCGCGCGCGAAGCCGTGGCGATGATCGAGAACGAACGCACTCGCGTGATCGACGCTTCGACCGCGCATCGCGTCGCGCCGGGCTGGACCTATGGCTTTCCCGAAGTCGTGGGGCATGAAGCGGTGGCGTCCGCGCCGCGCGTGTCGAATCCCGGTTGCTATTCGACCGGCTTCATCGCGCTCGTTGCGCCGCTGGTCCAGGCCGGCCTGCTCCCCGCCGACTGGCCCTATGTCTGCCACGCCGTCAGCGGCTATTCGGGCGGGGGCAAGGCGCTGATCGAGCGTTTCGAAGAGGATCGGGACATTGCCTGGCGCGGCTATGCGCTCGCGCTGGGGCACAAGCATGTGCCCGAGATGCAGGCGCGCTGCGGCCTGTCGGTCGCGCCGCTCTTTTCGCCCGCAGTGATCCCGGCGCACCGCGGAATGGTGGTCGAAGTGCCGCTGCCGCTCGGCGCCATGCCTCCGGCCGCGACGCCCGACGCGTTACGGTCCGCGCTAGCCG
Source organism: Sphingopyxis sp. (assembly GCA_041939405.1). Taxonomy (GTDB): domain Bacteria; phylum Pseudomonadota; class Alphaproteobacteria; order Sphingomonadales; family Sphingomonadaceae; genus Sphingopyxis. Next base: position 2,533 of record JBGTUD010000128.1, on the reverse strand, counting down.
ACTTTTACGGCGCAAGCCCGGTCGTCGTCATGGGCGACGCGCCGATGGACGGCGAAATGCTGCTCCGCGCGTCGGACGCGGGCGACGACCGCATCCAGCTGTTCGTCTTTGCCAATGCCGACGCCAGCCAGGCGCGGCTCGTCGCGCGGCTCGACAATCTGGGCAAGGGCGCCAGCGGCGCGTGTGTCCAGAACCTCAACATCATCGCAGGATTGCCCGAAACCGCAGGATTGCGTCTTTAACGCTTTCTGTCAGGCTTGGTGAAATCCGGTCTCAGTGAACCGTGTCGAGCACATCCTCGACCGCCAGATAGGTGATCAGCCGCTCGATCTGCCGCCAGCGCGCGAAATGGACATGATTGCCGAGCACGCGATATTGCTCGGCGCGGGCGGCCGCCGCAAAGCCTGCTTCCTCGCCGTGCAAGCTGATCAGGGCGTGGGCGTCCTCTACCGCGGCGCGGTCGGTGAGAAAGGGGGCTGGCAGGTGCATCGACTTCCTGGTCCGTAACGTGGAGCGCCGTCCTACACGCCGGGCATCACTGCGCCCTTTTCAACCGTGATGAACAATGGGGTAAGGTTAATGCGGGACGCCGTCGCCTTAACCCAACCACCCGCCTTGGCAGCTCGTTTCGCCCCTTTGCCGCCACGCCTTGCCCGTGTAGACAGAGCTTATGCGCAAGATCCTGAAATATGTCGGCCTCGCCCTCCTCCTGCTGCTGATCGTCGGTGGCGTGACGCTGTACGTCATGTCGCGGCCCGATGTGGCCCGTTTCTCGACCGCCGAGCTCAGCGGCCGGGTGCCGGTGATGGCGTCGCAGCGCACCGAAACCTTCCCGACGATCAACGTCCCCGAAGCGACCAGCTGGCCCGCCGGACAGGCACCGCGCGCCGCCGAGGGGCTGAGCGTCCAGCGCTTTGCCGAGGGGCTCGACCATCCGCGCACGATCCTGGTGCTGCCCAATGGCGATGTGCTGGCGGCCGAATCGCAGAGCCCGCCGCGCAAGGACGGCGGCGTCGAGGGCGCGGTGATGAAAAATCTGATGGGTAAGGCAGGTGCCGGACGCAAACCGTCGGCGAACCGTATCACCCTGCTCCGCGACGCCGACGGCGACGGCAAGGCCGAGGTGAAGACCGTCTATATCACCGGCCTCAATTCGCCCTATGGCATGGCGCTGGTCGGGGACACGCTTTACGTCGCGAACACCGATGCGCTGCTCGCCTTTCCCTATGTCGCGGGCGAGACGAAGATGAGCGGCAAGCCCACGAAGATCGTCGACCTGCCCGCCAAAGGCACCAACCGCCATTGGACCAAGAGCCTGGCCGCGGCGCCGAACGGCTGGCTCTATATCGGCGTCGGCGCCGATTCGAACATCGGCGAGGCGGGCATGAACCGCGAGTTCCGCCGCGCCAGCGTGCTCGAAGTGCGACCCGAGAGCCAATATATCCGTACCTTTGCAGCCGGTATCCGAAACCCCGTCGGCCTGGCCTTCTATCCGGGCAGCGACCGGCTGTGGACCGTCGTGAACGAACGCGACATGCTGGGCAGCGATCTGGTCCCCGATTATCTGACCGATGTGGACGAAGGCGATTTTTACGGTTGGCCCTGGTATTATTGGGGCGGCTTCATCGATCCCCGGGTGGAGCCCGAAGCCGAGGACCGGCGCCAATATGTCAAGCGGCCCGAATATGGGCTAGGCGCCCATACGGCGCCGCTGGGCTTCACGTTTACCACCGGGCTCGATCTTGGCGAGCGCTGGTCGAACGGCGCGCTGATCGCCCGGCACGGATCGTGGAACCGCGAGCCGGTGGCCGGTTATGATGTCGTGTTCGTCAAGTTCGGCGCCAACGGCAAGCCGCTCGACGCGCTGCCGATCACGCTGCTCGACCGCTTCCTGGGCGCCGATGGCAAGACCACCCGCGGCCGCCCGGCCGACGTCAAGGTGGCGAAGGACGGCAGCGCGCTGATCGCCGACGATACCGGCGGGGTGATCTGGCGGGTCGCGAAGGCGGGGTAAGAATCCCAAACCTCGTCATTGCGTGGAGCCGGAGGCGACGCGGCAATCCAGTGCAGGCGTAAACCGCTCTGGATTGCTTCCCCCGGCTTTCGCCGGGCTCGCAATGACGGTGAGTTTGAGTAGGAGTTTACACCCGCATCGGCATCAGCACATAGAGCGCCGGGCTCTTTTCGCTTTCGCGGATCAATGTCGGCGCATTGGCGTCGGCGAGGTGGAGTTCGACGCTGTCCCCATCGACCTGCCCCAAAATGTCGCTGAGGTAGCGGGCGTTGAAGCCGATCTCCATCGCGTCGCTGTCGTAGCCGGCGGCGAGTTCTTCGGCCGCGGTGCCGTTTTCGGGGCTGGTGACGCTGAGCGTGATGCGGTCCTTGTCGAGCCCGACCTTCACCGCGCGCGTCTTTTCGCTGGCGATCGTCGACACGCGGTCAACGCCCTGGAACAGACTCTTGGGATCGACTTTGAGCAGCTTGTCGTTCGCGGTCGGAATCAAGCGCCCCGCGGAAAATTCCAGGGAATGCC
>JBGTUD010000127.1:0-7714 GCA_041939405.1 Sphingopyxis sp. | reverse complement strand
ATCGACAGCCACATCAAGCGGCTGCGCCGCAAATTCCGCGAGGTCGATCCGGGGTTCGACGCGATCGCGACCCTCTATGGTGCGGGATACCGCTTTGCCGACGAAAGCTGATCCGCTGCCTCTCGACGCCAGCGCGGCGGAGCAGGAGGAATCGCCGCTCGTCTGGTCGGCGCGCTGGTCGCTGACGACGCGCATATTGGCGGTCAACATCCTGGCCGTCGCGCTTTTGGCGGGGGGCTTTTTTTACCTCGACACCTATCGCACCCGGCTGGTCGATACGCGCATCGCCGTGATGGAGGATCAGCTCGCGATGCTCGATACGGCGCTCGAAGCGGCGCGGCCCGCCGAGCGCGACCGGTTGATCAGCGAATTTGCCGAAGCGACCGAGTCGCGGCTGCGCTTCTATGCCGCCGACGGACGCCTGATCTCGGACAGCTTCGCCACTGCCCCCCCGACCTATACGCTGCGCGATCCCGACCTCCAGGCCTGGCAGCGCGACGCTGCGCGCGCGATGGATCGCGGCATCGACTGGATCGTCGGCGCCCCGACCTATCCCGACTTTCACGAGCCCAAGGTCGATACGGCGGCCGCCTGGCCCGAAGTGATCGAAGCGCAGGCAAGCGGGCAAGCGGCGAGCCGCTTTCGCTATGCGCCCGAACGCACCCCGCTGCTCAGCGCCGCGCGCATCGTCGACCTCGACACACCGCAGACGGTGCTGATGACGCTCAATGCGCGCGACATCACGCGCACGGTGCGCGCCGAGCGCTTCCGCCTCGCGGTGGTCCTTCTTGTCGTGCTGATGGCGTCGGTGCTGCTCTCGCTGTTCCTGGCCCGCACGATCGTGCGCCCGTTGCGGCGGCTCGCGCGCGCGGCGGTGCGCGTCCGGCTCGGCCGCGCGCGCGAGGTGGTCGTTCCGCGCCTGCCCAGCCGCCGCGACGAGATCGGCACGCTCGCCCGCGCGCTTTCGGACATGACACAGGCGCTGCGCGAACGCATCGACGCCGGCGAACATTTCGCCGCCGATGTGACGCACGAGCTCAAGAATCCCATCGCATCGGTGCGTTCGGCGATCGAGGGGCTGGGGCGCGTCCAGACCGACGAACAGCGCGCCCAGCTGCTCGCGATCGCCGACGAGGATGTGCGCCGGCTCGACCGCCTTGTGAACGACATCAGCGAAGCGAGCCGCGTCGACGCGCAATTGTCGCGCACCCTGTTCGAGCCGATCGACGTGGGGATGATGATCGAATCGATGCTGGCATCGCGCGCCGCGCGCCTCGAACCCGGGGTGCCGCATCCGCGCGTCGCTTTTGCCCGGCCGCGCAAGGGGACCACCATCGTCATGGGCGACGGCCACCGGCTTGAACGCGCGATCGACAATGTCATCGACAATGCGATCAGCTTTTCGCCCGATAGCGGCCTTGTCTGCATCACCGCGACGCGGCTGGGCGACGAGGTGCATGTCCGCGTCGACGACGATGGCCCCGGCATCGATCCTGCACAGCGCGAAGCGATTTTCCGGCGCTTTCACAGCGACCGCCCGGCGGGCGAAAGCTTTGGCCGGCACAGCGGACTGGGCCTGGCGATCGCGCGGACGATCGTAGAAGGGCACAGCGGAACGATCAGCGCCAAGGACCGCGACGACGGCAAGGCGGGCGCAAGCCTGCTCATTACGCTGCCCGCGCGCGAAAGCGGGACACAGGCGGGCTGACGCACACGCTCTATCGCCTTGCAGCCCCGCTTCGCCGCCGGTAAGCCTGCTCGCCATGCTGCCCAGCCGGACCAGACCTGAAATCGTCAACATCCATGCGAGCTGCGTCGCCGCGGGCAACGGCGGCGTGCTGATCCTCGGCAATTCGGGGCAAGGCAAGTCCGACCTTGCGCTGCGCCTGATCGATCGCGGAGCGCGGCTTGTCGCCGATGACCGCTGCGACATCTGGTCGGATCGCGGACGGCTGTGGTGCCGCCCCCCCGACACTCTCGCGGGCAAGCTGGAGGTGCGCGGGATCGGGATCGTCGAGCGCCCCTGGACCGCGCCGGTGCCGCTGGCGCTCGCGGTGCGGCTCACCGACCGATACGACCGGATGCCCGCGATCGGGCAAGTCGAAACCGTCGCGGGGCATCCCCTGCCGGCGCTGTTGCTTTCGGCGTTCGAGGTGTCGGCGCCGATCAAGATCATGCTCGCGCTCGAACGACTGGCACCCGGGGCATGACCGACGATTCGCGCCCCGACGCCGAGTCGCGCCTTCTTCTCGTCACCGGCCTGTCGGGCGCGGGCAAATCGACCGTGCTGAAGGTGCTCGAGGATCTGGGGTGGGAGGTGGTCGACAATCTGCCGCTGGCCTTGCTCGAGCCGCTGATCGACGCGCCGGTCAAGCGCGACGAGGCGAACCGCCCGGTCGCGGTCGGCATCGACAGCCGCAGCCGGGGCTTTCGCCCCGCCCTGCTCGTCAAAAGGATCAAGGAGCTGCGCGCGCATGGCGCGCACGATGTCGAGACGCTTTTCCTCGACTGCGCCGGAGCGGAGCTCGAGCGACGCTTCTCCGAAACGCGCCGCCGCCATCCGATGGCCGAGGACCGCCCCGCCGCCGACGGCATCGCGCGCGAACGCGAGATGATGGAACCGCTGCGCCGCTGGGCCGAGCATGTCGTCGACACGACCAATTACAGCAGCAACGACCTGCAACAGGAAATCCGCCAGCGCTTCGGCGACGCCGGCGAGGGAGAGCCGGTGCTCAACATCCTGAGCTTTGGCTTCGCGCGTGGGTTGCCGCGCAACGCCGACCTGGTGTTCGACATGCGCTATCTGCGCAACCCGCACTGGGACCCGAAACTCAAGCCCGGAACCGGGCTCGATCCCGATGTCGCGGCCTATGTGATCGCCGACCCCGCCTATGAAGACAGCATCGCGCAGATCGAAAGGCTGATCCTGACCTTGCTCCCGCGCTATCGCGCCGAGGGCAAAAGCTATGTCACCATCGCCTTTGGCTGTACCGGCGGGCGCCATCGGTCGGTTCATGTCGCCGACCGCGTTGCGCGGACGCTACGCGCCGCCGGGCATAAACCCGCCGTAACCCACCGCAACCTTGACTCCAGCCCGCAAGATGGGCTTGAGGGCAAGCCCCCGCCCGCTTCTCCCGCGTCCGGCGGAAAAACATAAGGGTCGACGACTGCATGGGTAACGACAAGGCTCTGCCGCTCCTGGGAATGGTGCTCGTCACGCACGGGCGTCTCGCCGAAGAAATGGTGCGCGCGATGGAGCATGTCGTCGGCCCGCAGCGCGCCGTCGCGACGGTCTGCATCGGCCCCAACGACAATATGGAGATGCGGCGCAAGGAAATCGCCGACGCGATCCGCATCGTCGACGAGGGCCGCGGCGTCGTGATGCTGACCGACCTGTTCGGCGGGACACCGTCGAATCTCGCGATCAGCCTGCTCGAAGCCGGACGGACCGAGGTGATCGCGGGCGTCAACCTGCCGATGCTGATCCGCCTCGAAAGCGCGCGCAAGTCGATGGATCTTCGCGCCGCGGTGATTGCGGCGAAGGAAGCGGGGCAGAAATATATCTCCGTCGCGTCCGAAATGCTGGGGGTGGGGCCGTGAACGAAGTTTCCGAAACCGTCGAAATCACCAACCAGCGCGGCCTGCACGCGCGCGCCAGCGCCAAGTTCGTCACCTTTGTGAGCCGCCTTCCCGAAACCGTGTCGGTCGAGGTCGAAAAGGGCGGATCGCGCGTCAACGGTACCTCGATCATGGGACTGATGATGCTGGGCGCGGCGAAGGGCGACAGCATCACCATTCACACTAAGGGCGACGGCGCCGACGCCGCGCTGCTGAAGCTCGTCGGGTTGGTCAAGGACAGCTTCGGCGAGGATTGACCGCATGACCGGTCGCCGCAGCACGATCGAAAGCCTGTCGAACCCGCTGGTCAAGCGGATGCGCCTGCTGCGCGAAAAGCGCCATCGCCGCGCCGAGCGGCTGTTCCTGGCCGAAGGACTGCGCATCGCGACCGAAGCGCGCGAGGCGGGCGTGCTGCCCCGGTGGCTGTTCCTCGGCCCTGAAGGCGCAGCGCATCCGCTGGCCAAGGCCCTGGCCGACGCCACCTTGGCGGCGGGCGGCGAGGTGATCGACACCACGCCCGCGATCCTGTCCAAACTGTCGGGCAAGGACAATCCACAGACGATCGTGGGCGTCTATGCCGAACCGCAGACCAGGCTCGCCGACCTCGACCGCGATGCCGCGCCGATCTGGCTGGTCGCCGAGCGGCTGCGCGATCCCGGCAATCTCGGCACGATGCTGCGCACCGGCGATGCGGTCGGCGCGGGCGGGCTGATCCTCTTGGGCGAAAGCACCGATCCCTACGCGGTCGAGGCGGTACGTGCGAGCATGGGGGCCATCTTCACGCAGAAACTGGTGGTCGCGCGCTGGGACGAATTTCTGCTTTGGCTGCGGCAAGGCCCCGGCCAGCTCGTCGCGACCTGGCTCGGCGACGATACCGAGGATTATCAGGCTGTGCGCTATACCGCGCCGACCTTCATCCTGACGGGCAATGAATCGCAAGGGATGCCCGCCGATTATGCGGCGGCCGCCGATGTGCGCGTCAAAATGCCGATGATGGGCAAGGCGGACAGTTTGAACGCCGCGGTCGCAACCGCGGTGATGGCCTATGAAGTGCTGAACCAGCGGCGGAACCGATAGGCACCTCCCCCCGTTCATCGGGCGATCAGTCCCGCCGCGATAGGAGACGCCGCATGATCCGGATCATCCCCGCCATCCTTCTGTCCGCGCTCGCGCTCGCCGCCTGTGCGCCGGCCGCTGACGGGCCGCAGCCGGCCGCCGCCTATATGGCGCTGGGCACCGAGCCCGGCTGGACGCTGGAGATCACCCGCGAACGGCTGAATTATGCGGGCGATTACGGCGAAACACGGATCGTCGCGCCCAACCCCGGCGCGCGCGCGACGGCCGGCGGCGAAACCTATGCCACCGACCGGCTCTCGGTCGAGGTCGTGCGTGGCGAATGCAGCGACGGGATGAGCGACCGGCGCTACGCCGACACGGTCACGGTCATCGCCGACGGCAAGACGGTGAAGGGGTGCGGCGGCGCCATCCTGCCGCCGGGCGACCTGGCGGGGACGAGCTGGACCTTCGTGTCGATCGCGGGGATCGCGGTCGCGTCCGATCGCCCGACCTCGCTGATGTTCGAGGCCGATCGCCTCAGCGGCAGCGCGGGCTGCAATCGCTTTTCGGGCGGCTATTCGATCACCGACCGCACACTGACCGCAGGTCCGTTGACGGCAACCGAAATGGCCTGCCCCGGTGCGGGAATGACGCAGGAGAACGCCTTTTTCGAACTGATGCGCGCCCCGGTCCGGCTGAGCTTTCCGAGCGACGGCACGCTGAAAATCACCGGCGCGCATGGCAAAACGGCGGTGCTGAAACGCGCGCTCTGATCTTTCGAGACCAGAAAAACCCGCCGTCATCCGGGGAACCGGGATGACGGCGGGCCTCCTGCGACCACCGCTGAGCGATCAGAATTTGGCGCGGACGCCGAAATAGAACTGACGGCCGTTGTCGAAAATGTTGCGCGGCAGCGCACGGGTTCCCGAATATTGCTCGATCGGTTCGTTGGTCAGGTTCACCGCATCGGCGGTCAACGCGATATTATCGGTCACATTGACGCTGACCGACGCATCGAGCGACGACAGCGCCGCCTGGTTGAGCGGGGCCGCGCGGTCGATGTCGATAAAGAATTTCGACCGGTAGTTGTAAGACAGTCGCGCGCTGAGCAGGTCATTCTCATAATAGCCCGTCAGGTTGAGCGAATGTTTGGAGTTGCCCGGAATGGGGTCGCCATTGTTCGCCTTGGCATCCGAATAGGTGTAGTTGACCACCGCGCCGAAGCCGCCCCAGATCGGGCGCGACACCTGAAATTCAAACCCCTGATTGCGGCCGCCCGCGCCGTTGCTGCGGCGGTTGATCTGATAAGGGCAATTGAACAAATTGGGATTGCTGCCGCCTGCCGCGACGCAGCCCGCGGGTTCCGACCCCGGCACGAACACGCCGGGCAGGATTTCGGTCGAGGTCGTGTTGACGATGTACGATTGGATGTCCTTGTAAAAGGCCGCCAGCGCGACGATCGTTTCGCGGTCGGGATACCATTCGATCGACAGATCATATTGGTTGGCGCGATAGGGATCGAGATTGGGATCGCCGCCGCGCCCTGTCAGCAGCGTCCCGTTCAGATCGACACCGGGGGTGATGTCGACGAAGTCGGGGCGCGTCACGGTCTTGCCCGCGCCAAAGCGCAGCACCACCTTGTCCGACAGGTCGACCGACAGGTTGGCGCTCGGCAAAATGTCGGTGTACGACCGTTTCGCTCTGCTCGGCGTGAAGCCGCCAAAGGGGTTGGTGAACTGCGGGTTAGCGCCGCCGATGATGAAGCCTTCGGAGGTCTGGTCGGTGCGGATCACCCGCACGCCGACATTGCCGCGCCAGCCCTCGCCGCCGAATTTGGCGAGACCATAGCCGCCATAGGCCTTTTCATTGATCGAATAGCTGTTGCCCGGAACAAGGAATCGATCGGTGCCGGGCGCCGTCTGCGCGGCATAGATGGCGCGCAGCTTGGCAGGATCGACGCGCCAATAATCGGTGAGCGTACCGGGTGACGCGATATTGTCGAGGAAATCGCCGGGCATACCGCCGCCGGTGGCAAAATCGGCCGAGGTACACGGCGCACCGTTGCAGCGCAGCCCCGGAGTGAACACCCCGCCATTGGTCGCGAAACGCTCGGCGACGCGGTCGTGGTCGGTATATTTCACGCCGAATTTGAGCGCGGTCAGCGGACCCCACTCAACCTCTTTTTCCAGGTCGAGATAGACATATTTTTCTTCATCGTCGTTCGTGACCGACTGGATACGCGCAAAATCGGGACGGATGCCCGCCGGATTGAGCGGGTTGGGGCTACCAAAGCTGACTTCGGGGCGGCCGCTGCGCAGATCGTAGGTGAACCGGCCCGGTCCGGCGAATTCAATGAAATTTTCGTTGCTCGTGTCGCCGTTCGCCTTGGTCCAGCCCGCTTTGAAATGGACGCTCAACGTGTCACTGGGGCGATAGGTCAGGTCGAAATCGGCCGACACGGTCTTGGCGACCGCCTGGCGGTCGATCGCGTCATAGACGACCCCGAAACCCTCGGTGCCATTGTTGCGCGACGCGATCGTGCCCGCCACCGCGATGCCATCCTGGATGACGGCGTTGGTCAACGTACCGCCCCCGCCGAGCGCCTGATCGCCCCAGGCGAGATAGTTCTGGTTGAAATTGTCGGCATTGAAGCGCGAATAAAGGCCGGTCAGGTTGATCTCGAGCTCATCCGACGGGCGGAACTGGATGCCGATATTGGCACCATAGCGTTCGCGCTCCTGCTCGAACATCGACGAGCCCATCAGCGTCGGAATCAACGCCGTCTGGCCGCCGCCCGCGGGGCGATAGCCAAAGATCTCCAGCCCGTCGCGGCGCGTGCGGCGCTTTTGATAGATGGCGCCGACGAGCACGCCGAACGTCTCGTCGGCATTTTTCCAGCTGACGAGCCCGGATGCCTGCGGATCGACCTTGCCCGACAGGTCCGAATAGACGCCCTGCAGCGACGCCGAAACGGTGAAGGGGTCGAGGTCGAGCGGATTGCGGGTGATGACGTTGATCGTCCCGCCGACGCCGCCTTCTT
>JBGTUD010000126.1:0-7796 GCA_041939405.1 Sphingopyxis sp. | reverse complement strand
GGCAACTGCAACTGCAACATCTGCCCCTATATGGCGCTCAACACGATGGAAAAGCTCTACCTCGCGCTCCGCGACCTGAAACCGCGGATCGAGATGGACGAAGAGCTGCGGCTTGCGGCGCGCAAGAGCCTCGACCGGATGCTCGAAATGGCGTCGGGGACGGTCGGCAAGGGCGATCTGGGGCGCGCGTGAGCCGCAAGGCGGCCGACCTGGTGGGGGGGATGCGATGATCGCGGGGCTTCGTTCGCTGTGGCGGACGATACAGGCGAGCTATTGGTTCTACCCCGCACTCTTCACGCTGGCGGCGCTGCTGCTTGCTTACGGGACAATCTGGATCGATCGGATCGGCGTCGCGCAAACGCTGGAGCGCCTCGGATTCCTCGCTCCGCCGAGTCCCGAAGGCGCACGGAGCCTGCTCGCGCTGATCGCGGCATCGATGATCGGCATCGCCGCGACGATTTTTTCGATCACGATCGCAGCCGTGGCCTACGCGTCGGGAACTTATGGTCCGCGCATATTGACCAACTTCATGGAGGATCGCGGAAATCAGCTGTCGCTTGGAATTTTCATTGCGACCTTATGTACAGCTTGCTGTTGCTTCGCGTGGTGCGAAGCGAAACCGAACAGGCCGTGTCGCCGATCGCGGCCGGCGCGCCATCGGTTCAGGCGTTTGTCCCGCAACTTTCGCTTTTGGTCGTTTTCGGGCTCACGCTTGTCTCGATCGCGGCCCTGGTCTTTCTTCTGAATCATATCCCCGCCAGCATCCGGATCAATTCGGTGATCGAACGGATCGGCCGCCGCCTCTTGTCCGACCTTGACCGTCGATTCCCCGACCCCGGCGTGCGCGAACCGCATCGGCCCGCATTCGCGGGGCAAAGCATATTCGCGTCCGCCCCCGGCTATATTCGCATCGTCGATTTCGATGCGCTTGACCGATTTGCGAAGAAAATGGGCGGGCGTATCGCGCTTGCACGGCGGCCGGGCGATTTTGTCCATCCGGTCGTTCCGCTGCTGGAGTGGGACGGCATCGCGCTCGACGATGAGGGGCAGCGCGAGCTTCGGAATTGTTTTGCGATAGGCGGGCATCGCACGGCGGAACAGGACCCTGACTATCTGATCGACGAGCTTGTGGAAATCGCATTGCGCGCGCTTTCTCCGGGGATAAACGATCCCTTTACCGCGATCACGGCGCTGGATTGGCTGGGAGCGGCAACGGCCGAACTGGCCCGGCGCAACCTTGACGAGGGCCCCGAAGGGACCGGCCACGGATCCGACCGGATATTGCCGCTGCCCGACGGGTTCGATCATTATCTGCAACGCGGGCTGGGCACCGCCATGCCGACGGTCGCGCGCAACGACGTTGCCGCGGTGCATTTTTGCAGAATATTGAAGGGATTGCTCCCCGCTGCCGCCAATCCGGCGCGGCACAAGGCGATCCTCGAGATGAAGGATGCGGTGCTCATGCATGCACAAGCCAGTCTCGACTCGGCGACATATCGGCGAGTCGAGTCGCTCGCGCTCTGAACGCGCTCCCCGCGTCCCCTCCCTCGAAATCGGCGCGAACATCGCCCGCATTCGCATGGCTTTGTGTTGCATCCCTGTTACAAAAATGCGTCCACGAATCCGCTTGTTGCTAATGCCGGACTTATCCACAATTCCGGGTGGCCCAAGCGGTGTTCGCGGCGTTTTTTTGTTGGCGACGAAAAGCGTTCGTGACAGCTTCAAATCATCGGACGACAGAGGCGTCGGACCGCCGGGACATCAAGGGTGGTTGCAAGACTAGCCGGAAGAGAACGGATTGGTTTGACGAGGAAATCGACCGATAGCTTGATCACGGAACGTAGCGATTCCCACGAGTTGATGCGAACCCGATCAGGCATATGAAAAGCAGTCCATCGCTTTTGAAGCGCAGCTGTTTCGGCAGAAGCGCAGGACGAGATGATGAAGGGCTTTTCAGGTGAGGCCGGCCCCCGAAAGGGGGCCGACCAAACCGTCGCCGGATTGTGCCGACGTGCATCGCATCGCGTCGTTTTGCGGGCTGCTGAATCGCAAGAGAAGCGGACCGGGATGAAGCGGGGCGGGGCGCACGGGACAGAACCGGATAGTGGGGGTTGGCAGCGATGCCGGCCCCCATTTCGTATGGGCGCCTTTCTGCGCGGCATTTTGCGGCACCGATCGCTCCACAGGCGGCGGCGTGCGTGCTTCATCCCACTTTATTTCGGGATCTGTGATGATCGTCACACCGTGGTCAAATCGCGCTGCTTAATCGGGCGCTGCGACCCGGAGACGTTCCGATTAAGGAACCGATCCCCCTTTTCCCGGCCGCGCTCCGATGGGCCGGCCGGGAACCTTTCGATCCCTTTCGGCATTGTTTGTCCATCGCCGACGCGAGCCTTCGCCGCGGCGGAGCGTTCCAATTGGGGCCGGAGACAATCAGGGCTCTGGCCGGTTCAGGGAAGGGATATTTTATGATTGGTTTGATCGTTACTTTGATCGTTGGCGGCATCATCGGCTGGCTGGCCAGCATCGTCATGCGCACCGATGCGCAGCAGGGAATCATCCTCAATGTCGTCGTCGGCATCGTGGGCGCGTTTCTCGGCAATTTCCTCGGCAGCTTTTTCGGCATGGGGGCCAGCCTCGACACCTTCAGCCCGATCGGACTGCTCTGGGCCTTTATCGGCGCGGTCGTGCTTCTGGGCATCATCAATCTGATCCGACGGGGCAGCGTACGCTGACCATCATGTATGGCAAAGGCACGCCGATGCGTGCCTTTGCCATTCCACTAGGTGATTTCGGATAATTGCGTTACCAACAAGCAGCCTGCAAAGCCGGGCGGTCACAGATCATAGGGGGTTATCATATGCTTACCTGGATTATCGCTATCGTCATGGGCGGCATCATCGGCTGGCTCGCCAGCATCGTGATGCGCACCGACGCCCAGCAGGGTATCTTCCTCAACATCATCGTCGGTTGTGTGGGGTCGATCCTGGGCCGCTTTCTGTTCGGCAGCTTTCTTGGTGGCGGGCATCTTCGCGGTGACGCCTTTGACCCGATGACCTTGCTCACCGCCTTTATCGGCGCAATTATCCTGCTCGCCGTCGTGAATCTGATCCGGCGCGGGCGCGTGCGCTGATCGCGCCCGCATAGCCCGGCCGCTTTGTGGCCGGCGATGAAAGGGTGGCCGCCCGAGGGGCGCGCCGCCCTTTTTCGTGAGTGCAACCACTGGAAATTACGCGATGTTCATATTATGGAGCGCGCGCCGGGGGGCATGGGCGCGACGACGCATCGCCTATTGCATGTGGTGATTTAATTAGGTAATACACCTCGAAAGAGGTTTGGTCCTGCCGTGCGCGTCTTTTGGGGACGGGCGCCTGCGTGCGCCGTGTCGACTCGCGCGATGCCAGGGAGGGATTTCGGCGTGAACTACGAACGGAAAGTGGATTCGATGGACAGCCTGGCGGGGACGCAAAGCTTTTACGAACAGGCCGACGACAGCCGGCGCAAGCGCACGCGGCTGATCGTCGCGGTCGTGCTGATCGTGCTGGCGCTCGCGGCTGCCTATTATGCCTTCTCTGGCGGCAAGGGCGCGGCCGCCGATGCCGGTGGGCAGCAGGCCGCGGTGCCGAACGTGACGGTGGTGGTTCCCGGCCGCGTCTCGGTCGAGGCGGCGATCGCCGCGAACGGGACGATCGCGGCGCGCCGCGAGATGCCGGTCGGCGTCGCGGGCGAAGGCGGGCAGGTCGAGCGCGTGCTCGTCGAGCCCGGCCAATGGGTCGGCGCGGGCCAGACGCTCGCGGTCATCGACCGTTCGGTCCAGTCGCAACAGGCGGCGAGCCTTGCCGCACAGATCCGCGTCGCGCAGGCCGATGCCAGCCTCGCGCAGGCTGAACTCGAACGCGCCGAGGCGCTCGTTTCGCGCGGCTTCATTTCCAAGGCCGATATGGATCGCAAGCGCGCGACGCGCGATGCGGCCAACGCGCGCGTTCGCGTCGCACAGGCGCAATATGCCGAAGCCACGGCGCGCAACGCGCGGCTCAACATCGTCGCGCCCGCGGCGGGTCTGGTGCTGACGCGCCAGGTCGAACCCGGCCAGATTGTCGGCGCGGGCAGTGGGGTCCTGTTCCGTATGGCGCGCGGCGGCGAGATGGAGATGCTGGCGCAGATGGCCGAAGCCGACCTGGCGCGCGTGCGTGTCGGCACGCGCGCGACGGTGACGCCGGTGGGGACCGACGTGCAGATTGCCGGACAGGTGTGGCAGGTGTCGCCGGTCGTCGACATGAATACGCGCCAGGGCACCGTGCGCATCGCCATTCCCTATTCATCGGTGCTGCGTCCCGGCGGCTTTGCCGACGCGCGCCTGATCGCCGGTACCGCCGAGGCGCCGCTGCTTCCCGAAAGCGCGGTCCAGAGCGGGCCCGAGGGCAATTATGTGTTGATCGTCGGCAAGGACGACAAGATCGAGCGCAAGCCGGTCAAGGTCGGCGCGGTCAGCGATGCCGGTGTGTCCATTGCATCGGGTCTTGCGGGCAACGAACGGGTGGTGACGCTGGCCGGCGCCTTCCTCAACGTCGGCGACAAGGTAAAGCCGGTGATGCAGAAATCATCGCAATAATAATCGCCTCATCGGCATCGTATTTGCACAAGGGCGCCTGAGTCATGAGTTTCCGCAATATTTCCGCGTGGTGCATTCGCAATCCGGTGCCGCCGATCGTGCTTTTCGTGCTGTTGCTGCTTGCGGGGCTCGTCAGCTTCAACCGGATGGACGTCAACGATCAGCCGGACGTCGAGTTTCCGGCGGTACAGGTGGTCGTCAGCCAGCCCGGCGCGGCGCCGACCGAGCTCGAGACGCAGGTTACCCAGCGGGTCGAGGCGGCGATCCGCGGCGTGAGCGGCGTCGACGAAATGTCGTCCTATGTCAGCGAGGGGAGCAGCCGGACCTTTGTGCAGTTCGCGATCGGCACCCCGATTGACCGCGCCTATAACGACGTCAATCAGGCCGTTCAGCAGATCCGCAGCGATCTGCCCGACGGGATATTGGAGCCGCAGGTCGTGCGGGTCGACATCGCCGGTGGCCCGATCACCTATTTCGCCGTCGAAGCGACCGACATGACGTTGGAACAACTGTCCTGGTTCGTCGACAATACGGTGGCGAAGGAATTGCTCTCGATCCCGGGCATGAGCCAGGTGAGGCGGTCGGGCGGCGTCGACCGCGAGATTCGCGTGATCCTCGATCCTGCGCGGATGCAAAGCTATGGCCTGACCGCCAGCCAGGTGAACGTGAATGCGGCGGGCGGGCGGACCGAGATCGCGGGAAGCGAACAGGCGGTGCGGGTGCTCGGCAACGCGGGCAGCGCCTTTCAGCTGGGCGAAACGCGCATATCGATCGGCAATGGCCGCACGATTCGACTGGCCGACGTCGCGAAGGTGACGGACGGATACGCCGAACAGCGCAACCTCGCGAAGATCAAGGGGCGTCAAGTGCTGAGCTTCTCGATCGAGAAAGCGAAAGGCGCATCGGACGTCACCGTCCACGACGAGACGATGAAGAAACTGGAGCAGATCAAGAAGAACAACCCCAAGGTCGATTTCAAGATCCTCTTCACGCGCACCGAATACACCAAGGAACAATATCGCAGCTCGATGGCCGCGATGATTGAGGGCGCGGTGCTGGCGGTCGTCGTCGTTTTCCTGTTCCTGCGCGACTGGCGTGCGACGCTGATCAGCGCGCTCGCGATTCCGCTGTCGGCCATCCCGACCTTCTGGTTCATGGAGATGATGGGCTTTTCGCTGAACGGCCTGTCGCTGCTCGCGCTCAGTCTGGTTGCGGGTGTGCTCGTCGACGATGCGATCGTCGAGATCGAGAATATCGTGCGGCACATGCGCATGGGCAAAACCGCCTATCAGGCGTCGATCGACGCCGCCGACGAGATCGGCCTTGCGGTGGTCGCGACGACGATGTCGATCGTCGCCGTGTTCCTGCCGGTCGCACTGATGCCGGGCGTGTCGGGGCAATTCTTCATCCAGTTCGGCATGACCGTCGTGTTCGCGGTGCTGATGAGCCTGGCAGTGGCGCGCATGATCACGCCGATGATCGCCGCCTATTTCCTGTCGGCGCAGGGCGAGCAGGACCATGCCAACGGGCCGTGGATCGACCGCTATGAGCGCCTGCTGGGCTGGACGCTCGACAGTTCCAAGCAGAAGGTCGCCAAGGCGCGTTACGAAGCCATTTCGACGCGGCCGATGTTCTTCATCGTGCCGTTTGCGGCAGTCGGCCTCGCGGTGCTGGCGATGATCTTCCAATATTTCCAGCCGGTCCCGCCGGGACAGGATGCGCCCAACCCGGCGCTCCATTTCCTGCTGATGACGCCGCTTTCGGCGATCATGGTTTTCCTGCTCACCAGCCTGCTGGCGATCCTGCTAGGCGCACTTGCCCACAGCGTCGGGATGCGCGGCTTCGCCTTTACCGGCTGGGCGAAATATATGGTCCAGCGCGCCGGCGCACGGATGCGCGACCATCGCGTGTGGATCGTCGGCATTGGCATCCTGGCCTTTGCGTCGAGCATCGGGCTGTTCATGATCCTGCCCAAGCAGTTTCAGCCGACGATGAACAGCGACTATAGCCAGATCCGCTACGAGCTGCCGCCCGGCTCGACGCTGGCGCAGAGCGAAACGATCGCGGACCAGATCAACGCGATCCTGCGCGAGGACCCGGTGGTCGAAAATGCCTTTTACGACGTCAATGTGGGCGGGGGTAACGCCTTTCTGACGCTGAAGAAGGACCGGCCGGTCACGAGCGTCGAATGGGAACGCAAGCTGCAGCCGAAGATGGCGGCGATCCCCGACGCGCGCGTCAATTTCCAGAGCCAGTCGGGCGGCTTTTCGGGCCGCGACATCACCTTCATCATCGGCGGTGACGATCCGGTCGCGCTCGACCGCCATGCGCGCAAGATCGTGGCCGAGATGAGCCGCCTTAAGGAATTGCGCGCGCCGCGGGTCGAAGGCGACATTCCGCGCCCCGAAATCATCGTCAGCCCGCGCATGGACCTTGCCGCCGAACTCGGCGTGACGACCGCCGCGCTCAGCCAGACGATCCGCATCGCGACCTTGGGCGACATCGACCAGAATGCGGCGAAATTCTCGCTGTCCGATCGTCAGATCCCGATCCGCGTGCTGCTGTCCGAAGATTCGCGGCGCAGCCTCGCAACGATCGAGAATCTGCCGGTGCCGACGTCGCGCGGGACCACCGTGCCGCTGAAATCGGTCGCCGAGATCGGCTTTGGCGCCGGCCCGACCGAACTGCGCCGCTACAATCAGACGCGGCGCATCGTGATCGGCGCCGACCTGGCGCCGGGGCTGGTGACGGGCGATGCGCAGAAGAAGATCGACAAACTGCCCTCGATCGCCAACATGCCCCAGGGCATCCGCAAGGTGGTCCAGGGCGACGCCAAGTGGCAGGCCGAAATGATGACCAATTTCATGGTCGCGGTCGTGTCGGGGCTGTTGCTGGTCTTTGCGACGCTCGTGCTGCTCTATCGCCGTTTCCTGTCGCCGCTCGTCAACATGTCGTCGCTGCTGCTCGCGCCATTGGGCGGGCTGCTCGGGCTGCTCGTCACCGGCATGGAGGTGTCGATGCCGGTGTTCATCGGCCTGCTGATGCTGCTGGGCATTGTTGCGAAAAACTCGATCCTGCTGATCGATTTCGCGATCGAAGAAATGGACAAGGGCATCGGCAAGACCGCGGCGCTGATGGACGCGGGGCGCAAGCGCGCGCAACCGATCGTGATGACCACGGTGGC
>JBGTUD010000125.1:0-7941 GCA_041939405.1 Sphingopyxis sp. | reverse complement strand
CAAGGACCCGACCAAGGTGGACCGCTCGGCGGCCTATATCACGCGCTATCTGGCAAAGAATATCGTCGCGGCGGGCTTGGCACGCCGCTGCACGATCCAATTGAGCTATGCGATCGGCGTCGCCGAGCCGCTATCGATCTATGTCGACCTGCACGGCACCGGCACGGTCGAGGAAGGCCGTATCGAAGCCGCGATCCCGCAGCTCGTCCGCCTGACGCCCAAGGGCATTCGCACCCACCTCGGCCTCAACAAGCCGATCTATCGCCAGACCGCGGCCTATGGCCATTTCGGCCGCCAGGCGAACGGCGAGGCGTTTCCGTGGGAACGCACCGACCTGGTTGACAAGCTGAAGGCCGCGCTCGCGCGCTGACCGCTTGCCCGCGCCCGGCGGCGAGGCTAGGGCGCGCGGCATGACTGCGTACAAGCCCGGCGATCCGACGACCCTCAACCGCCTTTATGGCCGATCGAAGGGCAAGCCGCTGCGCGCAGGCCAGCAGGATCTGGTCGACACGCTGCTGCCGCAGATCGCGGTGCCGCTCGATGGTGACGTCACCGCGCAGCGGCTGTTCGATTTCGATCGCCCGCTGCATTTCGAAATCGGCTTTGGCGGCGGCGAGCATATGGCGGCGCGCGCCGACATGCTGCCCGACCATGGCTTCATCGGGGCCGAACCCTTCATCAACGGGGTCGCGCAGGCGCTGGTCCATGTCGCGGGCGATCCCCATCTCGCCAATAAGGGGGGCCAGCATCCGCCGCTAGGCAATGTCCGCATCCATCATGGCGACGCGCTCGAGGTGCTGCGGCGGATTCCTGATGGCGCTTTAAGCTTCGTCTATCTGCTCCACCCCGACCCCTGGCCGAAGGCGCGCCATGCCAAGCGGCGGATGATGAACGACGGTCCGCTCGACCTGATCGCGGCCAAGCTGAAGCCCGGCGGCGAGTTCCGCTTCGGCACCGACCATCCGGTCTATCTGGCCCACGCGCTGATGGTGATGCGCCGCCATCGCGACCAGTTCGAATGGCTGGCGAAGGATGCGGGCGATTTCCAGCATCGTCCCGGCGGCTGGCCCGAAACCCGCTATGAGGCCAAGGCGCGCGCCCAGGGGCACGAGGTCTGGTATTTCCGTTATCGGCGGACCCGGGATTAATCGTCGGATACGGGTTTCGCGACCTTGGCCTGCCGCAACCGGTTTTCGCGCATCGCCAGCTCCTCATAGCGGCAAAGCGGCACTGCGGCCTGAGGCGGCGGGGGCGTTTCGCGGCGGGGCTTCTTGCGGTCCATGGCATCGATCATCTTAACGTGCGCAGGACGCATAAACAAATGGGGCGGCCCCGTATCGGGTGCCGCCCCAGTCGTGTGGACCCGCCCGGGAGAGGGAGAGGACGGTCCGGAGATTGGTGTCAGCCTGTCTTAGCGCGCGGCCAGCTGGCTGTCGGCTTCGACTTCGGCGACGCCCGCGATCTTGAGCGCGGCGCGGAACTGCTTCGCGGCGGCGCGTTCATTGCCTGCTTCGCACAGCTTCTTGCCGGTCGAAACAAAGCGCTTCGCGCTCGACTGCTTGGCACCTTCCATGCCGTTCGCGGCGACATGCGCCTGTTCGGCAAGGCCCGCGCAGCGGTAATCGCCGCCCGACTGGGCATAAGCGGGGGTCGCCGACGCCATCAGTCCGGTGAAGGCGAGCGCCGACGCGGCGACGATGGCGAAAGCGGAGGGGAAATGGCGGAAAGAGGAGAGCTGATAGGACATGGGAGAGATTTCCTTTCGTTGCTTTGTGCAACCTTTATAGCTGCGCTTGCGCACTTAGATAATCGCCTATAATCTGCAAGTGCCTTGAAGCAGGATTTAACAATCCCCCATGGGGCGCTCGACGGGATCGAAGCTTTCCTGCGCGTCGCGGAAAGGCGGAGCTTTTCCGCCGCCGCGGCCGACCTCGGCGTCTCGCCCTCGGCGATCAGCCAGACGATCAAGTCGCTCGAAGCGCGCGTCGGCGCGCCGCTTTTCATGCGCACGACACGCAGCGTCGGGCTTACCCAGGCGGGCGAGATGTTCTTCGAGCGCGCGGCGCCCGCCTATTCGGGGCTGGCCGACGCCTATGAGGCGGCGCGCAACCTTGGCAACCGGCCCGCAGGGCGATTGCGCATCAACCTGATGCGCGGCGCGGTACAGCCGCTGTTCGAACCGATCCTGGCGGGGTTCTGTGAGACTTATCCCGACATCGAACTGGAGATTTTCGGCGACGACGGGCTGTCGGATCTGAGCGCGGGCGGGTTCGACGCCGGGGTACGGATGGGCGAAATGCTGGAGGCCGACATGGTCGCGGTGCGTCTGTCGAGCGCCTTCCGCTTCACCGTTTTCGGCGCCCCCGCCTATTTCGAGCGCCATGGCCGCCCGCAAACGCCCGCGGACCTGCGCAACCACCGCTGCGTCCGCCTGCGCCTCGCCAGCGGCGGGCTGATGCCCTGGTGGTTCATGGAGGGCAATCGCGAAGTCGAAGTGGGCGTCACCGGGCCGGTGATCGTCAACGAACAGGCGGCGATGGTGATGGCGGTGCGCAGCGGCGTCGCGCTGGGCATGGCCGCCGAACCCGTGCTGAAAGAACATGTCGAGCGCGGCGAGCTGGAGGTGGTGCTCGCCGACCATGCGACGTCGACCGCCGGTCTCTTCCTCTACTACCCCAGCCGCAAGCAGATGATGCCCAAGCTGCGCGCTTTCATCGATTATGCGCGCGATCATCTGCCCGACGATCTGATCGCTTAAGGCGAGGAGCCCAGACCCCGGATTCGAGGCCCCGAATTCGGACTTCGCCGTGATGCGGGCGGCGGGCCGGGCGTCGTCTGGCCGCACAAATAATTCCCTTCACCGCCAGCAGAAAAATTGGGCTGGCGCGATGCGAGAAATCGCGGCAGCATTTTCTCAACTTAATGGGTTGGGAAAATTATGATCGATCCTGCCACTATCGACCTCGGCGCCCTTCTTCCGTTCATCCTGATCGGCTTTGCCGCGCAACTCGTCGACGGCGCGCTCGGCATGGCCTTCGGCGTCATCTGCAACACCTTGCTTGTCGCGGTGCTCGGCGTTCCGCCCGCGACCGCCTCGGCGCGCATCCATGTCGTCGAGATTTTCACCACCGGCGCATCGGGGCTCAGCCATTTATTCCATCGCAACATCGACTGGCCGCTTTTCCTCCGCCTGCTCATCCCCGGCGTGATCGGCGGCGTCGCGGGCGCCTATGTGCTAACATCGCTCCATGCCGAGGTCGTGAAGCCCTTTGTGCTCGGCTATCTTGTGTTCATCGGCATCTGGCTGCTCATCCGCGGCCTTTTGTATCCGCCAAAGATCAAAAAGCCGAAGGTGGTGGCACCGCTCGCGGTCGTCGGCGGTTTTCTCGACGCGGCGGGCGGGGGCGGCTGGGGCCCCGTCGTCACCTCGAACCTGCTCGTTCAGGGGGGCGAACCGCGCAAGATCGTCGGCACGGTAAACAGTGTCGAATTTTTCCTCGCGCTGTCGGTGTCGCTCGCCTTCATCTGGCAGCTCGGTTTCGAAGACATTCTCGGCCCGACGCTGGGCCTGATCGTCGGCGGCGTCGCGGCCGCCCCCATCGGCGCGATGATGGCCAAGCGCTTCTCGCCCAAGCTGATGCTGGTCATGGTTGGCGTGGTGCTCACCGCGACGAGCGCGTTCGGGCTTTACCGGGCGCTGGTGTGATCGGAGGCGGCTGGATTATCCGCGGATTTATGGCGGTCTGGATCGAATAGCAACTAACGACCGAAATACGACCTTCATTAGATCGTCATCCCGGCGAAGGCCGGGATCTCACCCTATCGGTTTACCGCACCGGCGAGATCGGCCTTCGCCGGGATGACGGAATTGAAGAGGTCCGCTCCCACACCAAAGCAGCTGCTCACCGCCGGACCGATCGGCGGCCGGCGCCCCAGGGACTGAGCGCCGGCCGCCGAAGCCCTAGAAGGCGTAGCGCGCCATCAGCTGGAACACGGGGCCCGCCTTTTCGCTTTCGAGTTCATATTCGTCGAAATTGCGGGCCTGCTGGTCTTCGAGATTGTCGAACTTGTTGAACACCTCGCGCTTGGCGCCATTCAAGAGGTTCGAGCCGACGGCGCGAATCGTGAAATTGCTGCCGATCCGCTTTTCGACGAAGATTTCGAGGTCGGCGCCATAGGTGGTGCGGACTTCCTCGCTGATCACGCGGTCATAGGCGGCGCCCTGTTTGCGGTGCGTCGCGCCAAAGGCGACGCCCCAGCTCGGAATATCCTGAATAAAGCCGATATTATAGACATAGTCCGACTGGCCGTTGAAGCGGCGCTTGCCCGCGAAATCGGTGATCTCGCTGTCGAGCCACGACACATTGCCAAAAATGCCGGTGTTGGGCAGGCCGATGAAGCCAAGGTCGGTCGACAGGTCGAATTCGACGCCCCACACCTTGCCGTCGCCCACATTCTGCGGCTGGTAGACGAACGTGCCCTCGCCTTCCGAACCTTCGAGTCCGGTATTGGTCAGCTCGATGAGGTCGGTCACGTCGCGATAAAAGGCGTTGATGCCGACGACGCCGGTGCGACCGATGCGGCGTTCGTAGCCCAGATCGAAACCCCAGGCGGTTTCGGGGCCGAGCTGCGGATTGCCGAGGAGGTCGCTGTCACCGACCTCTTCTTCGAGCAGCGCGGGCGAGATGTAGTTGAAATCGGGGCGGCGATTGGTACGCGCCACCGACGCGGTGATGCGGTCGCGCGGCGTCAGGTCGAGCTTGATCGACGCCGACGGCAACCATTTTTCATATTTGTTGCGCTGCGTCGGGACGGCCGCCGCTTCGGTGAAGTCGGTGATGTCGAACCGGGTGGTTTCGTAACGGATGCCCGCTTCCCACGTCAGCCCGCCCGATTTGCCTTGCACCAGCGCAAAAGCGTCGAGGCGGCGTTCCTCGATGCTGTTGACCCCGCCGTCGGCCGGTTCGAGCGCGCCGAAGGGAACGGCAAGATTGGCTGGGTTGTCCGCAAACGGGTCGTAGCTCCCCTCCAGCCCGGGGAATTCGGCATCGTCGTCGGCTTCGAGGATCGCGGTGCGGCGATCCTTGTCCTGATAGAGGCCGCCGATGACAAGCTGTGTGCCGCCGCCGAGCTCGAAGGCATGATCGAGCTTCACCGAAAATTCCTTGTCGGCGATGTCGGTGGTAAAAATTTCCTGTTCGAACTCGGGATCGTCGCCTTCGTCGTTGAACTCGATCTGATATTCGGTTTCGCTCTGCTCGTCGTCGAACCGCGCGAAGCCGACACGCAGCGTCGTCTTGCCCAGCGACCATTCGTGCGACAGCTTGGCATCGATGCTGTAATTCTGCTGGTTGATGTCATTGTCGTTGGCGTTGTCGCTGATCAGATTGCCCGTTGGCAGCGGGCCGTTCACGGCCACCGGATCGTCATATTCGAAGCTGCGCTCGCTTTCGAAGCGATCGGTGCGCACGAAGAATCCGCTGATCCGGAAATCGGTCGTTTCGCCGTCGATTTCATAGCTCGCGTTGGCCGAATAATCCTTGCCGTCGCGCGTATCGATCTGGTCCTCGCGATTGTCGAACTCGTTGGTGGCGAAATCGGGATCATTCTCCGGCGAGTCGCCATAGCGCAGCGAGAATTTCTTCTTGGGGTTGTGGCGCCCCTGGAAATTGAGGCCGATGAGCAAGCGCCCCGGCCCGACCTGCCCGCCGTAAACGAGGCCGAGGCTCGGTTCGAGTTCCTCATCGTCGAAATAGAGCGCGCCCGCGCGGACATAGCCGCCGTCAAGCTCAAAGCCGTCGCGCAATTCGATGT
Organism: Sphingopyxis sp.; assembly: GCA_041939405.1. GTDB lineage: Bacteria > Pseudomonadota > Alphaproteobacteria > Sphingomonadales > Sphingomonadaceae > Sphingopyxis. The sequence goes on along the minus strand of JBGTUD010000125.1, from coordinate 2,127 downwards.
TGATGGTGCCTGCGACCGCGTCGCCGGTGCGGCGCGCCGACGACGAGCGGACGATCTCCACCCGGTCGATGAGTTCGGCCGGGATACGGTCGAGGAAGAAGCTGCGATCCGACGCATTGCCGGGCACCCGCTCGCCGTTGATCAGGATTTGCGTATAACCCGGTGGCAGGCCGCGGAGCCGCGCACCATCGCTTTCGATGACGTCCGACAGAAAAGTCACCGAGGGCACGCGCTTCAACGCATCGCCCGCGGTCAGCGGTTCGAAACGCTGAAAAAATTCGCTGTCATAGGAAAGGACCGGCTCGGCTTCGTCGCTGCGATTGCGGTAGCCGACGCTGCCCAGCACCACAATCTCTTCCGACCGGGTGATCGGGCCGTCGCCGCGATCCTCTTCGGCCAGCGGGATCGGCGCGTCTTGCGCCGCGGCGGGCACGGCGGCAAGCGCAGCGGCGATGGCGAGAGCGGCGGTGGAACGCAGGCTGAAAGTTCGAATCATTATGATGAGGCCCCCTTTATGGTTGCCGGGCCTCTAGGGTTGGGGTGTGACAGTTTACGGCAAGTCGAATGACGCTTTGATGACGTTTAAGTGACGGAAATATTGTGCAATTGACGCGGGCTCGCTTTGCTGAAAGGGGACGCCGCGAAGCGCGGGGTGCGCTTGTTTTGACACGGCGTAACAAGGGGAATTGCCATGACCGCCATCCGCCAGGCCAAGCTGGGGGTCTCGCTTGCCTTTGCGACGCTGCTTGCCGGGTGCGCCGCGAGCGGGCCCGTGATCACCGGCCTGCCGCCGGTGCAGGTGACGGCAAGCGCCGAGACGGCACCCGTCGGAACCGGCCGCGCCGATGCCGCCGACGATCCGGCGGTCTGGGTCGACCCCGCCAATCCGAACCGCGTGCTGATCGTCGCCACCGACAAGAAAGCGGGGCTGCACCTTTATAACCTCGGCGGCAAGGACATCGCCTTCACGCGCGCCGGCCTTGTCAACAATGTCGATGTCGCGGGCGATATCATCGTCGCGAGCGATCGCAACGACGGGGTGAACGCGCATCTCGCGGTGTTCCGTATCGACCCCGGCAAACCCGCGATCGCGGCGCTCGGCCGCGCGAGCGCCGGAACCGGCGAAGCCTATGGCCTCTGCCTCAAAAAGAGCGCAGCGGGAGAGCCGATCACCGCCGCGCTGATCGTCAAGGACGGGACGGTGCGCGTCGGAACGCTGACGCTCGCCGAAGGCGCCGAACCGAATTTTGCGGTGGCGTGGGAGCATAAGATCCCGACCCAGTCCGAAGGCTGCGTCTTCGACGGCGACACGCTCTATGTCGGCGAGGAGGATGCGGGCATATGGCGGCTGGTGCCGGGCACCGCGGGCGTGACCGCCACGCTCGTCGCGCCGGTCGACAACCAGCGGCTCGTCGCTGATGTCGAAGGGCTGGCGACGATCGACCACAAGGGCCAGCGCTATCTGATCGCATCGAGCCAGGGCGACAATGCTTTTGCGGTCTTCAGGCTGCCGGCGATGGACTATGTCGGGCGCTTTGCGATCGCCGCGGGCACTTTCGGTGCGGTGAGCGAGACCGACGGGATCGAAGCCGTCGCGGGCAGTTTCGGCAGCGCCTTTCCCGACGGCATTTTTCTCGCGCAGGACGGCGACAACGCGCCCAAGGCACAGAATTTCAAACTGGTCCGCTGGGACCAGATTGCGGCGGCGCTGGGGCTGTAATCTTCGCAGCTTGGAAAGATGATCAGTGTTCCCGCGAAGGCGGGGACCTATCTCGGGCCGGTTCAAAGTCGCACGGGCAGATGATGGGCTCTCGCCTTCGCGGGCGCACGCGGTCTTTTCACGAAGGCTCACCCTTGCCCTTCCGGCCCTTCGCGCCTAGGGGAGCCGCGTCTTTCCCGTCACCAAAAGGCCGCCTTCCCCATGACCGACCTCATCCCCGTCCGCCGCGCCCTGTTGTCCGTCAGCGACAAGGCGGGACTCGCCGGGCTGGCCGCCGCGCTGGTCAGGCATGGCGTTGAACTGGTATCGACCGGCGGCACCGCGAAGGCATTGCGCGAAGCGGGGCATAATGTCCTCGACGTCGCCGACCTCACCGGCTTTCCCGAAATGATGGACGGCCGCGTCAA
>JBGTUD010000124.1:0-8041 GCA_041939405.1 Sphingopyxis sp. | reverse complement strand
CACCGTGTCGAACACGACGGGGCCCAGCACTTCGCGCACATCGTCCGATACCTGGTCGGTCAGCCGGTTGCGCCGGTCGAACATGGTGAGCGCGACCCCCAGGATCGACAATTTCTGGTTGAACCGCTCGCGCACGCGCTCGACCGTGGTGAGCAGCTGACTCAGCCCCTCGAGCGCGAAAAATTCGCATTGCAGCGGCACGATCAGCGATTCGGCGGCGATCAGCGCATTCAGGGTCAGCATCCCCAGCGACGGCGGGCAATCGATCAAACAGATGTCCCACTGCCCCGCCTCGGCGCCCGACAGGGCTTTCTGAAGCCGGTGCAGCCGGTCCTGAAATTCGATGAGCTCGATTTCGGCGCCCGACAGGTCGACCGTCGCGCTGACGATGTCGAGCCGCGGAACCGCGGTAGGAATCGCGCATTCGGCGACGCTCGCGTCGCCGCGCAGCAGCTCGTAGCTCGAACATTCGCGCTGCGCCTGCTTGATGCCCAGCCCGGTCGACGCATTGCCCTGCGGGTCGAGATCGATGATCAGCGTGCGCCAGCCCGTCGCCGCAAGCGCGGTCGCCAGATTGATCGCGGTCGTCGTCTTGCCAACCCCCCCCTTCTGGTTTGCCACGGCGATCCGGATCATGCTTTCCCCCGCTTTTTCGGCGCGATACGCCCCCGAGCCACCAAAATGCCGCTCTCGGCGTCGGTGCGGCTCTGTTCCACGTGGAACATTCTCTGCCATGGCTTGGGCAGCAAAGCCAGTTCCTTAACCGCATTTCGGCCCTTTGGCAGCAGCCAGTGCGTCGATTCGGTGGAAAAACGGGCGGATAAGTCGATCAGCTTGTCGAGCGGCGCAAAGGCGCGCGCGCTGATCGTCGCCGCGGGCCGCGTCGCCACGCGCTCGAGCGGCGCCTCGGCGACCTCGACATGCGCCAGCCGCAACTCCGCGGCCACCGCGCGCAAGAATTCGCACCGCCGCCGCCGCGATTCGACCAGCAGCATCGGCCGCTCCGACAGGATCGCAACAACCAGCCCCGGCAACCCCGGCCCGCTCCCCAGATCGACCCAAAGCCCCGCGCCTTCGCTATCGAGCGCGAGCAATTGCGCGCTATCGGCGATATGCCGCACCCAGATCGTCGGAATCGTCGACGCCGCGATCAGATTCTGCCGGTCATTCTCGGCGATCAGCATCGCCGCAAAGCGCTCAAGATGGTTCCATTGCGCAGCGGTCGGGGCGAACGCCTGCTCCAGCCAGCTGCGCGCTTCGTCTTCGCTTGCCAGAAATTCGCCGTCGGAACGCACCACCCGCCTGCCCATCTCGTCATTCCCGCAAAGGGGAATCCAGCTTTCGTCTTCGCGCCCTAGCGCCTTTGCGCGTCCGTTGGAAAGTCCACACCGAAAAGAATGCTATCCTGTCGCCCTCGGCCAAGCCGCGTGGCTCGTTCGGCTTCATCCGCGTCCTATGACTTCGGGCGCTCCATGGATCCCGGATCAGGTCCGGGATGACGAAGGAAATGAAGCGGCGGGACTGCCGATTGTGAACCCCGGCGAAAGCCGGGGTCTCAAGGGCCGCGCCGGATAAGGGCGGTTTGCTCGGAATGACCATGGACTACTCTCGACCGGAAACAGCCGAGCTTCCTCCGTTCGTGTCGAGCGAAGTCGAGACACCCATCGACCTTGCACGACTTCGAGGGGCATCTCGACTTCGCTCGATGCGAGCGGGATTTTTGAGGGCGCTTTCGACCGAAAGCTGCCCTCAACTCTATCGTCATCCCGGCGAAGGGTGTTCAGAGGCACGTGACTCTGAAACACGATCTCGCCGGTGCGGCAAATCGTTAGGGTGAGATCCCGGCCTTCGCCGGGATGACAGATAAGGGAAGGTCGGGAAACCACCCCTTAGCCGACGCCCTCGCCCCAGTCCGGGCACTCAAGCCGCGCGCCGCCGGCTATGCACCATGATCGCGGTCAGCGCTGCGGGCGTCACGCCGTCGATCCGCCCCGCCTGCCCCAGCGTTTCGGGGCGCGCCTTGCTCAATCGCTCGACCATTTCGCGCGACAGCCCGCCGATCGCGCCATAGTCGAGCGCGGGGTCGAGCAGGATCGCTTCGTTCGCCGCGAGCGACCGCAGTTCGGCCTCCTGGCGGGCCACATAGGGCGCATAATGCGCATCCTCGGCCACCTCCGACAAAATCGCCGGGTCGATCGCGTCGAGTTCGGGCGCGAGGAGCGCGAGCCGCGCCATCGTCATGTCGGGATAACGCAGCAGGTCGATCCGCTTGCGCGCGATCCCGTCGCCCGGCAACGCCAGCCCGACCGCGGCATAATCGGCGGTGCTCACCGCGGCATCGAGCAAGGCTTCGGCCCGCGCCCGGTCGGCCATTCGCGCCGCGAACAGCGCCGCGGTCGCCGGACGCACGAGCCCCAATTCGATCCCTTTGGGCGTCAACCGCGTCGCGGCATTGTCGGCGCGCAACCGCAGCCGATATTCGGCACGCGCGGTGAGCATCCGATAGGGTTCGCTCACGCCCTGGAGCACCAGATCGTCGACCATCACGCCGATATAGGATTCAGCGCGGTCGAGGATCAGCGGATCGCGCCCCTGAACGGCGAGCGCGGCATTGGCGCCCGCGACCAGCCCCTGCGCGGCGGCCTCTTCATAACCGGTGGTGCCGTTGATCTGCCCCGCGCACCACACGCCCGGCATCGCGCGCACCTGCAACGTCCGGTCGAGCGCGCGGGGGTCGATATGATCATATTCGACCGCATAGCCCGGCACGACCATCTCGACCGTCTCCAGCCCGTCCATCGTGCGCAGCATCGCGAGCTGCACATCGGCGGGCAGCGAGGTCGAAATGCCGTTCGGATAGACAAGGGTGCTGTCGAGCCCCTCGGGTTCGAGAAACACCTGATGCCCGTCGCGGTCGGCGAAGCGGTGGATCTTGTCCTCGATCGACGGACAATAGCGCGGCCCCGCCGCGCCGATCGCCCCCGTGAATAGCGGCGAGCGATCGAGATTGTCGGCGATGATCCGGTGCGATTCGGCGTTGGTGCGCGTGATCGCGCAGAAAATCTGCGGCACCGCGCGGCGATTGTTCCACGTGGAACAGGTCCAGCGCGCGCCCTCGGCGCTGTCCGACGGCTGCTCGGCGAGCCGCGCCCAGTCGATCGTGCGCCCGTCGAGCCGCGGCGGCGTTCCGGTCTTGAGCCGCGCCATCGGCAGGTCGGCGGCGCGAAGCTGCTGCGCGAGCCGGTGCGCGCCGGCCTCGCCGATGCGCCCGCCCTCCATCCGCTCCTCGCCGCGGAACAGGCGTCCGCCCAGGAAGGTGCCCGTCGCGAGCACGACCGCACGCGCACTCAACCTCGTGCCGTCGCCAAGTTCGAGCCCGGCGACGCGCGCGCCGTCGTCGGACAGGATCAGCGCGGCGGCCTCGCCTTCGACGACCGCGATCTCCTCTTCCGCCGCGAGCAAGTCCTGGATCGCCTGCCGGTACAGCTTGCGATCGGCCTGGATGCGCGGCCCCTGCACCGCCGCGCCTTTCGACGCGTTGAGCATCCGGTAATGGATCGCCGCGCTGTCCGCGGCGCGCGCCATCCACCCGTCGAGCGCGTCGACCTCGCGCATCAGATGGCCCTTGCCGAGCCCCCCGATCGCCGGGTTGCACGACATCGTCCCGATCAGCGCGGGGTCGAAACTCACGAGCGCGACGCGCGCGCCGAGCCGCGCCGCGGCGGCGGCGGCCTCGGTCCCGGCGTGCCCGCCGCCGACGACGATGACATCGAAAACTACGCTATCGTGCATGATGGCGGCGCGCATAGCGCAAAGTGCAACGCGAATCCACCGCACCGCGACCGATGCGATGTTTCACGTGAAACATCATTTTCCGATGCAGAATCGTCCGAACAGCGCGTCGAGCATCTCTTCGACCCCCGCGCGCCCGGTGATCCGGTCGAGCGCCGCCGCGGCAAGCCGCAGCCGTTCGGCCAGCAGGATCAGATCGTGCGCCTCGCGCGATCCCGACTCGACATCAAGCCATTGTTTCGCCTCGGCAAGTGCGGCGCGCTGGCGCTGGCGCAGCGCGGCTTCGCCCTCGCGCGGCAGCAAGGTCCGCGCCATCTCGACGATCATCCGGTGCAGCCGGTCCATCCCCTCGCCCGTCGCCGCCGACAGGATGAGGTCACACGCCGCCGCATCGGCTTCGGCCGCCGCATCGCCCTTCCAGCGATCGGCCTGCGCCGCGATGCGGATCGTCCGGGGGTGGCCGGGCGCCCGATCCGGCGGCCCGAGCCACAGCACGATGTCCGCCGCCTCGACCGCCGCTTTGGCGCGGTCGATCCCGATCGCCTCGATCGCATCGGCACCCTCGCCGCGCAGGCCCGCCGTGTCCGAAAAGCGCATCGCGATCCCGTCGAGCGCGAGCGGCGTCTCGATCACATCGCGCGTCGTCCCCGCGACCGGCGACACGATCGCCAACTCACGTTTCGCTAACGCATTGATTAATGTCGATTTTCCTTCATTGGGCGGCCCCGCGATCACCACCGACAACCCCTCGGCAATCACCTCCGCCGCGGGCCGCGCCAGCCATTCGCCAAGCTCGTCCGAAAGCTCGCCCATGCCCGCAATCAAACGCCGCGCGGCACCTTCGCCAACTTCGACATCATCCTCATCGGCAAAATTCAGCTCGGCCTCGGCGCCTGCCATCAGCGCGAGCAGCCGGTCTTGCCATCGCTCGACAGCGCGCGACACATGCCCGCTCGCCATGCCGAGCGCCTGCCTGCGTTGACTCTCGGTCTCGGCGGCAAGCAGGTCGGCGAGCCCCTCCGCCTCGGCAAGGTCGATCCGTCCATTTTCGAAGGCCCGCCGCGTAAATTCGCCCGGCTCGGCGCGCCGCAGCCCGCCCATCGCCCGCAGCGCCGCTTCGACCGCCGCGACGACAGCGCGCCCGCCGTGCAGGTGCAGTTCGGCCAGATCCTCCCCCGTCGCCGTCGCCGGCCCCGGAAACCACAGTAGCAGCGCGCGATCGAGCGCCGCGCCTCCGGCATCCTTCAGCTCGGCCAATGACGCCCGCCGCGGCGCAGGCAAACGCCCCGCCAGCGCCGCCAGCGCCGCGCCTGCCCGCGGCCCGCTCACACGCACAACCGCGATCGCCGCCGGCGGCATCCCACTCGACAGCGCAAAAATCGTATCGCTCGCGGGGCCTTGGCTCAGCTCTTGCGCCCCTTGGCGGGCTTGTCGTCGGCCGCTTCGTCGCTCCTGGCCGCCCCGCCCATCAACCCGCCACCGAACTGGCCGAGCAAGGACTGGACGAGCCCGAGGCCGCTTTCGCCCATCGGAACCCAGGTCTTGACCATCGCCTGCACCATTTCAGGCGTGATACCCTTGGCCATCAATTCCTTGACGCGGTCGAGATAGATGGCGTGGAGCGGCTCCAGGTCGGGAAGGCCGAACAGCCGACGCGCTTCTTCGGGGGTGCAATCGATCTCGATATTGAACTTCATCGCCTGTCTCCGCCCCGAATTGCCGGTTAGCCGCTTGAGCCCCGCCCGCAGCCCAGCTAGCTTTGCGCTTTCCCGGCAAAGAAGCAAGAGACAGGAGAGCTCCCCGATGTCCCAGACGGCCCCGACGAACACGACCATCCCCGCGCTAGACGACGAAGGGTCGATCCCCGCCTATGTCGCACGCCCCCATACCGACAGCGGGCGCGCGATCATCGTCATCCCCGAAATCTTCGGGGTGAATGCGGGCATTCGCCAGAAATGCGACGACTGGGCTGCCGAGGGCTATTTGGCGATCGCTCCCGACATTTTCTGGCGTTTCGCGCCGGGCGTCGAACTCGATCCCGACATTGAGGCCGAGTTGCAGGAGGCCTTCGGCTATTTCGGCCAATATGACGCTGACAACGGGGTGAAGGATATAGAGGCCGCGATCCGTTGGCTACACGGCCAGAAGGCGACAAAGGTCGGCGCGGTCGGCTTCTGCCTCGGCGGCCGTCTCGCCTATATGACCGCGGCGCGCACCGACATCGATGCGTCGGTCGGCTATTATGGAGTCATGATCGACCAGATGCTGAACGAGAGTCATGCGATCGCCCGTCCGCTGATGCTCCACATCCCGACCGAGGACCATCTCGTCGGCCCTGATGCGCAAAAGAAGATCCACGAAGGCCTCGGCCCGCACCCCAAGGTTACGCTTCACGATTATCCGGGGCTCGATCACGGCTTTGCGGCGACGACGGGCAATCGCCGTGACGAGGATGGCGCACAGCTCGCCGATGGACGCACCCGTGCCTTCTTCGCCGAGCATCTCGCATGACCGCGCAGCATCCGGGTCTCGCCGCTTGGCACGCCTATATGGCGGGCGGCGGCGACCCGCAGGCCTTGCGCAACCTGCTCGCCGCGGACGCGGTGTTCCACTCGCCCGTCGTCCACACGCCGCAAGAGGGCGCCGACAAGGTCTTCGCCTATCTCCACGCCGCGAGCCATGTCCTTGGCGGCGAGAATTTCCGCTATCTGCGTGAAATCGTCGATGGCGATCAGGCGATGCTCGAATTCCAGAGCGAACTCGACGGCATCCAGATCAACGGCGTCGACATCATACGCTGGAATGCCGATGGCAGGATCGCCGATTTCAAGGTGATGGTCCGACCCTTGAAGGCGATCAACAAGGTCTGGGAGAAGATGGCCGCAATGCTCGCCGCGCAGGCCGCGGGCTAGATCAGGCTAAGCTCGGCCAGCTCGCGATAGAGTTCGGGCGGCAATTCGCCTATGCCGCTCGCATTGTCGACGCCTTTCGGCGCGTCGGCGTCGGCCAGATACCTCCATCCCTGATGCGCGCGCTTGGGCTGCGGGTGGAGGCGCTCGAGCCGGGCGACGCAGACAATATCGACGCGCCCGTCGCTGCGGTCGTCAAAGCGCAATATTTCCGCGCGCGCGACAAGCATGTGCTTGACGATGAAATGCAGCTTGCCGCCGATCAGCTCCTCGGCGCGCTTGGGACGAAACCGCGTCGGAAAACGTATCTCGCCACCGGCGGCATGGGCGGCGATCCGTGCCTCGAGCGCCGGATAGTCGGAACAGCCGACGGCAACGCGGGTCATGTGAAGCTGGGGCATGGCACACAGATGGGAAGCCGGGACGAAAAAGGCCAGCCCCGGTAGGGGCTGGCCCTTCATTCGCCCGATGGCGGGTCAGCCGAACAACGTGCCCACGCCAACGCCGGGATCGACCCAGCCTTCATAGATCATCTTGACCGCGACATAGACGATCACCGCAAGGCCAATATAGGCGATCCAGCGATAGCGCTCGATATATTTGGCGATGATGTTCGCCGCGACGCCCATCAGCGCGACAGCGAAAATCAGGCCGACGATCAGGATACCGGGGTGGTCGCGCGCCGCGCCCGCAACCGCAAGAACATTGTCAAGGCTCATGCTGACGTCGGCAACCGCGACGGCCCAGGCCGCGCCCGCAAAGCTTTTTGCCGGTTTCAGCCCCGAATGTTCGTCGCCCGCAACCTCGGGCGAGCCTTGCGACTGGCCGGTGTGACGCAATTCGCGCCACATCTTCCACGCGACCCAGATCAGCAGCAGCCCGCCAACGAAGATCAGCCCGACGATCTGCATCAGCTGCGTCACGACAAGCGCAAAGGCGATCCGCAGAACCAAAGCCGCGAGCACGCCGATCATGATCACCTTGCGGCGCTGATCGGCCGGGAGGCCCGCAGCAAGCGCCCCGACGACGATCGCATTGTCGCCTGCCAGCACGATGTCGATCATCAGCACCTGCAGAAAGGCCGCAAAGGCCGCGGGCTCGGTAATGTTCGAGAAATCGTTGACGATAGCGTCCCACATACCCGCGGGTCCGCCAAATCCGCCGGCGTGCGCGCCGGCCTGCATCAGTATGTCCAACATCTTCGCCTAACCCGCCCCGCGCTTATTGGTTCATCGAATCGAAGAAATCTTCGTTCGTTTTCGAATCCTTGATCTTGTCGAGCAGGAATTCCATCGCGTCGACGGTACCCATTTGCATCAGGATACGGCGCAGCACCCACA
>JBGTUD010000123.1:0-8120 GCA_041939405.1 Sphingopyxis sp. | reverse complement strand
ACGGTGCCGAGCGCGACGAGGTCGAGCAGCTCGATCAGGGCCGGTTCGCCCCGCGTCGCAAAGAAGCCGCGCGCGCGCAAGGTACGGAGCAGCGCGGCGCCGAGCAGGAAGGCGACGCCGACCGCGGCGAGATTGCCGTGGGCCGCGGCATCGGGCGCATCGTCGAGCCGGTTGGGGTTCACCAGGGCGAGCGCGGCGGGCAGGGTGGTTGCGCATTGGTGATGGTCGACGACGATCACCTCGACCCCCGCGGCATTCGCCTCGGCAATCGCGTCGAACGCCTGCGCGCCGCAATCGACGGTGACGACCAGCCGCGATCCCGCCTCGCCGATCTTCACCAGCGCGGCGCCCGAGGGGCCATAACCTTCCATCAAACGGTCGGGGATATAGGCGCCCGCGGGCAGGCCGAGCGCGCGGAGCAGGCGGACGAGCAGCGCCGCCGATGTCGCGCCGTCGACATCGTAATCGCCGAAGATCGTGATCGCCTCTTGCCTTTCGACCGCGTCGGCGAGACGGGCGGCGGCGGCGTCCATATCGCGAAAGATCGACGGATCGGGCATGAAGTTGCGCAAGGTCGGCGCGCGGTGACGGTCGAGGTCGGCGCGCCCGACCCCGCGCGCGAGCAGCAATTGGGTGACGAGATCGTCGGGCGCCAGAGTGTCGTCCGTCATGTCGGCGCTCGCGCGGCGCCAGCGCCATGGCTGGCCGGCGATCGAACGCGTGATGCCCAATGCCACCTCGCTCATCGCCGGCTCCGTGCCGCCAGGATGCGCGCGCGGAGTTCCCGCGCCGTCGCCATCGGAATCGCCGGGATCTCGTGCGCCGCGAGCGCGCTGCCCCCCGGCACGCCGAACACCAGCGTCGCGAGGCCGAGCGGGCGCTGGATGAAGTCGGTCCTGATGTCGACGCTCTGCACCGACGCGTGCGGAAGCAAGGTGGTTTTCGGCGTCCACCAGCCGCGGCGGATCGCCAGCTGTTCGCCCATATCGGCCCAGCGGTGGAAGCGCGCACCAAACAGCGACGCGGCGGCAAGAAGCGCGCCCGCGGCGACCCCGATCGCGCCGAGCGGCTGGCCGAACGCGATCGCGACCAGCCCGCCGGTCATGGCAAGGGCCGCGCCGACAAGTCCGCCGAGCGCGACAATGCCGTGGCTCCGCTGCCAGGCGGCGTCCTCCGGCGCGCGCGCGATCGCGACTTCGGACAGCACGGGATCGATTTCGGCGAAGCGGCCGAAGGGGACGACCTGATGGTCGCGTTCCTTTTCGCCATCGCTCGCAAGGCTCTGAAGCCTCAGTTCGTGCCAGCCGAAGCGGCGGCGAAACCAGCCGGTGATCAGGATCGCGGCCTGCACGCGCCGCACCGGCACCGCGACGTCGGTGCGCGTCGTCAGACCGCGGGTGCGGCGGAGCGCGCGCGGCTCGCGCGTCAGGCGGAAGTTCCAATTGGCGAACAGCATCGTCACAATCCCGCTCGCAAAGCCGATGAACAGCAGCGAGACGGCGGCACCGATCCCGGCGATCCAGCGATGCGCGAGCAGCCACTGGTCGAGCCCATAATCTTCGGCAATGTCGGCCCAGTCCATGGGGTTGAAGATGTTGAAATCGAACGGCAATAGCCCGTCGAAAAACTGCATCGCGGCGCCGACGACGGCGAGCGCGGCGAGCGAGAAATTGAACAGTCCGGCGACGAGCAGCCGCCGCGGTCCCATTTCAAAGAGCAGGCGGTCCTCGTCGGCCGCCACACCCTCGGCAGAAACGGCGGCGGGCGCAGCGACCGTGCCGCTGCGATGCGCGCGGATCGTCGTACGCAGCGCCTGTGCGGCATCGAGGCCGATCGCGTCGAGGTCGGCGTCATTCTCCTTCCCCCCCGCGCCCGTTTCGAACCCGACCTTGGCGATGCCGAGCGCGCGCGCGAGGAGGCCCTGCTCGATGCTGACGTCCTGGATGCGGTCGAAGGGAATGGTACGGTGCTGGCGCGCAAAAACGCCGCTTTCGATCACAACCGCATCCTCGCCGACCAAAAAGCGGAAGCGCAGCCATTGAAACCAGGCGGCGACGAGCGAAAGGAGCAGGAAGGCCAGCACCGCCGGAACGATCCACATCCAGTTGCCGGTAAACCCCAGTGCGGCGACGGCGGGCAGGAGGTTGAGCGATTTGGGCCCCAGCCCGGCGATGGCGAGCGCGAGCGTCGCGGGGTGCAGCCGCTGCCAGTCCGCCGGTTCGGGCGGCTCGGACATCGCGGTCGCCGCCTCGGTCATGCGAAATCGGTGTGGATGTGGCGGCGGATCGTCTCGCGCATCGCGGCGGCGAGGTCGCTGTGCAGGCCGGGCAGCGTGACCGTGCTGTTGTGCGTTCCCGACGTGTGGACGATCAGATGCGACAGGCCGAACCAGCGTTCGATCGGCCCCTGTCCGACGTCGATATGCTGGACGCGGACAAAGGGGACGATCGTGTCGGTACGGAACAGCCAGCCGCGCGCGACGCGGAGCTGTCCTTCGCCGATCCGATAGCCCCAGCGCGCGACGCGCCGCGAGGGGAAGGTCAGGATTGCGACAATCGCGGCGAGCCACGCCAGCGCGGTGAGCAGGCCATAAGGCCCCTCGACATGCCGGATCAGCATATAGTCAAAGACGCTCGCGCCGATCGCCAGCGGGATCAGGTTGAGTGCGGCCGCGATGCGCAGCACCTTGGCATAAGCCGGATCGACCGGATCGAGCCCCTCGGCCGCGTTGAGCGCCTCGGCATCGAAGGGATCGGTCGGGTGCGCGGCATGGGCGTCGGTCATGCGCCTTCGTTAGCTGGTCTTGCGGCTATGGCACAACAATATTGAAGCGGGGGTCGGCCGGCGGATGGAGCGCGAACCACACCAGAAAGGCCGCCCGGTCGCCGTCGATACGGATCGCCCCCGATTGCATCAGCGCTGGAAACTGCGCCTGCCCCAGCATGACATCGTCGAGCGCCTTGCGGTCGATGGTGATCGTCGCGGTGGGTGCAGGGTCGGTTACGCCATAGCGCGGAAACTCGACCCCCCCGCCGACGACGACCGCCACGCTTTCCTTGCTGTCCGGAAGCAGGAACTGAAAGGTGCCGTTGAGCGCCGCGCCTTTTTCGGCGTCGAAGCGCGTTGCAAGCGCGTCGAAGAAAACCGCGGTCGGGATGGCGCTCACGAAGGAGCGGCTCTGGCCGTTGCTCGTTGCCGCCTGAACGGCGTTGCCGCGCAGGCTGGCCGCGGCGGCGAGGTAATAATTGCGCCACGCGCCCGATTCGGCCTGATAGCCGAGCTGGTCATAAGCCGATGCCAGCGCGCCGCGCGCCTCCCGATTGTCGGGTTCGGCAAAGACGAGCTTGTTGAGCAGTTCGGCCGCCCAGCGATAGTCCCCCGATGCGATCGCCGCGCGTCCGGCCGCGAGCAGCTTGTCCGCGCCGCCGACGAGCGCGACATATTTGGGCGCCGATTGTTCGGGCGGCAGCGGATTGAAATTGGCGGGATTACCGTCCCACCAGCCGAAATAGCGCTGATAGACCGCCTTCATGTCGTGGTTGAGCGTGCCATAATAGCCGCGCGTCGAAAAATCGCGGCCCTGGACCGGCGCCTCGGCGGTCTGGTCGGCTAGCTCGTGGAGCGTCGCGCCGCGGTTCGCGAGGAACAGCGTGCGGTCGTGGACATAGCGATAGGCATCGCGCTGGTTCGTGAGCAACGCGCGCACCTCGTCCGCACCCCATGTCGGCCAATGGTGCGATGCCAGCGCGACCTCGGCCGTACCGCCCCATTTCAGCAGCATCGCGTCGATCACTTTCGACCAGCGCAGCGCATCGCGGACCTGCGCACCGCGAAGGGTCAGGATATTGTGCAGGTTGCGCGTCACGACCTCGGTGGTGTGCAGCGCCTTGAAGGCGGGGATGTAGAAAACAAACTCCGATGGTGCCTCGGTCCCGCCTGCGTCGAGGAAGTCGAACGCCAGCCCGTCGATGGTGAGCGTGCCGCCGCGCGCGCCGACCGTTTCGGTGGGCTCCATATAGCCGATCGTGCCCGACGACAGTTTCGGCCCCAGCCCGGTATCGACCTGTCCCTTCGGCCCCGGCGACAGGACGGCGCCGAACATATACAGCGCGCGGCGCCCCATCGCGGTGCCCGCAAGGACATTTTCCGCCGTTGCCTCTTCCGAAAAGCCGTGCGGCGCGATGATGCGGATTTTCTCGCGCGTCATCTGTTCGGGCGTCACGATGCCGCCGACGCCGCCGAAATGATCGCTGTGGCTGTGGGAAAAGATGATGGCCTTGATCGGGCGCGCGCGTTCCTTCGCCGCGACCGTATCGGCAAAGAGCGTCCACGCCGCGGCGGCGGTTTCTTCCGACAACAGCGGGTCGACGACGATCCAGCCCGTTTGCCCGCGGATGATCGTCATGACCGAAATGTCGTAGCCGCGCACCTGCCAGATTTTGCCGGGGACGACGTCGAACAGCCCATGGACGGCGTTGAGCCGTGCCTGACGCCATAGCGACGGATTGACCGTCGCTGGCGCGGGCGCATCGTCGATGAAGGTATAGGCGGTACGGTCCCAGACGATTTTACCGTCCTGCGTCACGATTCGCCCGTCCTTTATCTCGGCGATCTTGCCGCGCGCAGCGTTTTCGAAATCCTTCTCGTCGTCGAGCGGCAGCCGCTTGGCCAGGTCGGCCTGCATCGCGCGCGTCGCCTCGCTCGCGTCGTCCTGTGCCGCCGCTGTCTGCGCCCCCAGCAGGATCGCTGCCATCATCCACGCCCGTTTCATCGCATCTTTTCTCCCAGGCCCGCGTCGTGCGATCTCGGCCGACGGGCCAGACACCGCGCGCATTTGCGACAGCTTAGCCGATACCGCGGCTTCAGTTTGCAAAGAGCTTGTCATTTGATGTCGCCGCGATGGCCTCGTGCGGCCGGGCATCGGCTTTTTCTGAAGTCGGCTTGCGCCTGGGGCCGGTGCTTGGCAAGCAGGCGCAATGGACGATGCACGGCCCCTGCTGATCGCGTGGCACAGCCGCACCGGGGGCAGCGAGGCGCTTGCCAAAGCTGCCGCCGACGGGGCGGGCGGCGCGGCGCAACGGGTCGCAGCGGCCGATGTGACGCCCGACATGCTGCTTGGCGCGGCAGGCTATTTGTTCGTCGGTCCCGAAAATCTTGCCGCGCTGTCGGGCGCGATGAAGGAGATGTTCGACCGCGCCTACTACCCTTGCCTCGGAAAGCTGGAGGGGCGGCCATATGCCACGATCATCTGCGCGGGGTCCGATGGCGAAAATGCGCAGCGCCAGCTCGACCGCATCGCCACCGGTTGGCGGCTGAAACGCGTCGCCGATCCCGTCATCGTCAACACCGACGCGCAGACGCCGGAGGCGATCCTTGCGCCCAAGACGATACCGCCGGAGCGCCTCGCCGAAGCGCGCGACCTTGGCGCCGCGCTCGCCGAGGGACTGGCGGCGGGAATTTTCTGATTGCTCTAATCCCAACTTCTCTCGAATCGTCATCCCGGCGAAGGCCGGGATCTCGCCGCCGCATTGATCGGCTACGGTGAGATTCCGAAATAGGGGAAAGAATTACCGCGCGCGCGCGGCCTGGTGCGCGATGTCGGTCATCAGCTTGCGGAACAATACGCCGCCCGCGGTTCCCGACGCCTTCAGCGCGCGCTCGCAATCGAGCAGGCGGCTCATCAGCCGGGCGATGCGCAGCGAATCCCATATGTGGAGCTGCGCCGTCACCGCGTCGCGTTCCTTCCAGAAAACGCCGCTGCTGCGCGCCGATACGACCGTGGCGGGGTGCGCGCCGCCGTCGACCTCGGCGCGCAGCCGTGCAAGCTGCATCGCGCGAATTGCGAGCGCGCGGATGATGCGGATTTCGGCAACACCGACCGCAGCGGCAGTCGCCAGCATAGCGGGCAGGTCGCGCACCTTGCCCCCCAAAGCGATGTTGATGCACGCGCTGACATCCTCTTCGTGCGTCGCAGCGCCGAGAGCGGCGATGTCGGCGGGCGTGACCTGCCGCTGGCGGTCGGCGCCCGCGTCGAGGTAGAGTGCGATCTTTTCGATCTCGCGCCGCATCAGCGCCTGGTCGCCCGATACCAGGTCGACGAGCAATTGCGCCTCGGCGTTGGCGAGGCGAAGCCCCTGTTCCTGCGCCGCGGCCATCGCGATGCCGACCAGCGCGCGCCGGTCGGGCTGGTAACAGATGGCGGCGACCGCATGGTCCGACCCCTCGATCAGCTTGACGAGTTTCGACTTGGCGGTGACAGACGCGCCGGTCGCGATCACCGGGTTGATCGCGGTATCGGCGGCAAGCAGCGCCTCGACCGCGGCCAGGCTGTCGTCACCGCTGCCCGAAAGGTCGAGGCGGATCAGCCGGCTCGGCGCGAACAGCGACATCGACGCCGCCTCGGCGGCAAGCAGCGAGGGATCTTGCGAAAGCTGTGTGCCGGTCAGGTCGAGCCGTTCGGCATCCTTGCCGGCAAGGCCGGCAAGATGGTTCGCGACCGCGCCCATCGTCGCTTCGTCGGGGCCGGTCAGCAGGACAAGCCGCACCGCGGGGTCGAGGCGCGTCTGGCGTTCGAGGTCGGCGGGCTTGACGCTCTTCATTGCCCGGCGGGCGCGGCGCTGTCGCGGGCGCCGCCGCCGCCGCGGGTCGCATAGACGGCGAGCCGCGCGACGATCTGGTCGGCAACGCCCGAGGCGAGCCGTTCGAGCGCGGTCGTTTCGGCCGCGATCGTCGCATATTCGCTGCCGACGACGTCGATACCCGCATCCTGCGCGGCCGTCGCGTCGAGCAGCACTTCGCCCGTCGCGGCATCGACAAGCTGGTAACGCGCACGGAGCGTCCGGCGCTCGCGCGTCACGGCATCGTCGGCGCGGACGCCGAACCCCGTGATCGAATCCTCGAGCCGGACGTCGAGCCGCAGCCGCTGGCCCGCACCTTCGCCGCCTTGCGTCGCCTGCAACCGGTCGCGCAGGGCGTTGCGGACGAGCCAGCCCGAATGCCCTTCGATCGGCGCGACATCGACGTCGGCCAGAACCTCAGCCACCGCCCCCTTGCTGCCATGGGCATAAAGCGGACGCAGCCCGCATCCGCCGAGCATCAGCGAAGCGGCGACGAGCGAGGAGATGAGAAGGTTACGCATCATAAACAATATGGACCCTTATCCCCGTTCGTGTCGAGCGAAGTCGAGACACCCCGACGGCAAGCACGAATGATGGGCGTCACGACTTCGCTCGACGCGAACGGAAACGAAAGGTTCCGCTCCCGGCCGTTATCAGGGAACGATATTCACCAAACGGTCGGGCACGACAATCACCTTCTTCGGCGTCGCGCCCGCGAGCAGCTCGACGATCCGCGGGCGTGCGAGCGCGGCGGCTTCGGTCGCTTGCCTGTCGAGCCCCTTGGCGATCGTCATCTTATCGCGCAGCTTGCCCGCCATCTGGATCGCGATGGTCACCTCGTCATCGACGAGCAGCGCCGGGTCGGCGGCGGGCCAGGCGGCGTCGGCCACCATCGCGGTCGTGCGCTGGTCCTCCGGCAGCGCGGCCCACGCCTCTTCGGCGAGGTGCGGCATCATCGGCGCGACGAGCAGAATGAGGGTGCGGCACGCCTCGGCGCGGGTGGCCGACGGCTTGGCCTTTTCGATCTCGTTCGCGAGCGCGTGGATCTTGGCAACCGCCTTGTTGAAGCCCAGCGCCTCGATGTCGGCGGCGACCCCGGCGATCGCCTGGTGCAGCTTTCGCGCCAGCGCCTTGTCCTCGCCGCCGTCGCCGACATTCCCGGTATCGCCAAAGATGCGCCACAGCCGCTGGACGAAACGCCATGCGCCCTCGATCCCCGCCTCGCTCCACGGCAGGTCGCGTTCGGGCGGGCTGTCGGACAGCATGAACCAGCGCGCGGCGTCGGCACCATACTGGTCGAGAATCGCGTCGGGATCGACGACATTCTTCTTCGACTTCGACATTTTGATGACGCGGCCTATGTCGACCGGTGCGCCATCGGCCTCCAGCGTCGCGCCATCGGCAGTCCGCGTGATTTCGTCGGGGGTGAAGAAGATCGGTGGCAGACCCGCGCCCTGCGCGCGGCTGTAGGTTTCGTGCGTCACCATGCCCTGCGTGAACAGC
>JBGTUD010000122.1:0-8131 GCA_041939405.1 Sphingopyxis sp. | reverse complement strand
CGTCACAAACGTTGTTTCCGCTTTTGTCATTCCTTTAGGCTCATGGGGGTGGCGGCTCGTATTCGCCGCGGATGAACAGCTTGTTGCGCCCCGGACCCAGATGGGTCGAGGAGACGGTGGCGGTGCGCGACAGGATCGAATCCATCCCGCGCTCGCCCCCAAACGCCAGATCGCCGCCATCCAATTGGGTGACGACGCCGGCGAAATGCGAATAGGGAAGGTCGGTTTTCGACGCGGTGACGATGATCGTTTCCGACGCGGCCGCGACCACATCGTTCGCGGGTTCGCGTGCCCGTGGTTGCGGCGTCTGCCACGGCGCAGGCGCGGCGCGGGCCCGCTGCGGAGCCGGGCGGCGTTCGATGCGCCAGCTCGTCGTGCTGACGCGGACGGCACGCGCGTCGGTGCCGGCGAGCAGGCGGCGAATCGCCTTGTCGATAGGCATACGCCCGCGCACCGGACGAACGCGCGCGTTCCAGAGCGCGGCGTCGGCGACGCTGATGCTGACGCCGCCCTGGCGGCTGATCACCGGCACAGCCGTCGACAGGCTGCCCCCTTCGACGTCGAACGCGCGCTCCTCGCCTGCCAGCGCCGGGGCGGGCACGGTCAGGAGGATCGCTGTCGCGGCGAGAGCAAGGCGCGGGTGCATCGTCAGCGCGTCAATATCCAGCCTTCACCGCGCCGTTCGGCGCGGGTTCCCGACAATGCGGCGAGGTCGGCGATCGTGCGGCTGCGATCCTTGTCGATAATCAACGCGCCGCGGAACGACACCGCCGTCGCTTCGGGCGCGATGCTGAGTTCGATACCCGCCGTGCGCCGCAAATCTTCGGCGACGAGCGACAGGGGGGCGTCGCTGTAGACGAGGAGACCGCTGCGCCAGCCGCCGACGCTGGCGATCTCGGTATCTTTGACGACCGGGCGGGCTCCGTCGCGGGCATCAAGGCTTTTGCCCGCGGCAAGGCGCACATTGTCGCGATCGGGATTGTAGACGACCACACCCTCGGACACCGCGACCGATGTTGCGCGGTCGCGCCGAACGACGTTGAATGCGGTCCCCAGATCGACGATTCGAGCGCCGCCGGCCTCGACCACAAAGGGGTCGCCGTCGCGGTGCACGACGTTGAACATCGCCTCGCCGGAAGCCAGGCGTGCAAAGCGGGGGCGTTCCTCGTCGATTTCGATCACCGAACCGCCGTTGATCTCGATCGTCGAGCCATCGGCCAGGGTGACAGTGCGATGCTCGCCGGCTGCCGTTTCGATGCGATCGCCGCTGCCGAACAGGCCCGGGACCGACAGGCCGATCGCGCCGACCAGCGCCGCCGCAACAGCGCCGCCGAACCAGCGCCTTGGCAGGACACGGCGGGGCGCAGGCGTTTCGCCGATCCGGATCCCCGAGGGAGCCGGCGGCAGCGCGTCCAGATCGCGGTCGAGGCTGGCGAGCGCGTCATAGATGGCGGCGTGGCGTGCGTCCTCGCCAAGCCAGTCGGTAAAGCCGTCCCAATCGTCGAACGTCGGGTCACGCTGGCGAACCAGCCAGTCGATTGCACGGGCTTCGGCCGCATCATTGGGTTCAGCCGGCATCGAACTGCCTCCTTAATGCAGCAAGCGCCGCATAGACCTTGCGCAGATCGGCTTCGACGGTACTCAGGCTGACCCCCATTTCGCGGGCGATTTCCCGCTGATGCACGCCGTCGACGCGAAAGCGGCGAAAGATGCGCGCGGGCCGCTCGCCGGTCGCGGTGATCGCCGCGTCGGCAAGCGCGAGCTGCTCGCGCGAGATCAGGGCCGCCTCGCTCGACGGGCTGTGCGTTTCCGTGGTCTCGCCCCACGCCTTGTCGCGCAGGCTGCGCTGCCGCGCCGAACGATAGCGGTCGAGCATCAGATTGTTCGCGGCCCGCATGACATAGGGTAGCGGATCGGCGACAGGACCGACGCCGCGTTCGGTGAGGCGCATCCACAGATCTTGGAACAGATCCTCGGCGCCGTCACCCGCGCCCCGCACTTCCAGAAAGCGCAGGATGCGATCCCGGTTGGCGAGCAATATGCCCTCAATGCCCTGAAAGGCGTCGCTTCGATCGCGCGGCTCGGTCATGAATTGCTTGCTTTGGAACGCCAATTTTTTCCGGAACAGGCCGCATCGTCCCGCGGCAGACGTCCCCCTGACCACGCCGTCATATAACGTCCATGCGCGGCCGCGCAACTGTGGACGGGGGAGTGGGGGCGGTGCGGTGGCAAGCATCTGTCGTGTTTTCTTCGATCCTAGGCAGGGGGGAAGCGGGGTAGGGGATCTGCTTCCCCCCTGCGGGTGGGGTCGGTCAAGGGGGGCTAGAGACCGACCCGCAGGCTCGCACGGAACGCCCAGCCGACATGGCTTTGCTGTTCTTCCGCGGACACTTCGCCGGCGACCTGAAAGGCCGAATTGCCGGCAATGCCGCGGAGGCGGCCGACCCAGCCGCTCGTGCGATCATCGGGAACCAGGGTGAAGGGCGTGCCGTCCTTGAACGAGGCCGTTGTGGCGCCCAACGTGCCGCTGACGATCTGACGGCGGCCGCCTTCGAGCTCGAAGCGTGTCCAGCCGTCATATTCGTCGGCGCCGCCAAATTCGAAGCCCAGCGTCACCGTGCCCGTGACCGCCAGCTCGTCGCTGTCGCGGTCCCGTACGGTGAGGTCGAGCGCATCGCCGCCGCCGCTCTCCTGATAGCCATCTTCCTGAAGCTTGTAATAATCGACCGCGACCATCGGACGCAGCGTCAGTCCGCCGAGGCGCGTGTCGTAAGCGACCGAGCCCGACGCCGACCACAAGGTTGCGTCCCATTTGCCCTTCATCGTCTTTTCGATGTCCTCGGCGCCCGCTTCGGCGCGGAAGACGCGCGTGCCTTTCAGCTTCACCGGGGCGCCCGACACGCGGGCGTTCGCCATGAAACCGTCGGAGCGCAGGCGCCAGTGCAGCGCGCCTTCGAACTGGCTGGTGCTCACCTGGTTGGCGTTGCTGCCATTGCTGTCCTTGCCGCTGAGGAAGGCGACCGAGCCGCCGAAATTGCCGACGTCGCTCTCGATCTCCGCGCCGAGCGAAATGCCCCAGCCGCTGACGTCATAGCTCGCGGTGTTGCCGATGCTTTTCGAGGTGCCCCAGACGGCCTGGTTGACCCAGTAACCCCATTTGCCTTCGTCCTGATAGGGGGCGTTGGGATCGAGGAGGTGGCGTGCCAGCGCGCGCGAACCCGTGGTCACGGTTTCAAAGACCCCGCCTTCATGTTCCGGCAGCATCTGTTGAAGCTGGCTGCGGAACTGGTCGCCATCGGTGATGCCGAGGAACACGTCCTCGATCTTCTCGTCCGCTACAACCGCATCGATCACGGCGTCGAAAGCGCCGCTTTCCGACCGGTTGAGGCCGAGCTCGCTCGTGCTCTTGCGCGCCACATCGACGATCAGCTGCGTCGCGGTCGAACTCAGCGTGCCCTTGTAAAGGAAGGGCAGCAACGTCTGCGATGCGGTGAGATTATTCGCGCCGGTGAGCGTGCCAGCGGTGAGCACCACATGCTGACCCTCGGCCTCTTCGATGCTCGACAGCTGCAGCGCCAGCTTCGAATCCGCCGCAAAGCTTGCCGTGCCCGTGACCTGAAGCGCGGTGCCGGTGCTGCCCGTATCGAGCATGACGCCGAGCACGCCCTTGTCGGTGACGGCGAGCGAAGCGATGCTCGCGGCGCCGCGGACATCGAAGGTCCCGCCGCTCACCGACACGGCGAGCCCCGACGAATTGGCAAGCGTGCCCGAAAAGGCTGAGGTGCCGCCGATCGTCAGCGTATCGCTCCCGCCGCCGAAGTCGGCGAGGCCGTTGAACTTGGCGGTTCCGGCGAGGGTCATCGTGTCGCTGCCTGCGCCAAAGCGGACGTCGCCGGCATAGGTCGCGTCGCCCGACAACGCGAGCCGGTTGTCCCCTGCACCGAAGAAGGTGTCGCCCTTCACCGAGCCGTCGGCGATATCGAACACATCGTTGCCGCCGCCGAAGCGGACGTCGCCGGTGATGCTGGGCGCGGCGATTCCGGCGGCCACTGCGGTTTGCTTGACCGTTGCCCCACCGCTGTTCGCCGAAAGGTCGATCGCGATATTGCGATCCGACGCCGCGGCGGCGCCGGTCGCGCTGATCGTTCCGCTATTTTCGACCATATCGACATTGCCCGATAGGTCGACGATCGCGCGGGCGGTTCCATTGTCGCCGCCGGTTTTGGCAGCGATCGTCCCGCTGTTGCGGATCAGCGCCACATCGGCGCCCGCCTCGACGATCACCGCGGTCGCGATCGCGCCCGACGCGTTGCCGCCGGTCGTCGCTTCGACCTTGCCCGCATTGCGAAGCTCGGGCGTCGACGCGCCGCTGCCGAAACGGATCGCCGTTGCGGCAGCGTCCTTCGACTGGGCTGCGACGCTGCCGGTCGCACCGATGCCGACGCCGCCCGCGATCGTCACGGCGCCGCCGAGCCCGCCGATCTGGATGCCGTTGCCGTCCTTGCCCGCATGCAGCCCGTTGCCGAGCACCGAACCGTCGATGATAAAGCCGAGGCCGGTTCCGGTTCCGGCCACGGGCCCGATCGCCACCGCTTCGCTGGCCGAACCGATACGGATCGCCGCCGCCGAACCAAAGGAGCGCACGACCGCCGATCCTTCCTTGTCGTCGTCGATGCCGTCCTTGTCCTCATCCTTGTCGGTCGGGTTCGAATCCTTGGGCGGGACGGCAAGGATGATGCCGCCCGTTACATCGCCTTCGATCGACAGCGCCGGGCCGCCGATCAGCAGGTCGTCGGCGTCGAGCTTCGACGGATCGGCGGGGGGTGTCGTGGTGCGATAGCCCGTGGCGGTCAGATTGCCCTGCACGACGAGCGCGCCGGTGATGTCGCCGCTCAGCCGCGCGCCGATCGCATCGGCGCCGGTCGCGGTGATCGTGCCGGCGAGCCTGACATTGCCCGTGACATTCTGGAGGCCGACGCCGAGCGCACGGTCGCCGAGCACGGTGATGGTGCCGTCGTTGGTGAAATTGCCGGTCAGCGGACCGCCGAGGCGGATGCCTGCTGAATCATTGCCTTCGATCGCGATCGTCCCCGAATTGACGATATTGCCGGTAAAGGCACCCGCGGTGGCGATGCCGACCCGATTGCTGCCGATCGCATAGGGGCCGTCGATGTCGCCATCATTGTCGATGTCGGTGCCGGCATAGGTTTCGCCGATCGTGATCTTGCCCGACGCGCTGTTGGTGATCCCGCCGCTCGTGCCCGCGCCTGCCAATATGCCCGTTGCGCCATCGACATTGCTGAACTCGATCGTGCCCTCGTTGACGACCTTGTGATTGCTGTCGATCGTGACCGCGGGACCGGCGACGGTGGGTTTGATCGAGCCGGCGGAGGTGATCTTGATGTCGTCGGGCGTCCCGGACTTGATCGTCGATGTCCGCACGGGCGCCGTCGTGGCCGTGGTGATCGTCGTTTCGGCATGGGCGGCGGCCGAAATAAGGGTGGCCAGGCAGGTGGAGGCCAGCAAAGTCTTGCGCATCGGGTTCCTCGTGCAATGGGGCCGGGAGGCATCCCGGCATCAATCACAAGACGGAGAGCGGGATCGTGAGCCTTGGAAAAAAATGCCGAGGGTGGAAATGCGCCGGTTACACGCATAGCTATGCCGTGTTGCATCGCCTCCGGTCATCGGACATGCGCGGCGGGGAACGGCGACCGAAAGCCGCCTGGGGAGAGCCATGAGCGAACAGATCGTCACGGTCGACATCGGCGGTACGCACGCCCGATTTGCCATTGCCGAAGTCGGGGGCGGGCGCGTTCGCGCTCTGGGCGAGGCGACGACGCTGCACACCAGCGATCATGCGAGCTTCCAGACCGCTTGGCAGGATTTCGAGCGCCAGCAGGGCGGGACCGTTCCGCGCGCGGTGGCGATCGCCATTGCCGGGCCGACACGCGGCGAGATCATTCGGTTCACCAACAACCCGTGGATCATCCGCCCCGCGCTGATCGGCGAGAAATTGAATGTCGACCGCCATGTCCTCGTCAATGATTTCGAAGCGGTGGGCCATGCGGTAGCGCAGGCGGACGAGAGCTATTTCGAGAGACTGACCGGCCCTGATGAGCCGCTTCCCGCCACAGGAACGATCAGCATCATCGGCCCCGGCACCGGCCTTGGCGTCGCGCATGTCTGGCGCGACGGCCATGGATACCGCGTCCAGGCGACCGAAGGGGGGCATATCGACTTCGCCCCGCTCGACAGCATCGAGGACGCGATCCTCGCGCGGCTGCGAAAGCGCCACCGCCGCGTCTCGGTCGAACGGATCGTGTCGGGGCCGGGCATCGTCGATATTTATGAAACGCTGGCGATGCTCGAAGGGCGCGCGGTGCCCCCCCTCGACGACAAGGCGATCTGGACCGCGGCGCTAGGCGGCGAGGACAGCCTTGCCGCGGCGGCGGTCGATCGCTTTTGCCTGTCGCTTGGCAGCGTCGCGGGCGATCTGGCGCTGGCGCAGGGGGCAAGCGGGGTGGTCATCGCGGGCGGTTTAGGCCTTCGCATCCGCGACAGCCTCGTCCGATCGGGCTTTCCCGAACGCTTTATCGAAAAGGGGCGGTTCGAAGGCTTTATGTCGGCGATCCCGGTCAAGCTGATCACGCACCCGCAGCCCGGCCTGTTCGGCGCGGCCGCCGCCTTTGCGCGGCAATTCGCGGGCGCGCCAGGCTAAAGCCGGACCTTCGCCTCCAGCTCGCGGCGGGCGGCCAGATATTGCGCCTCAAGTTCGCCGACGAAATCGGCGACGGGACGCACGGCGGAGACGGCGCCGATGCCCTGACCCGACCCCCAAATGTCTTTCCACGCCTTTGCCTTGGTGTTGCCGCCCGATCCGAAGTTCATCGTCTTGAGGTCGCCTTCGGGAAGATTGTCGGGGTCCATGCCCGCCGCGACGATCGAACCGCGAAGGTAATTGCCATGGACGCCGGTAAAAAGGTTGGAATAAACGATGTCGGCGGCCCGCCCTTCGACGATGCCATTCTTATACCCATCTTCGGCATTGGCTTCCGCGGTCGCGATGAACGCGCTGCCGATATAGGCGAGATCGGCGCCGCACGCTTGCGCGGCGAGGATCGATCGGCCGTGCCCGATCGCCCCCGACAGCGCGACGGGGCCATCGAACCATTCGCGGATTTCCTGAACCAGCGCAAAGGGCGATTGCCGCCCCGCGTGACCGCCCGCGCCGGCGGCGACCGGGATCAGGCCGTCGGCTCCCTTTTCGACCGCCTTGCGCGCGAAGCTGTCGTCGATGACGTCGTGCAGCGTGATCCCGCCCCAGCCATGCACCGCCTGGTTCAGTTCCTCGCGCGCGCCCAGCGAGGTGATGGTGATCGGCACTTTCCATTTGGCGCAGGTCGCAATGTCCGCTTCCAGCCGATCGTTCGATTTGTGCACGATCTGGTTGACGGCGTAGGGCGCCGAAAGGCGGTCGGGATTGTCACGGTCCCACGCCGCGAGTTCTTCGGTGATCCGGTGCAGCCATTCGTCGAGCAGCGACTGCGGACGCGCGTTCAACGCGGGAAAGCTGCCGACGATCCCGGCCTTGCACTGCGCGATGACCAGATCGGGGCCCGATACGATGAACAGCGGCGATCCGATGACGGGCAGACGCAGACGGTCGAAAATCGGGGGAAGGGCCATGAATCAGTCTCCGGTTGCGGTTTGAAACTGACCTTAACGTAAACGGAAAGCGGCGCAAGCGCGATCGCGCAGCCTGGGCGGTTTAGCTGGTCGGTGTGGCGGGAAGCGTTGCCAGCATGGCGACGAACTGAGCCTGGCTGTTGGCACCGGTCTTGCGGAATATGCCCTTGAGCAAAAATCGCGCGGCGTTCACGCTGACGGCGCGCTGTGCGGCATAATCCTGGATGGTGGCGCCCGCGCCGAGTGCGACGGCAAGCCGGGCTTCGGCCGGGGTCAGCCCAAACCATTGGCCGACACGGTCGATTTCGACCACCGGCGTTTCGCCGGGCGAGCTACCTAACGTCACGATGAGCGACGCGCCAAGGCGCGTTCCGCCGATCTGCTGCACGGCCTGCCGCGACACGCGCGCGACCAGCACGGGGCATTCGCGGTTGTCCCGGCCGAC
>JBGTUD010000121.1:0-8193 GCA_041939405.1 Sphingopyxis sp. | reverse complement strand
AGGCGCGAGCGGTAACGGTTTATTCTCTTCAAATCCTCCCCACTTGTGGGGAGATGGCAGCGCGCAGCGCTGACGGAGGGGGCGCGCGGCCTGAAGCGTCGGCTGCGGCGCATCTTGGCGTTGACCGCAAGTTCGACCGCTTTCGCCGGATCGGCAGCGCGGTCGATGTAAAGATGGTTGATCCCGTCAAGGTGCGCGAGCACAGGCACGCGCGCCTCGTCCTGCACGCGCGCGACGAGTCCCTTGCCGCCGCGCGGAATAATGATGTCGATGACGCCCTGCGCGCGCAGCATCGCGCCGACCGCCGAACGATCCTGCGTGGGGACGAGCTGCACCGCGTCGGCGGGCAGGCCCGCATCGACCAGCCCGGCAGCAAAGGCCGCGTGGATCGCGCGGTTCGACTGGGCGGCCTCGCTGCCGCCGCGCAGAATCACGGCGTTGCCCGACATCAGCCCCAGCGCGGCGGCATCGGCGGTGACATTGGGGCGGCTTTCATAGATGATGCCGACGACGCCGAGCGGCACGCGAATGCGGCTGAGCGCCAGCCCGTTGGGGCGGGTGATGTGGTCGATGGCGCTTCCCACCGGGTCGGGCAGCGCGGCGACCGCCTCGATCGCGTCGGCGATTCCCGAAAGACGGCCCTCGTCGAGCCGCAGCCGGTCGAGCATCGCGCCCGACAGGCCGTTGGTTTGCCCGGCCGCCATATCCTTGGCATTCGCTGCCAGAATCGCCGCCGCCTCCGCGCGGATCGACCCTGCTGCCGCCTTCAGCGCGGCGGCCTTGTCGGCGGTCGGGGTCAGCGCCAGCCGTTTTGCGGCGGCGCGCGCGCGCGTACCCATGTCGGCGATCAGCGCGGCGACGTCGCCGGGCAGCGGCGGGGCGGAGAGCGTTTCGGTGTTCATGGCGCGGCCCTATCATGTTTCGCGTGCCTGCCGAAAGCCCCGTTGCGCCGCGCCGCTCACAGCTTTAGGCAGGGCGCCATGACAGGGGATATCGACGGTATCGGAAACGCCGTGACGGCGGGTCTTGCGGCGCGCGCGGTCGAACCGCGCCATGGCGAGGCGATGGGCCGCGCGGCGCCGACGCGCTGTCTCAACTGCGGAACGACCCTGGCGGGATCGCATTGCCACCATTGCGGGCAGCGCGCCGATGTGCACCGCAGCTTCGGCGCGATCGGCCATGATCTGGTCCACGCAATCTTTCATTTCGAAGGCAAGATCTGGAACACGCTGCCGTTGCTTGCATGGCGGCCGGGCGACCTCACGCGCCGCTATATCCATGGCGAGCGCGCGCGCTTCATTTCGCCGCTCGCGCTGTTCCTGTTCGCGGTCTTCCTGACCTATGCCGTGCTCGCGATGATCGGCAGCGGCGGCGATTTCGGGTCGGCGCTGAGCAAGGCGGCCGATGAACAGACGCGCACCACCGCGATCAAGGACAGCATCCAGATGGAAGTCGACCGGATCGACGCCGCGCTTGCGAAATTCGGGCTTGCGGACGACCGGCGCCGCGCGCTCGAATCCGAACGCGCGGTGCTCCAACAGAGCGCCGCCTATCTGGGCGTGGCGCGCGCGCGCAGCCGCGACGAACGCGCCGCCGATCGCGCCGCGGGCCCGCCCGTGCTTGACGATCCGCGCGACCAGGTTGCAACGAGTGCCGATTTCATCTCGCGCAACAAGGTCGACACCGGCATCCCGATCATCGACGAGGGCCTTAAAAAAGCGTTCGCGAACCCCGCGCTCGTGCTCTACAAGCTTCAGGCGAACGCCTATAAATTCGCCTGGGCGCTGATTCCGCTGTCGCTGCCTTTCATGTGGCTGCTCTACCCCTTCAGCCGCCGCTTCCACACCTACGATCATTTCGTTTTCGTCACCTATTCGATCTCGTTCATGCTGCTGCTGTTCGTCGTTGTGCGGCTGTTGAACCTGACGATTTTCGGGGAGGCCGCGATCTTTTTCGCGATGCTCTATGTGCCTTTCCATATGTATCGCCAGCTTCGCGGCGCCTATCGCTCGTCGCGTTTCGGCGCCTTCCTCCGCGCCAACCTGCTGCTCTTTTTCAGCCTGTTCGCCGTGATCTGGTTCATGCTGTTGCTGCTCGCACTTGGGGTCAGCGGATAGCAAAAGCTGTAACAATCGGCGCGCACATATCCGCGCGGGGGCATTCCCGGCATGAAGGAGGATTGCGATGCACGCGGCATGGGGAGAGATCGACCGGCGCCTGTTGATCCAGCTCGGCACCGCCGGGCTGGCGGCGCTGGCGCTGCCCGGCGCGGCGCGGGCGGCGATGGCGCAAGGCTTCACCCACGGCGTCGCGAGCGGCGAACCGGGGGCGCATTCGGTGCTGCTCTGGACACGCTACGCCGCCGCCAACGACACCCGCCTCATCGCCGAACTTTCCGAAAGCGCCGATTTTGCTCGCATCGCCGGGGGTGGCAGCGTGACGGCGATGGGCGAGCGCGATCATATCGCGAAAATCGCGGTGGGCGGGCTCGATCCAGGGCGCTGGTACTATTACCGCTTCATCGCGCCCGACGGGACGAAGTCGATCACGGGACGCACGCGAACGCTTCCCGCCGGGCCGACGAGCGCCTTTACCCTGGCTCTCTTTTCATGCTCGAACCTGCCCTTCGGCTGGTTCAACGCCTATGCCCATGCCGCGGCGCGGCAGGACATCGACCTTGTCGTCCATGCGGGCGACTATCTCTATGAATATCCGGTCGGCAACTATCCCTCGGCGGAGCAGGCGCTGCCCGGCCGCGACATCCAGCCGACGCACGAGATGGTCAGCCTTGCCGACTATCGCCTGCGCTACGCTTCCTATCGCGCCGATCCCGACCTTCAGCGGCTGCACGCGCTTTTCCCCATGATTGCCCAATGGGACGACCATGAATTCACCAACGATGCGTGGAAGGGCGGGGCCCAGAACCACAATGCGGGCGAGGGCGACTGGGCCGTCCGCGTGGCCGCGGCCGAACGCGCTTACCGCGAATGGATGCCGGTCGCCGACACGCGCTGGCGCGCCTATCAGGTCGGCGACCTCGCGACGATTTTCCTCCCCGAAACGCGCGTCACCGGCCGCGACCGGCAGTTCGAGATCGGCGAGATCATTGCTGGTGCCGGCGATCCGGCGGCGCAGCTCAAGGCCTTTGCCGAAACCGATTATCGCGATCCCGCGCGCCAGATGCTCGGCGCCGAGCAGGAAAAATGGCTGTTCGACGGCTTCGCGCGCTCGACCAGCGCCGGAACGCGCTGGCAGGTCTGCGCGCAGCAGGTGGTGATGGGCAGCGTTTTCACCCCGCCCGAAACCCGCGACTGGTTCGCGGGCGACCAGCCCGACTATGTCCGCCGCCGCGTGGAAACGGGGCAGCTGGCGGCGAAGGCGGGACTGCCGCTCAACCTCGATGCGTGGGACGGCTATCCTGCGGCGCGTTCGCGCCTGCTTGCCGCGGCCCAGCGCGCCGACGCCGATCTTGTCACGCTGACCGGCGACACGCACAACGCCTGGGCATTCGATCTCGAAGAAGACGGCCGCGCGGCGGGCATCGAGATCGCGGGACACAGCGTCACCTCGCCGGGATTGGAAAGCCATATCCGGGGCGTCGGCAACGCGGTGCGCGTCGCCGCGCTGCGCCGTTCGTCGCCTCAGCTCAAATGGGCGAATACCGAAGATCGCGGCTATGTGACCGTACAGTTGACGCGCGAGCGCGTGACCGCGAACTGGCACAGCGTCGAAACGATCCGCGCGCATTCGCCTCTGCTGAAAGCGACGCACAGCATGACCGCGCTGCGCGGTATGCGGAGGTTCGCCATCGCTTGACATTCATAACTGGATGGTTATGAGTTATCCATAACTGAGGAGTTATGGATTAAATGGAGTCGTCCACCGACATATTGTTCAAGGCGCTCGCCGACCCGACGCGCCGCGCCTTGTTCGAACGGCTTTGCCTGGAAGGCGAGGCGACGGTCGGTGCCCTCACCGCAGGCGCCGGCATTTCGCAGCCCGCGGTTTCGAAACATCTCGGCGTGCTCAAGCAGGCGGGGCTGGTGCGCGATCGGCACGAAGGCCGTCAGACGCATTACCGTGCGCAGCAGCGCGCGCTCGCGCCGCTGGTCGACTGGACCGGGCGCATGAACCGCTTCTGGGAAGCGCGGTTCGACGACCTCGAAGATTTGCTGAAAAGGATGGATCAATGACCGACACCGATGTGCGCCGCGTGACCGTGGAGCGCGAAATTCCGCATCCGCCCGAAAAAATCTGGCGCGCGCTGACGACGCAGCATTTGATCGAGGAATGGCTGATGAAGAATGATTTCGCGCTCGACCTCGGCCATCGTTTCCAGCTCAGCGGCGACTGGGGCCATGTCGATTGCGAAATTCTGGACGTCGATCCGGGGCGGAGCCTCTCTTATAGCTGGAATCATGCACATGACGATCCGGCGTACCGGCTCGACAGCACCATTACCTTCACGCTCGAACCCACCGCGGCCGGGACGTTGCTTCGTATGGAACAGGTCGGTTTCCGCCCCGACCAGAAGCAGGCCTTCGGCGGCGCCAAGGTCGGCTGGAAGATCCACCTCGAAAATCTGGAAAAGGTCGTCGCTACGCTCGATTGATCAAGCAGGGAGACTATTATGAACTGGAGTCTTTGGGTCCGGCAGTTTCACCGCTGGGTGTCGATTCTCTTCACCGCGATCGTCATCGCGATCTTCGCGATGCTCGGCGTGGGGCAGCAACCGGCCGAGTGGGCCTATTATCTGCCGCTGCCGCCGCTTTTTCTGTTGATATTCTCGGGCCTCTACATGTTTTTCCGGCCCTATTTCCGCAAAGGCGGCGGCGCGACCATCAACTGATCCGTCATCCCGGCGGTCGCCGGGATGACTACGGAATAACGGGTCGGCAGCCGCTCGCCGGCGGGCCCGGCGCTCGCTATTTGCTGGCCCCGTCGGCGCTCCATATTCCGGCACCGCGCGTCGCGATGTACAGAAAGATGAAGCAGTAAAGCGCGATCGTTTCGCCGCCATTGGCGATCGGATAAAGGCCCTGGCTGCCGTGTGCGACCCAATAGCCGACCGCCGACATGCCGCTCGCGATGAAGGCCGCGGGGCGCGTGAACAGCCCGATGACGATCAGCGCGCCGGCGACGATCTCGATCGTTCCTGCGGCATAGAGCATCGGGTTCAGCGGATAGGGAAAGGCGACCGGAAAATTGAAGAATTTCTGGACGCCGTGCGCGAGGAACAGGAGCCCCGACACGATCCGCAGCAACGCATAAGCCTGTTCGCCATATCTACCGAGAAACTTCATGACACGCCCCTCTCATCATGGTGGGGCGCCGAAACTAACCGATTTGACGATGCGCGCGAAACTTTTTCGGCGCGCCATGTCACAGCCTGCCATGCTGTCTCGTCATGTCCTGGCAACCCCTTTGCAGCAACCCCCTTGCAGGAGCCCATGAGATGACCAAACCGATCGACCCCTTCGCCGCCGCGCCGCACCTGATGAAACAATGGATGGGCGCTTCGCTCGAAATCGAGAAGGGGCTGGAAAAAAGCCTGATCGAACTCGTCAAGATCCGCGCGTCGATCCTCAACGGCTGCGCCAATTGCATCAACATGCACACCGCCGACGCACGGTCGCTAGGCGAAAGCGAACAGCGCATCTACCTGCTCGCCGCCTGGCACGAAGCGCCCGTCTACACCGACCGCGAACGCGCCGCGCTTGCGTGGACCGACGCCTTGACCACCTTGTCGCAAGGCCACACACAAAAGGCCGCGAAAGAGGCGCTCGAAGCGCATTTCACGCTGGAGGAACAGGTGAATCTGACCCTGATGATCAACATCATCAACGGCTGGAACCGGATCGCGGTCGGTTTCGACCTGTGGTACGAAACGCCGGCGACCCAGGCGGCCTGATGGCGGCGAGGGGGCCCACGGATGCGGCGGACGCGGCGGGTCTGTTCGATCCGCTGCGTCCGATGCTCACGCGCGTCGCATATCGGATGCTGGGGTCGGTCGCCGATGCCGAGGATGTCGTGCAGGATGCCTTCCTCCGCTGGCTCGGCACCGATCGTGATGCGGTGCGCGAGCCTGCGGCCTTTCTTCGCCGTACCGTGACGCGGCTGTGCCTCGATCAGCTCAAATCGGCGCGCAGGCAGCGCGAAACCTATATCGGCCCCTGGCTTCCCGACCCGATGGTCGAGGAGGAGGAAGCGGACGACATCACCCTTCCGTTGATGCTTGCGCTCGAACGGCTCTCCCCCTTGGAGCGCGCCGCCTTCCTCCTCCACGACGTGTTCGGCGTCGGGTTCGACGAAGTGGCAGGGACGATCGGGCGCGATCCTGCTGCAACACGCCAGCTCGCCGCGCGCGCCCGCGCGCACGTCCGCGACGCCCGGCCGCGCTACAAGCTGGAAAAAGAGCGCGGGCTGGCGATCGCGCACGCCTTTTTCGAGGCGTCGCGCAGCGGCGATATGGAGACGCTCGGCGCGATGCTCGCCGCCGATGTCGGCATGTGGGCCGACGGCGGCGGTAAACGCCCCGCCGCCGCGGTCCCGATCATCGGCAAGGCGCTGGTGATGAAGGTGCATCGCAGCGTAGCGGTATTGCTGCGCAAATATGGCTCGACGCTCATCCACATCGGCATGATCAACGGCCTGCCTGGCTTTGTCACCCGCGAAGCCGACGGCGAGTTCCAGACGACGGCGCTGGAAATCGAGAATGACCGGATCATCGGAATCTATGTCATGCGCAATCCCGACAAGCTGAAGCATATGCATTGAGCGATTGGCCGGTTTGGGCCGGAGCCGCTATTCTTTTCGCGGTCATCCCGGCGAAGGCCGGGATCTCACCCTGTTGTTTTATCGCACCGGCGAGATCCCGGCCTGCGCCGGGATGACGAGGCAGGGGATGACGGGACCGGGAAGGTCCGCTCCCCCCATGCGGACATCGGCGGAACGCGAAAAAACGCTGTCCTACCAAACCGTGTGGCGGTAGCGCATGGGCATGACCATTCCGGATAATCCCGCCCACACCCCCGCCACGCCCGAAACGCGAATTGCGGGTCAAGTTGCGCAGTTTTCTGCCCCTTTTGCCGCGGGGCATTTTCCATGCTGAGCGTCGAAACCCATTCCGCGACGCCGTGGCCCGACGCGCTCGACTGGGAAGCGCGCGCTGCGGAAGCCGTGGCGGTGGCGCTCGCGATCACGCCTTTTGCCTCGCTCGCCGATGCGGCGCCGCTCGTCGAGGTTGCGGTGCGGCTGACCGACGATGCGGAGGTCCACACGCTGAACCGCGATTTCCGGGGAAAGGATATGCCGACCAATGTGCTTTCCTTTCCGCAGGTTCAGGCCGACCTGCTCGAAAGCCTTGCGAACAGCGACGACGGTGAAATCCTGCTCGGCGACATCGTGCTCGCGCGCGAGACCTGCGCGCGTGAGGCGGAGGAAAAGGGCATTTCGCTCGTCGATCATGCGACGCACCTGATCGTCCACGGCGCGCTCCACCTCGTCGGATACGACCATATGGACGATGTGGCGGCGGCCGCGATGGAGGCGCTGGAGGTGAAAGCCCTTGCATCGCTGGGCATCGCCAATCCATATGCGGAACGGGATTAACTTGGGACACGCTGAAAACATGCCCGACGAACAGGGATCTTCGAGCCGATCGGAAGAGGACAGTAGCAGGTCCGGGCTGCTGTCCGGACTGAAAAACCTGTTGTTCGGGGGCGACAAGGAACCGTCGCTGCGCGAACAGATCGAAGAGGTCATCGACGAGGCCGAAGAAGAGGGCGAGGATCGCCGCGGCAGCAACATCGTCGGCGACCTGTCCCCCATCGAGCGCAAGATGCTGCGCAACCTCCTCCATTTTGGCGAACAGACGGTCGACGATGTCGCGGTGCCGCGCGGCGAGATCATCGCGATTCCCGAAACCGCGACGTTCGAGGAGGTGCTCGCCATCTTTGCCGACGCGGGGCACAGCCGTCTGCCGGTCTATCGCGAAAATCTGGACGAAGTGATCGGGATGATCCACGTCAAGGACGTCTTTGCCGTGCTCGCCGAAAAGCGGCCGCCGCCACCGCTGCTCGATCTCCTCCGCCAGCCGCTTTATGTTCCGCAATCGATGGGCGTGCTCGACCTGCTCGCCGAAATGCGCGCCAAGCGCACCCATCTTGCGATCGTGATCGACGAATATTCGGG
>JBGTUD010000120.1:0-8214 GCA_041939405.1 Sphingopyxis sp. | reverse complement strand
GGCGGTGAGGCCCGCGAAGAGCAGTACGCCGATCACGCTGATCGCCAGGCTGAGCGCGCTCGACTGCACGAACAGGTTGATCAGCATCGCGACGAGGATGCCGACGACGCCCATGATCAAAAAGGTGCCGAAACCCGACAGATCCTTCTTGGTCGTATAGCCATAGAGGCTGAGCCCCAGGAAGGCCGCGGCGGTCGCGAAAAAGGTCGTTGCGATCGACGTGCCCGTAAAGGCGATGAAGATCGTCGACATCGACAGCCCCATCACCGCGGCATAGACCCAGAAGATCGCCTGCGCGGCCGGGGTCGACAGCTTGTTGATGCCGAAGCTCAGCACCAGCACGAACGCCAGCGGCGCCAGCATCACCACCCACATCAGCGGGGTGCCGATCATCGACGCGGTGAAGCCCGACTGATAGGCCAGCATCGCGACAATGCCGGTCAGCAGCACGCCCGAGCCCATATAATTGTAAACCGACAGCATGTACGACCGCAGCCCGGCATCGACGGCCTGGTCCATTGCGTTCGCGCCGGCGCCAAAACCGGAAGCCGCCATATTGGGGTCGTTCCAATTCGCCATTTTTCATCTCCATAACCGGCCAGCCCATACCGGCCGTGCCCCCAATATCGGGACTTTCCTTCTCCGATTCAAGCGAAACCGGACAGACGGGACGGCCGTGATAATCGCCGGCGCAGCAGCAGGGTCGCCGCCCGGCACCGAAACCCCTATGCTCGCCGGCATGTCGACCCACCGCCTGTTCGTCGCGCTGCGCCCGCCAAAGCCCGTCCGCGCGCTTTTGCTGCGCGCGATGCACGGAATTTCGGGCGCGCGCTGGCAGGACGACGATCAGCTGCACCTGACGCTGCGCTTCATCGGCGAAGTCGACCATCACCGCGCCGAGGACATAGCGGCGGCGCTCGGCGCGCTCCACGCCCCCGCGGCGGCGGCGCGAATCGCGGGGGTGAGCCTGTTCGAACGGCACGGGCGGCCGCACATGATATGGGCCCGCATGGCCCCCGAAGAAGCGCTCGCCGCGCTGCATCGCAAGGTCGAACAATGCCTCGCCCGCGTCGGGATCGCGCCGGAAACGCGCACGTTTCAGCCGCATATCACACTCGCACGCCTCAACCGGGCGTCGGGGCCGGTCGCACCCTTTCTCGCGCTGAACGGCGATCTCGCGAGCGACCCCTTCTCGTTCGACCATGTCACCCTCTACGAAAGCGCGTTGGGACATGGCGGCTCGCGCTACCATCCGGTCGCGCGCTATCCGCTCGCCGAGCAGCGCGCAACGAGCGCCGAGGCGACCGCGGCGACATCCTCCCACGTCGCCGCAAAGCCTTCGTCGCCGCCATAATAGGGATCGCGCACCCCCTCGCCCGCGCGCCCGGGCAACAGGTCGAGCATCAGCATGAGCTCAGCGGTCGCGTCGGCGGGCCGGATCGCCCGCGCGTCGCGCAGGTTCGTTTCGTCGGCGGCGAGGATCAGGTCGAAATCATGGAAATCGTCGCGGGTCAGCTGGCGCGCGCGCAGCGCCGATATGTCGATACCGCGGCGCCGCGCCTCCGCTTGGGCGCGGCGGTCGGGCGGGTGGCCGACGTGCCAGTCGCCAGTGCCCGCCGAATCGAGCCTGACGTCGAGCCCCGCCGCCGCGAAAGCCGCGCGCGCCGCACCCTCGGCCAGCGGCGAGCGACAGATGTTGCCGAGGCAGAGGAAAAGAATCGACAGCGGTGCCGTAGCGTCCTTGTTCATGTCACTCCCATCACACCAAAGTTGAACCGACTTTCAACTTGCGCCATCGTGCGGCTCTGCTAGCGATGGCCCAACAGATAGAGGGTCAGGGAGAGAGTTACCATATGGCCGATGCCGCGAGCGAGAACAGCCTGGCGGGGGCGCCCGCACCCGCCGAACCCAAGGCCACCGGATATAGCTGGTATGTGCTGTCGGTCCTCGTCATCGTCTATATCCTCAATTTCATCGACCGGCAGATCATCAGCATCCTGGCGGTCGACATCAAGGCCGACCTGGGGCTCAGCGATTCGGACATGGGTTTCCTTGGCGGCGCGGCCTTTGCGGTCTTTTATGCGCTGTTCGGCATTCCGCTCGGCCGCCTCGCCGACAATTGGAACCGCGTAAAGCTGCTGTCGATCGGGCTGACCTTGTGGTCGGCGATGACCGCGGCGTCGGGTTTCGCCTATGACCGGCTGACACTGACGCTCGCGCGCATGGGCGTCGGCGTCGGCGAGGCAACCGCCAGCCCGACCGCCTATTCGCTGATCTCCGACTATTTCCCCAAAAGGCAGAAAGCGACCGCGCTCGCCATCTATTCGTCCGGGCTCTACCTCGGCGGCGGCGTGTCGCTGTTCATCGGCGCGGTGATCGTCGAAAGCTGGAACCGCGCCTATCCCGCGGGCGGGCCGCTGGGGCTCGTCGGGTGGCAGGCGGCGTTCCTCGCGGTCGGCATTCCGGGACTGCTGCTCGCGCTGTGGGTCGCGAGCCTGCGCGAACCGATCCGCGGCGCGATGGACGGCGCCCCCGCCGCCAGCTCGCCGACACCTTTTCGCGAATTCGGCAAGGATCTGTCGATGATCGTCCCGCCGCTGACGCTGTGGGGCGCGTGGAAGCGCGGCCCGGCGGCGCTCGCGATCAATATCGGCACCGCCGCCGCGCTCGCCGCCTTTGCCTGGTGGATGATCGAACTGACGGGCAATTTGCCGCAATGGTCGGCGGTCGCGCTCGGCTATTATGCGGTCTTTTCATGGGCGAGCACACTGCGCGCCAACGACCCCGCGACCTTTCGCCTGATCTGGGGTACGCCCGCCTTCATCTGTACGACGCTCGGCTATGGCCTCGTCGCGCTGGCGGCCTATGCGCTCGCTTTCTGGTCGGCGCCCTATGCCGAGGTCGTGCTGGGCCTGCCCAAGCAGGAACTCGCGTCGATCCTCGGCGCCAATGGCGCGCTCAGCGGCTTTATCGGCGTCATCCTCGGCGGCCGCGCCGCCGATGCGCTGCGCGCCCGAAACCCGTCGGGACGCATTTTGATGATCCTGTTCGGCGTGATCGCGCCGATCATCCCGATCTGGATCGGCTACACCACCGAAAGCGCGGTGCTTTTCTATACGATGAACTTCCTCGCCGGGCTGTTCGGCGCCGCCGCGCTCGGCGCGGCAGCGGCGACGACGCAGGATCTGGTGCTGCCGCAGATGCGCGGCACCGCGACCGCCGCCTTTTTCCTGGGCACGACGCTGATCGGCCTGTCGTTCGGCCCCTATATGGTCGGGCAGATTTCGGACCTGACGGGGACGGTGGTGAACGGCCAGCCGGTCGGCAATCTGCGCACGGGCATATTGTCGCTGATCGGCGTCGCGCCGGTCGCGGTCGCGCTGCTGCTCTATGCCTATCGCGCGCTGCCCGCGGCCGAGGCGACGATCGCCGAGCGCGCGCGCGCGGCGACCGCCCCAGCCTGATCGGCCCGGCCTGATCGGGACGCGGCGGGGTCAGTCGGCGCCGCCGCGCACGATCACCCCGCACGCCACGCGCCCGCCGCTGTTGCCGCTGGGGTCGGTCTTCATATCGTCGGGGCCCGCGTGGATCACGAACGCCGCGCCATCGGCATCGAGCAGCCCGCCGTCGCCCTCGAAACGCGACCCCACGATGCGCAGCGTCGCGCGGCCGATCTGTTCGGGTTCGACGACCAGATTGGGCAGGTCGCCATGATGCGCGCCCATCGGATTGTCGCGGCCGTGCTGCGCGCCCGTGGGGTTCCAGTGGCCGCCGGCGCTCGCGAAATCGGGCGGCGTGCAGGTGCCGGTCGTATGGACGTGCATGCCATAGGTGCCGGGTCCGAACCCGCGCGCGACCAGTTCGATGCGCAGCCCGCTGGCATCGCGATAAATGTCGGCGCGGCCGCGATCGGCGCCGCTCGCGTCGTAAAGCTGCGCGTGGGCATCGGGCGGCGGCAGCGTGCTGACCGGCGCCTTGGCGGTTCCGGCGCACCCCGAAAGCAGCAGCGCCCCTGCAACGGCGCCGCCCAGCGCGGCAAATTGTTTGTGCTGCGAACCGATCGTCATTGGCTGCTCCCTATCGTCTGTCGGGATCAGAACGCCGCGACGGCGCGCTTCGATCCCCGCGCGGGGGACGATGCCGGTTTTTGGCGCCGGTTCCAAGGCCATAGTAGCGGACGAGACGCGGCGCCGCGCGTTGCAGCGATAAAAGCGACGGCCCCCGAACAAACAAAGGGGGCCGAAAGACCCCCTTTGCCTCCCCGGTCTGATTGACCCTATTCGGTCGGAAAACCGCGCTTTTTCAGCAGCGCCTTCACGTCGGGATCGCGGCCGCGGAAGGCGCGATAGGCCTCGGCGCGGTCGGTTTCGTTGCCGGTCATCAACAGGATGGTGCGGAACCTGTCGGCGACGCTGCGGTCCCACGGCCCGCCGGCTTCGGTGAACGCCGCCCAGGTGTCGGCGTCCATCGTTTCGGACCAGAGGTAGGAATAATAGCCTGCCGAATAGCTGTCCGAACTGAACAAATGGCCGAACTGCGGCAGGCGGTGCCGCATCACGATTTCCTTCGGCATCCCGATTTCGGCCAGCGTCTCGCGCTCGAACTTGTCGACGTCGGCGGGCGGCATCTTGCGGTTATGCAGCTTCATGTCGACGATCGCGCTCGCCAGATATTCGACCGTCGAAAATCCCTGGTTGAACGTGTCCGACGCCAATATTTTGTCGACCAGCGCCTGCGGGATCGGCTCGCCCGTCTTGTAATGCGTCGCATATTTCGACAGCACTTCGGGGGTCATCAGCCAGTTTTCGTTCACCTGGCTCGGATATTCGACGAAGTCGCGCGGCACCCCGGCGAGCGCCGGATATTTGACCTGCTGGAGCAGGTAATGGATGCCGTGGCCGAATTCGTGGAACAAGGTCTGCGCGTCGTCGAGGCTGATCAGCGTCGGTTCGCCCTTCGCCGCTTCGGTGAAATTATTGTTGTTCGACGCGAGCACATTGCGTTCGCCGCCGAGCGACTGCTGGCTGCGATAGGTTGTCATCCACGCGCCCGACCGCTTGCCGTCGCGCGCGAAATTGTCGAGGTAGAAGACGCCGACATTCTCGTTCGTCTTGAGGTTATAGACCTCGAACGTGCGGACCTTGGGATCGAACACCGGGATCGTTCCGGTATTTTCCTTAAAGCCCAGATCGTAAAGCCGGCCCGCCGACCAGAACATGCCGTCGACGAGCTTGTCGAGCTGGAGATAGGGTTTCACCTCGCTTTCATCGAGATCATATTTCGCCTTGCGCACCTTTTCGGCGTAATAGCGGTAATCCCACGGCTCGATGGTGATCTTGGGCCCCTTGCCAGCCTTGGCCTCGGCGTCGGCGATCGCCTGCATATCGGCGACCTCTTCCTTCACGCGGCCGACGGCCGCGGGCCAGACCTTCATCATCAGGCCCATCGCATTTTCAGGCGTCTTCGCCATTGTGTCGGCCATGCGATAATGCGCATGCGTCGGGAAACCGAGCAGTTCGGCGCGCTGCTGGCGCAGCTTCAGGATTTCGGCGATCGTTGCGTTGGTATCGTTGGCGTCGCCATTGTCGCCGCGATTCACGAACGCGCGCCACACTTTTTCGCGCAGCTTGCGGTTGGTCGCATTCTGGAGCACCGGCTGCGCCGACGAGCGCGTGTTTTTGATCGCCCAGTGGCCGGCGTGTCCATTGGCCTCCGCCGCCGCGGCAAGCGACGCGATGAACGCCGGATCGAGCCCGTCGAGTTCGGCCTTGTCGGTGACGAAGGTGTAGAGTTTCTCGTCACCGAGCAGCTTCGACGAAAAGGCCGAAAAAAGCCCTTCGAGCTTCGCGTTCATCGCGACCAGCTTTTCCTTGTCGGCGGGCGACAGATTGGCGCCGTCGCGCACCATTTCGTCATAGCTACGCTCGACGATGCGGATCTGCTGCGCGTCGAGTCCGCTCGTGTGGCGCTTGTCGTACACCGCCTTGTAGCGCGCGAACAGCTTGGGCTCCAGAAACAGCTCGGTGAAAAAGGTGGTGAGCTTGGGGCTCCATTCGGCGTCGATCTCTTCGACCCGGTCGCTCGACTTGTTCGACGTCTGTACGCCCCACAGCGCATAGACGCGCTCCATCGTGTCGCCCGCGAGCATCATCGGCACATGCGTATTTTCGAACGTCGGTTCGGCGGGATTGTCGATCACCGCCTGCACCTCGGCCTTCACTTCGGCCATCGCCTTTTGGAAGGCGTCGGGGAAAAGCTCGGGGTCGAGCTTGTCCCACGGCGGCACCCCTTCAAAGGGGCCGGTCCAGGGTGCAAGCAGCGGGTTCTGGCCCGCGGGGATCGCAGCGGCGACCGGTTCGGCGGCGATGGCAGTGCTCATCTGGCTATAACCCATGATCATCGCGGTGGATGCAAGCCAGATCGGCAGCTTGCGGACAAGGCGGGGCGCATTGCGCTGCATATTCGGAGTCTCCCGGTGGATAAGGTTTCGGATGAAACCATGTCGGGAGGTGGATTAACCAGATATGACAGGGGTGTGCAAGCGGCTTACGCGCCGAATTCCTGCTGGATCAGGCCAGGGACATCGACGTCGAAGGTAAAGATGCCCCCCGCATGCGGCTGGGCCTTGCGCTCTTCGTCGGTCAGATTCTTGCCCGCACTGGTGACGAAGGCGGTTTTGAGGTCGGCTCCGCCGAACGCGATCATCGTCGGGCGCTGCACCGGCAGCTCGACCGTCTGGAGCAATTCGCCCGCGGGCGACAGGCGGACCACGCGCCACCCGTCCCACAGCGCCGACCAATAGCATCCCTCGGCATCGACCGCAGCACCGTCGGGGCGGCCCGATCCTTCCTCGAAGGCGTGGAACAGGCGCTTGCCGCTGAGATCGCCGGTCGCGGGGTCGACGTCATAGGCGTCGATCCGGTGCGTCGGTGTGTCCGCGTGATAGAAAATCCGCCCGTCGGGGCTGAACGCCGCACCGTTGCTCGTCATCAGCCCGCCAAAGATTGGGGTGAGCGTGCCATCGGGGTCCAGCCGGTACAGCGCCGCGTCGCGGCGGGGCTTGTCGCTCGTCAGGCTGCCGACCCACAGCCGCCCCGCGGCATCGACGCGCCCGTCGTTGAAACGCTGGTGCGGCTTGTCGCCTAGTAGCGCAGGACCAAAGGCGCGCGGCGCGGCGCCCCAGCGGTCGATCAGCGCGCAGCCGTTTTCGAGCGCGGCAACGAGCCCGCCCCCGGCGCGCGGCGCGATGCAGCCCACCTGTTCTGCAAGGTCCATCACCTCGTCGCTGCCCGTCGCGGGATCGGTGCGGTGGATTTTGCGGCCCTCGATGTCGACCCAATAGAGGCGGGCTTCGGCAGCATTCCAGACGGGCGATTCGCCGAGCAGCGCGCCGGCGTCGAGGAGCAATTGGACCATGCGCGCATCGTAGCGCGGCGGCGCAGGGCTGCCCAGCGGCTGCAAACCTATTCGGCGCTCGGGGGAGGTTGGAGCGCGCCGTCGGGGTGGCGCGCGACATCGCCTTCAATTCGTCATCCCGGCAAAGGCCGGGATCTCGCCCTCTCGGAATGACGCACCGACGAGATCGTGTTTCAGAGTCACGTGCCTCCGAACACCCTTCGCCGGGATGACGATGAAAAATGAGGCGGCGCCAGAGAACTTCATGCCGTAGCGTCTTTCTACTTGACGTGGACGTAAACGTAAGGTCTCTTGGCGACCAATGATGCGGCCGACTCCCCGGCCCCGTTCGGCCGCAAAAAGGGAAAGGAACCAGATGTCGCTCGATAGCCTCTCGCGCACCGCCTATAATGAGGACCATGAAGCGTTCCGCGCGACGGTGCGCCAGTTTCTCGAAAAGGAAGTCGCCCCCAACCAGGCGCAATGGGCCGAGGACGGCATCGTGCCCAAGAGCCTTTGGCCCAAGGCCGGCGAGCTTGGCCTCCTCTGTCCCACGGTGCCGGAGGAATATGGCGGGCTCGGCCTCGATTTCGGCTATAATGCGATTGTCGACGAAGAAAGCGCCTATTACGGCCGCGTCACCACGGGCTTCTCGCTCCAGTCGGACATCGTCACCAATTACATCGTCCGCTATGGCAGCGAGGAGCAGAAGAAGCACTGGCTG
The DNA here is from genome assembly GCA_041939405.1 of Sphingopyxis sp. Classification (GTDB taxonomy): domain Bacteria; phylum Pseudomonadota; class Alphaproteobacteria; order Sphingomonadales; family Sphingomonadaceae; genus Sphingopyxis. The sequence goes on along the minus strand of JBGTUD010000120.1, from coordinate 95 downwards.
CCCAAAATGGTGTCGGGCGAGGTGATCACCGCGATCGCGATGACCGAATTGGTTCCTTCGTTGTTTGTCGATGACGGGTCGTCAATTATTACGAG
>JBGTUD010000119.1:0-8292 GCA_041939405.1 Sphingopyxis sp. | reverse complement strand
GCGAGATCGAGGACGAGCATGACGACGAGCCCGAACCGCTGATCGTCGCGGGCGAGGGCGGCTGCTGGGAAGTCGACGCGCGCGCCGAACTCGACGATGTGGGCGAGGTGGTCGACGCGCGGCTGGCGGAGGTCGAGGAGGATGTCGATACGCTCGGCGGGCTCGCGGCGGTGCTCGCGGGCCATGTGCCGGAGGTCGGCGAAATCCTGACTCATCCCAGTGGCTGGCGCATCGAGGTGACCGACGCCGACGAGCGCCGTGTCCATCATCTGCGGCTGCATCCGCCGGTCGAGGTCGATCTGGAAGCGCCGGCGGATCGCGGCGAGGATTTCTGACGCAATTGCCTTTGCCGGTTCGAGCGATTAGGCGAGGCGGGATGGAAGTTTCCGATCTTCGCATCGCCCTGTTCAGCGGCAATTACAACATGACGACCGATGGCGCGAACAAGGCGCTCAATCGGCTCGTCGGTTACCTCCTGGCGCATGGCGCGGCGGTGCGCGTCTATTCGCCGACCGTCGCAGATCCCGATTTCGAGCCGACGGGCGATCTGGTCAGCGTGCCGTCGATGGCGATTCCGGGGCGCAGCGAATATCGCATTCCCTTGAGCTTTTCGGCCAGGGTGCGCGAGGACATCACCGCTTTTGCCCCCAATATCGTTCATATCTCCAGCCCCGACCGCGTCTCGCGGCAGGCCGCGGCATGGGCGCGGCGGCGGCGGATTCCCGTTGCCTGTTCGGTTCACACGCGCTTCGAAACCTATTTCCGCTATTACAATCTGTCGTTCCTCGAACCGCTGGTTGTCGCCTGGCTGCGCAAACTCTATCGCCGCTGCGATGCGCTGATCGCGCCGTCCGAAAGCTTTGCACAAGTGCTCCGCGACCAGCGGATGAATTATGACATCGGCATCTGGACGCGCGGGGTCGAGCAGGGGACTTTCAACCCCGCGCGCCGCGACATGGGCTGGCGCCGGTCGCTCGGCATTCCGGACGATATGCCCGCCATCGCCTTTCTCGGCAGGTTAGTGATGGAAAAGGGACTCGATGTTTTCGCCGATGCCATCGACGTGCTCCAGCGGCGCGGCGTGGCGCACCGGGTCGTGGTGATTGGCGAGGGGCCGGCGGGCGAATGGTTCGAATCGCGGCTGCCCGATGCGCATTTCGTCGGTTTCCAGGGCGGCGTCGATCTGGCGCGCGCGCTTGCTTCGTGCGACATTTTTTTCAACCCTTCGGTCACCGAAACTTTCGGCAATGTGACGTTGGAAGCCATGGCGTGCGGGCTTCCCGTCGTGGCCGCGCGGGCGACTGGCAGCGCCAGTATCGTCAAGCAGGGTCAGACGGGCTATCTGGTCGCACCGGGGTCGATCTCGAGCTTTGCCGACCATCTCCAGCGCTATTGCAACGACGCCGCGCACCGTGCCGAGCATGGCGCGGCGGCGGTGCTGGAAAGCGGGTCCTATCAATGGGACGCGATCAATCAGGCGGTCGCCGACACCTATGTGCGCCTGATCCGCCAGAAACAGCGGCACGGGGGCTGAGCGTCCGGTGGCGGGCGACTTGTTCGGAGCGGCGACGCCCGCGGCGCAGCCGCCCAGCGCGCCCGGTCCCGCGCCGCTCGCCGAGCGATTGCGTCCCCGCACGCTCGGCGACGTCGTCGGGCAGGAGCATCTGACCGGCGCCGACGGAGCCATCGGGCGCATGGTCGCCGCGGGTCAATTGTCGTCGATCATCCTCTGGGGCCCGCCCGGGACCGGCAAGACGACGATCGCGCGCCTGCTGGCCGAGGCGGTGGGGATGCGCTTCGCGCCGTTGTCGGCGGTGTTTTCGGGCGTCGCCGATCTGCGTCAGGCCTTTGCCGATGCCGAAAAAATGGCCGCAGCGGGCAAGCGGACCTTGCTCTTCGTCGATGAAATTCACCGCTTCAACCGCGCCCAGCAGGACGGCTTTCTGCCCTATGTCGAGCGCGGGACGGTGGTGCTTGTCGGCGCGACGACCGAAAATCCCAGCTTCGCCTTGAACGCCGCGCTGCTCAGCCGCGCGCAGGTGCTGGTGCTGAACCGGCTCGGCGATGCCGCGCTCGGCACGCTGGTCGCCCGCGCCGAGGCCGAGGTGGGCGCCGACCTGCCCGTCACCGCGGAGGCGCGCGAAGCGCTCATCGCCAGCGCCGACGGCGACGGACGCTTCCTGCTCAACCAGGTCGAAACGCTTTTCTCGGTCGCCATCGAAAAGCCGCTCGATCCCGCGGAGCTGGCGCAATTTCTCCACCGCCGGATGCCGGTCTATGACAAGGATCGCGACGGCCACTACAACCTCATTTCCGCGCTGCACAAGGCGCTCCGCGGCTCCGATCCGCAGGCGGCGCTCTATTGGATGGCGCGGATGCTCGTCGCGGGGGAGGAGCCGCTCTACGTGCTTCGCCGCCTCACGCGCTTCGCCAGCGAGGACATCGGGCTCGCGGACCCGCAGGCGCTGGTGCAATGTCTGGCGGCCAAGGATGCCTTTCAATTTCTCGGCTCGCCCGAAGGTGAACTCGCGATCGTCCAGGCCTGTCTCTACCTTGCCACCGCGCCCAAATCGAACGCCGCCTATGCCGCGCAAAAGGCGGCGTGGTCCGCGGCGCGCGAGACGGGCAGCCTTGCGCCGCCCGCAAATATCCTGAACGCGCCGACGAAACTGATGAAGGATCTGGGATATGGCGCGGGCTACAGCTATGATCACGACGCCCCCGACGGCTTTTCGGGTGACAATTATTGGCCCGACGGCATGTCGCCGGGCGACTATTACCGCCCCGTCGATCGCGGCTTTGAAAAGCGGATCGGGGAGCGCATGGCGTGGTGGGACGAACGGCGCCGCGCAAGGGACTGATGCCCCCCGACGTTGACGCGCCTCCACATCCAGCCCATTCAGTCGGCGGGGCGCGACACGGAAGTCGGCGCCGCGACCATGGAAGACCGAACAGAGCCGCCAATGGTGCCGAGATTCGACAGCTGGGACGATGTGGTCGCCTTTGCGTGCGCCTTGCCCGATGTCGAAATGATGCCCTTTTACGGAACCCCATGTCCCAAGATCAACGGCAAGGCGCTCGCATCGCCGGGGCGCGAGCCCGGCAGCTTTGCGGCGATGTGCAAACCGCATGAAAAGGAAATGCTGCTTGAAACCGATCCCGACACCTTCTGGCAGACGGCCCATTATGAAGCTTGGCACGCGATCCTCATCCGCTTCGGGTCGCACGATCCCGAACGCGTCGCCGATGTCCTCCGCCGCGCCTGGTGGGATCGGGCAAAAAAGGCGCAGCGGCAGGCGTTCGGCGATCGGCCCTGACATGCTGCGGATCGCCGCTGCCCTGTTCGTCATCCTCGCGGCGCCATCCGCCGCACAGGCCCCGACGCCCCAAGCCGAGCTTCATCGCGCCTGGGCCGCGGGTTATCGTGCCGCGTTCGTCTGTTCCTCCCTATGGAACGGCGCGGGCAAGCCGCTCGACGCGATCGAGCGCGACGAACTCACAGGGATCTATCCCGAGATCGAGGACGATGTCCGCGCTTTGAGCGCCGATATCGACGATAGGGCGAAGCGGGTCAGCGTCCCATATCGCGACGACATGCCGCCGCGCGTCGCGGTCTGGACCGGCCGTGACGGTTGCGTCACGCTGCCGATCGGGGCGCAGCCGGGTGAGGCAGGCGCGGCGCAGGCACCGCGGCCGAACCTCGACGCCGAGCTCTGGCCCATGGGCGACAGGATGGCGAGCTGGCCAGGGCTCCAGGAGCGATCGGGGTTCGCTCTGGCCACAAGGGATATGGATCGGTTCGGGGGACGCACCAGTTCGCTGCTGATCGTCAAGAACGGGCGGATCGCGCTCGAACGCTATTGGGGCGGTCATAACGCCCACACCGCGCAGCGCACCTTTTCCGTCGCGAAGTCGATGGCCGCGACGCTGATCGGGCACGCGGTCGCGCAAGGGCGGTTTGACGTCACAAAGCCCGCGATGATCGCCGACTGGCAGGCGCCGGGCGATCCGCGCGCCGCGATCACGACCGAGCAATTGCTGCGCATGGCGAGCGGGCTCACCAGCGACAGTGCGGGCAACCGCACCGACGCCATTTATATGGGCGGCGCGTCGGTCCGCCAGTGGACGGTGCACTGGCCGCTGCTCCATCCGCCGGGAACGCGCTATCGCTACGCCAACAACGATACGCTGCTCGCGGTGATCTCGCTGAAGGCCGCGCTTGCAAAGGCCGGAACGCCCCTCGATCCCGCCGCCTTTTTCGACCGGCTGGGCATGACGCGCACCTTTGTCGAGCGCGACAAGGACGGTGACTTCATCCTGTCGAGCCAGGTGTGGACCACCGCGCGCGATCTTGCGCGGCTCGGCCTCCTCTATCAGAACGACGGCGTTTGGCAGGGGGAACGGCTGCTGCCCGCCGACTGGCGCCGGTTCGTGACGACGCCCAGCGGGCCGCAACCCGATGGCGCGTTCGGTTATGGCGCGGGTTTCTGGCTGCTCGACAAATCGCCGGGGGTTCCCGCCGACGCATTCGGCGCCTTTGGCAATCGCGGCCAATATGTCGTCGTTATTCCGTCGCGCGCGCTGGTGATCGTGCGCCAGGGTTATGACGACGCGGGAACGCGGCTCGACATCGCGAAGCTGGCGGCGGCGATCGTTGCCGCCGACACCGACGACCCGCGCTATTCGAAAGGCGGGTAACGCTCGAACGCGGGCAGCTCATCGAGCTTTGCCATCCAGCCGATGCGTTCGGCGATCTGTATCTGCGCCTGCGCCGGGATCAGGTCGGGATCGTCGAGCGTGGCCGTCTGCACGTCGATCTGGCCGGGGAAGATGGTTTCGTTCGTATAAAAAAGCCCGGTCCCGCAATCGCCGCAGAAATGGCGGCGGCCATGTTCCGACGAGGCATAGATTTTGGGCGTTCCGCTGATCTCGATCTGATCGTTTCCGACCAGCCCCCAGCCGACAAGCGGCGCGCCCGAATGACGGCGGCAATCGGTGCAGTGGCAAAGCGCATGATGTTCGACCGCAGTGGACATCGTATAGCGGATCGCGCCGCAATGGCACTGGCCGCTGGCGCGCGATTCCTTCATGGGGCGCTCCTTCTGGTGATTGAAACGAACTAGTACCGAAGACTGGTACAATGCAATCGCGGGGTGTGCGGGAACCGCAGACTGATCGACCAGGTGGTTTTTCCTTAAAAATATATGAATATTTCCGATGGTTATCGGATTATTAAGCAAGATTCAACATAACGTTCCCAAAGAGTAGGGACGATCGTGATCGAAGAAAAGCGGATGGGCTGGCATGGCCTTGCAACTGTTCGTTGGGGGGCTGTTCTTCTTGTGCTTGCTGCGGCCACGCTAGCCGCGATCACGCCGGTAAAGCCCAATCTTACGATATTTTATCTGCGAAACCAGGATATCTGGCTTCTGTTGTCCGCGGCTCTGTTGCTTGCGATCGGGACCGCCGGGTTGTCACACCGTGACACGCCGCTCGTCGCAACCAACCGCATGTTACTTGCGATCTCCGTGACAGCCGCGGCGGTGGCTTTGATTGGACATCATGTGATTTTGCTGGGCTATAATCTCAGCCGCGACGAACAGATGGCCGATTTTGACGCCAGCATCTTCCTGTCCGGTCAATTGTTCGTCACGCTGCCTGAATTTTGGCGGGATCATAGCGACGCGCTGAACACCACCTTCATGCAACCCGCCACACATCGGCAGGCGTGGGTTTCGTCGTACCTGCCGCTCAATGCGGCTTTTCGCGCGATGTTCGAGATGCTCGGCGCAGCAGAGTTGGCGGGCCCCAGTTTCATTGCCTTGTCTGCTGTCGCCTTGATAGGGTGCGTGCGTCGGATATGGCCGAATGACCGTGAGTTGCCCCTTGTGGCGTTGCTCCTGTTGACGGGATCGGGTCAGGTATTGTTCGCGGGAATGACAGCCTACGCCATGCCCGCACATCTGGCGATGAACCTTTGTTGGCTTTGGCTATTTCTGCACCGCGACTGGCGTACAGACGTCGGGGCGCTGCTGATTGGATTCATTGCGGTTGGCTTGCACCAATCACATGCTCATCCGCTCTTTGCCGCCCCTATCCTTTTTATGCTTTTGCTCGAAAGGGAGTGGAGGCGCGCGGCAATCTATTTTCTAGGCTATTGCCTGATCGGCGCTTTCTGGACGCTGTGGCCACACTGGATGGCCGCTCACCTAGCGGCCGCCGATGGGGGCGTGCCTTATGCGGACATGTATCAGATTGCCATGCGGCAGATGGAAGACCGCTGGTCGAAAATGGCGGCCAACCTATTCCGTTTCATCGCTTGGCAGCACATATTATTGCTACCGTTCGCGATTGTAGGCCTTTGGTCTGCGCGGCGTAATCGCCTGGCGCTGGGGTTGACAGGCGGGATCGTGCTCACCCTGGCAATTCGTGTGGCGATCCTTCCCTACCAGGGACATGGTTTTGGCTACCGCTATTTGCACGGTCTAATCGGAAACTTTATTCTGCTTGCGCTATTCGGCTGGAAAGCTCTCGTTCCGCTCCGGCCCCAATGGCGATCCTTGTTTCTGCGCATGACCATTACAGGATGGCTGCTTATACTCCCGCTCCAGGCGTGGATGGCGCATCGCTTTTATGCTCCCTTTGCCGAAGTCTCCAGCCGCATTGACGCTCTGAATGCAGACTATGCGGTGATTGGTGTATTCGATGCGCCCTATTCGACTGACCTCGTCATAAACAGCGCCTTTCTGACGAATCGTCCGCTACGATTGCTCCGTCACAGGATTCCGCCGCACCGTCAGCGTCATTTCTGCGCTGGGGGGGCAAGGATTGCCTTGGTTCGGCCATCAATGTTGAAACCGATACGCGATCGTCTGCACCAGTCCGATAATCCAAAGGCCGACCGCGAGATAGACGCGTTGGCGGTCAGCCTGAGGGCTGCGGGCTGCAGGATCAATTTTGCGGTTTGACGGAAGGTTTGGGCTCAATCCCCCAGATCGACCCGATGCCGCGCCGCCCAGTCGCGATACTGTCCGCGCGGGTCTGACGATGGCTGGGCCAGGATCGCCGGCATCTCGGCGCGCAGCTTGGCAAGGTCCAGGGACCGGATCATGGCCTTCACCGGACCCACGCCCGCGGGCGTGATCGACAGGCGTTCGATGCCGAGGCCGAGCAGCGCCATCGCCTCCAGAGGGCGCCCGCCCATTTCACCGCAGACGCCGAGCTGGACTTTCGATCCCGACACGATCTTCACGACGCGGGCGAGATAGCGCATCACCGTTGGCGACAGCCAGTCGTAGCGTTCGGCGAGCCGCGGGTGCGCGCGGTCGGCCGCGAAGAGGAACTGGGTGAGATCGTTGGTGCCGATCGAGAGGAAGTCGAGGTGCGGCAGCATCAGGTCGAGCGTTTCGATCAGCCCCGGCACCTCCAGCATCGCACCATAACGGATCGCGACGGGAAGCTTCTTGTTGTGGCTGGCCAGCCAGGTGCGCTGGCCGACGAACAGGCTGCGCGCCGCTTCATATTCCCAGGGTTCGGACACCATCGGGAACATGACGTTGAGCGTCCGGCCCGCCGCGGCCTCCATCAGTGCGCGTGCCTGCACTTTCAAAAGGCCTTCGCGTTCGAGCGCGAGACGCAGCGCGCGCCAGCCCATCGCGGGATTTTCCTCCTGCGCGCCGTCACCGACATTCATATAGGGCAGCGCCTTGTCGCTGCCGATGTCGACGGTGCGAAAGATCACCGGCCGGTCGCCTGCGGCGTCGAGCACGTCGCGATAGAGCCGCTGCTGCCGCTCCCGCGCGGGCAGCGTCGCCGACACGAGGAACTGGAACTCGGTACGGAACAGGCCGATGCCGCGCGCGCCGGTCAGGTCGAGTGCAGCGACATCTTCGCGCAGCCCCGCGTTGATCATCAACTCGATCGCCACGCCATCCTTGGTGATCGCGGGCAGATCGCGCAGCGCAGCGAGGTTGGCACGGCGCTTTTGCGAGATTTCGAGCTTGGCGTCGAACGCTTCCTGTACCGCCGGGGTCGGGCGAACCTGGACCGTGCCCGCACCTGCATCGAGCAACAGCAGATCGCCCTCGCGGATCGAGGTGCGCACGTCGCGGACGCGGCCGATCACCGGCACCCCCATTGCGCGCGCGACGATGATGACGTGCGCCGTGAGCGAGCCTTCTTCCAGCACGACGCCCTTCAGTCGCCGCCGGTCATATTCAAGCAGCTCGGCGTCCAGATTAGTCTCGAAAGGAACAATTGTCGGTATCGATAACTCTTCTTCGATGATAGCAC
>JBGTUD010000118.1:0-8327 GCA_041939405.1 Sphingopyxis sp. | reverse complement strand
CCTGAAGGCCGCCTCTACATCGCCGAGGGGGAGGTCCAGGAGTCCCTTCACGACCACGCGGTCGCCGGTCGCCAGCCCCAGACGGGTGGCGGACACGCCTGCCTGCCCGACACGCTCGAGCACCTCTGTGAGTCGCTCGGGGTCGACCGCCACGACGACACGGCTGGGGCCCTCACCGAACAGAGCACGGTGGTCGGACACCCGCGCTACGTGCACCCCGATCCCTGACCGGGAGGCCATCTCGGCCAGCGCCACCCCGAGGCCGCCGGAGGACACATCGTGGACGCCGTCTACCAGCCCGTCGACTACGAGACCCCGCACCAGGTCTGCCACGTCGACGTGCATCTCCATGTCCAGCTCGGGCAGCAGGCCACCGGGGGCACCGTGGGCGGACCCCCACAGGGAACCGCCCAGGCCGACCTCATCGGAGCCGATGAGCACCAGGCGGTGCCCGTCGACGAGGGTCGCGCCGGGTGGGCGGGTCTCCAGCCGGTCGACGAGGCCGAGCTTTGCGGTCGCCGCGGGGACGAACGCCCCCGCCTGCGCGAGCACGACGATCAGCGCATTCTGGCGAAGAAAGGTCGATTTACCGCCCATGTTGGGGCCCGTCACCAGCCAGAGGCGGTCGGTTTCGGTGAGCGCGACGTCGTTGGGAACAAAGCGTTCGCCCGATTTCGCGAGCGCCGCCTCGACGACCGGATGGCGTCCGCCGGTGACGTCGAGGCACGGCGTATCGGAAAGGTCGGGGCGGCACCAATTGTGGCTCATCGCATGATCGGCGAGCGCCGCGGCGACGTCGAGGCGCGCGAGCACGTCGCACGAGGCGGCGATCGCCTCGCGCCGCCGGATCGCGGCCTCGGTCAAGGCCTCGAGGTGCGCGGCCTCGGCGGCGACCGCGTGGACGCCCGCCTGCGTGACGCGGCTCGCGGCTTCGTGAAGATCGGACGAGTTGAAACGCACCACCCCCGCAAGCGTCTGCCGGTGGGTAAAGCCCGATTCGGGCGCCATCAGCGCGTCGGCGTGCTTCGCGGGCACCTCGACATGATAGCCGAGCACGCCATTGTGGCGGATCTTCAAAGAGGCGATGCCGGTCCGCTCGCGATATTGCGCCTCCAGGGCCGCGATCGCCTTGCGCCCGTCGCGCGCGGTTTCGCGCAGCGCGTCGAGCGCATGGTCATGGCCTTCGGCGATATAGCCGCCCTGCGCCGCATCGACCGGCGGCGATTCGACCAGCGCGCGCGTCAGTTCGTCGACGAGCGCGCCATGGCCGTCGAGTCCCGGCAGCAGGCGGGCGAGCAAAGGCGGCAGGTCGGCGCGGCGCGCAAGATGTTCGCGCAGGCGCCGCGCGCCGCCCAGCGCATCGCGGAGCTGCGCAAGATCGCGCGGCCCGCCGCGCCCCGCGACGAGGCGCCCGAGCGCGCGCGCAGCGTCGGGCAGTGCGCGAAGCGCCGCGCGAAGTTCGCCGCGCCACAGCGCATCGCGCGCGAGCGCGTCGACCAGGTCGAGCCGGTCGAGGATCGCCGCCCGGTCGGTGAGCGGGCTGGCGAGATCGTCGGCGAGCAGGCGCGCACCCGCCGCCGTTACCGTGCGGTCGATCGTCCCCAGCAAACTGCCCTCGCGCGTTCCGGCCATCGTCCGGACCAGTTCCAGGCTCTCGCGCGTCGCGGCGTCGATCGCCATGCGATCCGACGCGCGGTGGCGCAGCGGCGGCTGGAGAAAGGTCGGCGAACCCGTTCCGACATGGTCGAGATAGGCAACAAGCGCGCCCATCGCGGCGATTTCACTGCGCGAAAAGGCGCCGAAGCCGTCGAGCGTCCGGACGCCGAAAAAGCGTTCGAGCCGCGTCTGCGCAGCGGCGCTCGCAAAGTCCGACGAAGGGCGGCGCACGATCTGGCGCGCCGCAGCGATCGGCAGCTCGTCGGCGCTTTCGCTCAGCAAAAGCTCCGACGGCGCAAGCCGCGCCAGCTCGGCATCGACCGCCTGCGCGGGGATCGCGACCACCTCGAAGCGCCCGGTCGAAATGTCGGCGGCGGCGATCGCCACCTCGCCCTCGCTCCCGACCCGCGCCAGCGCGGCAAGCCGGTTCGCGCTGCGCCCTTCGAGCAGGCTTTCCTCGGTCAGCGTTCCCGCGGTCACGAACCGCACGATGTCGCGCGCGACAAGCGCCTTCGACCCGCCGCGCGCCTTTGCCTCTGCCGGCGTTTCGACCTGTTCGGCGATCGCGACGCGGTGGCCGGCGCGGATCAGCCGCGCAAGATAGGATTCGGCGGCGTGCACCGGCACCCCGCACATCGGTACCGGCTCGCCGCCATGTTCGCCGCGCGAGGTAAGCGCGATGTCGAGCGTCGCCGCCGCCGCCTTGGCATCGTCGAAGAACAGCTCGAAAAAGTCGCCCATGCGGTAAAAGAGCAGGCAATCGCCCGCCTTGTCCTTCAGCGACCAATATTGCGCCATCATCGGCGTCGCGCCAGGCATCGCGGCGTTGCTGTTGGCGGGTTTGGGAGCGGTGGCGGCCATCGCCCCCTGCTTAGTGATTGAGGGCCGCATGGCAAGGACGGAGGGGCAAGGACGGAGGGCGAGCGCGAAGGAATGGCGGGCTTGAGGTTCCCCATCCCGACAGGCCTTCAACCCCCAGGCCCACCGCTCCCCGGCGGCGCGCGCGCCTTATTGCCCGCAGGCGCGGCGGCCTGATCGGCGACGAGATCGCGCCACAAAGGCTTCAGCATCAGCGTCCCCAGCCGCACGCGCGGGGTCGCCTTGCCGGGTACGGCGGGAATCGCAAACGCCGCATCGATCCGCAACGCGGCCGCCGACGCAGAGCCCGGCCGCACCGTATAGCGCCCATAAGCGACGCCTTCGAACAGGAAATAGCCGTCGAATTCGGTCCGTGTCGCCGCGCGCACGCGCCCTTCGGCATCGACCAGCTCGAGCGCCAGCCCCTCGACCGGGTTGCCGCCGTCGCGGCGCACAATGCCCTCGATCTCGCCCGCCGCAGTCATGGGTATCGCCACGCGCGTCGCCACACCCGGCCGCGGCGTCACCACGACCCCCGGCAGCGCGGGCTGAACATAGGGGTCGGGCAGGCTGCCCGCGTCAATCCCGATCAGCACCGGCCGAAACGGCTCCAGCCCGTCGATCATCGCCCGCCCCGCCGCGTCGGTCGCGGCCTCGACATGCGCGTTGCCTGCGGTCAGCGGCACGCCGGGCAGCGCCGCCTCACCCGCCTGGCGCACCCCGTCGCCATTTTCGTCCATCCAGACATCGGCGATCACCTGCCCGCGGCTCGCGAGCTTCTCGGCCGAGACGCGCCAGCCGCCACCGCTTTTCGGCCCGAAACTGAGCGCAAGCGACAGCGACGCCGCGACCGATCCGTCGCTCGCGACCTCACCGAATCCGCTCAGCTGCAATGTGTCGAAACGGCGTGTATAGCCAAGCCCTGCGCGAGCGCGGGCGAGCCCGCGATCGTAACCCAGCTCGGCGCGCCATTCGGCATCGCCCTTCCCCGCCCATTCGCCGATCAGCGCCATGCGCGTATCGCCGCCGTCGCCCGCCAGCGCAAAGCGCGCCTCTCCCCTGACGCGAAGGCGCCCGATGCGCGCATTGGCGAGCAGGCTGGCGGTCAGATTGTCGGGCGGATCGGGACCGACGGGCGCCTTTGTCCGGCTCCAGTCGAGCTGGCCGGTGAAGGTCGTCGCGCGGAAACTGGCCGACGCACGCGCGCTCGCTTCCAGGCTGTCGAACCCCGACCGGCGCTCGACATGTCGCACGTCGAAATGCAGCGGCAGCATCGTCCGCCCCAGTTTGACCGACTGGTCGAGCGAGATCGAGGTAATGGCGTTGATATTGTTCAGGAATCGATCGGACACAAACCCGCCCCAGCCGCGCATCGCATCGGCGCGAATATAGGTTTCGTCAAAGGCCGCGAGCCAGCTCGCGCGCGCAGCGGTGCCGCCGTCGTCGGCTCGCGCGGTGCCGACCTCGATCAAGCTCGGCCCGATCGAGCGGCGCAGCGCGACCTCGGCATAACTCCGCCGCACATTCTCGATCAGCAGGCTGTGCGCATAGGCGGCGATCGACGTGCGCGTATCGAGCCCGCGCTCGACCCCCAGCGTCCCGCGCCAGCCGCGGCGGAACGCCCCCTGCCGCCGCTTGCCAAAGGCGAAAAGATCGGCGTCCTCCTGCGCAAAACCCGCCCAATACCAGGTCTGTTGCGGCGGGATCGAATCGATGCCGACCTGCAGCTGCCGGATTTCGCGGCGGATCTGCCCCTGCGGCCCATAAAGCACGATCTCGAAGCGGTTGGCGCCATATTGCAGCGGCACGTCGAGAAATTCGTAGCGGCCGTCGCTCGTCGGGGCGGTAAAGGCGAGCAACTGGCCGTTGCGATAGAGTTCGGCATCCCAGCCCGCAGGCAGGTCGCCGCGAAAGCTCGTCCGGTCGAAGGCGTCGGGGCGCTCGACCGGGCGATTGGTGACGACCGCGCCACGCCCCGCCGCCGATGCGGCGACGATTCCCGTCGACAGCAGGCTGACGTCGCCGGCGCCATAATGCGTTGCCTTCAGCGGCCCGAGCAGCTGCCCCGTGGGATCGGTGCGATAGAGCCGCATCCTCAGGCTGTCGGGCACGCCGTCATTGTCCGACGACAGCCGCGCGTCAAAGCTTTGCCCGGCGAGCTCGCCCGCGGCAAAAATCTCGTAGCGCGCCTGGACATGCGATCCGCCGCGTTTGTCCGACACCGCACCCGCCGACGCGACGACATCGACCGAGGGCGTTGCCCAGGCTCGATAGGGCCGCGCCGCCTGCGGCAGGCTCGCTAGGTCGAACGCGGCCTGGGGACGGATCGACGCGGCGCGCGCGCGGCGTTCGGCGGCGAGCTGAAACGGCAGCTTCTCCTTCGTATCGACGCGCAGCACCGCGTTCGACATATCGGCGATAATCGGCACGCCGAGCCACTGGTTCAGGCTCTTCAGATCGACGCACCAGCCCGCCGCCGTGTCGCGGATCGTCGTCGCGGCGAGCGCGAAGGCCTCGCTTCCCGCGCGCACCGCGCCCGCGTCGCGGTCGATCGTGAGGCTGCGGCGCTCGTCGAACACCCAGCCGGTTGCGCGGCGCAACTTCCGGTCGACGCGCACCGCAAGGTCGAGCGCGAGCACGACATCGCCGAGGTCGACGCAAATCCCCTGCGGCGTCTGATAACCGCGCACTCCGTCGCCCAGCCGGTACTGCCCCGACCGCATATCGAACAGCCAGCTGTCGTCGGCGTTCGGCGCCCAATCGTCGGCGAAATTGGAAAACGGCTTTTTTTCAATAGCCTGCGCGCTGGCGGAGAGCATCGCCCCCGCCAGCGCCAGCGCCGCCAGCGCCGCCAGCGCCGCGCGCATCGATCGGAAAAGCGCCGCGCGGATCATCGCGCCGCCCGCGTCGCCCCGACGCCTACGCCGTCATTTCACCACCCGTTCGACCTCGTCGATCGTGCCGCCGCCGAGCTCGCGGTCCTCACTGTAGCGAATGCGCACCGGCCCTTTGAGCTTCGCCGCGATCTCGCCCGGCACGCGCAGCGACACCTGGCGCTCGGCCACTTCGGGATAGACCGCGATGCCGCGCGCGACGAGCAACGGTTCGGCCACCCCTGGCCGCGTCACTTCGATGTCGCCATAGACCGACCGGTTGCCCGTGCGCTTGAGGTCGAAGTTGAACGCCGGCCCCTCGTCGCTCTCGCTCACCCACGCGGCGCCGATCGCCGCTTCGGCGCCAAGGTCGCCGACGCGCACGATCACCGGGATGGTGATGCCATAGATCGGCGTCAGCGCGATCGACACGCCGCTGCCCGCGGGCCCCGCTTCGGCGGCCCCCGGCGCCGCGTCGGGTACCGCGCGGAACAGCATGTGCGCGCGATACTCGCCCGGCGGCATCCCTTCGGGCACGCGCACCCCGACGCGCACCACCTGCGGCTGGTTGGGCGGCAGCGTGACGCGCCGCGGGCTGAACGCGATCATGTCGAGCGCCGCCTTTTCGGCTTCGCTCGCATCGGCTTCGGCGATTTCCTCGAGCCCGCCCGCGGCGGTCATCCGCTTGATCTCCAGGCTGATGCGATAGGTTGCGGGCTCGGCCCCGATGTTGTTGAGCACCACCTCGGTTCCGCGCGATCCGTCGAGGATGAGGCGCGTCGGCGCGACGAGCAGGTCGCCCGCGGCGTGCACCGGCACCGACAACAGGGCGAATGTGCCCGCGGCGAGCAGGCGAAAGGCTTTGAAAAGGCGCAGCATGGATACGATCCCCACAATCGTTGGCGTGTCGGGGGCTGGCTGGTCCTTGCCCCCTCTGGTTGGTCGCCTCCTGCCTGCCCCAACATGGTTGATATTTCGCTAACCACCCCGGCGCCGCCCGCGCACAAGAAAGCGGCCGCCGGGTCTGTACCCGGCGGCCGCCTGTCGTTCCGGCGAGCGCGGGGCCCGCCGGCCCCCCGTCCTTTACTGATAGTTGGCGGTGACGTTGAACGTCCCCGAATAATCGCCCGCCGCCTGATTGGCGCCGACGCTCAGCGTGCCGCCGACCTGAAAGCTGCCGCCGGTGGCGCCGAGCGTGACCGTCGGCGCCGAATAGGTCAGCGTCGAGCTCATCGTGCCGCCGAGCGAGCCGTTCAGCGTCACATTGCTGTCGCCGCCGACGACCACCACGGCGCCCTCGGTACCCGCGACGTTGAAATTGGCCGCCGTCGTCGTTCCGGTGCACGACAGCCCGGCGCCGCACGTCACCCCGCCCGTGGTCGACACCGTGACGGTCGATGCGGTCGCGCCGCTGATGATCGTCGCGAACTGGAGGTCGCTGGTATTGGTGAGCGTGATCTGGCGCAGGATCTTGGCGGTCGCCGTGCCCGATGCGGTCGCGGCATGCGCCGCCGAAGCGTTGATGGCGAAAGCAGCAATCGCGACGCCCAAGAGGGCGCGCTTCATTCCGATGGTGCGCATATATTTGGTCCCTTGAATCGATAAATGGTCAAAAATCCGAATGGAAATCCCACCCCATTCGCCGACATCCTTATCCGCGCAGCCGTTCAGGCTTTGCCAGCAACCATGGTTAACGCGGCGTTAGGAGTTGCCACGCGGAACCAGAAATAATACAAATAAAACAGATGTTTGATGCAATATCGGCCGGATCGAAGCCGCCAGGCACCAACCCTTTTCGACCCGGCCTGAGACAGTTTGCGCCCCATCAGGCGCGATTCGGCGCTAAAATCAGATGCCTTCGCCCGAAAGCCGCTGGCAGATCATGTCGAGCTGGTCGAGCGACGCGAATTTGAGCGTCAGCGCGCCCTTGCCCTCGCCCGCATATTGAATCGCGACGCCGATGCCGAGCAGTTCGGACAGATGGCGTTCAACCGCGACGATGTCGGGGTCGCGCCCGCCGGCGCCGTCGATGCTCTTATATTCGAGCGGCCCCTTGCGCGGCGCCGCATCGCCGCCCTTGCCCGCGCGCACCAGCGCCTCGACCGCGCGCACCGACAGGCCTTCCTTGACCACCTTGCGCGCGATCGCTTCGGCATCGTCGGCGCCGATCAGCGCGCGCGCATGCCCCATCGCGAGCGATCCGTCGCCGACGAGCGCCTGCACGGCATCGGGCAGATCGAGCAGGCGCATCAAATTGGCGACATGGCTGCGCGACTTGCCGACCAGCTTGGCGAGCGCTTCCTGATTATGCCCGAAATCCTCGATCAGGCGGCGATAGGCGCTCGCCTCTTCGATCGCATTGAGGTCCTGGCGCTGGATATTCTCGACCAGCGCAATCTCATAGGTCGCGGCGTCGTCGAGCTCGCGCACGAGCGCCGGGATCTGGTGCAGCCCCGCGCGCTGCGCCGCGCGCCAGCGGCGTTCACCCGCGACGAGTTGAAAGCCCTCGCCATCGGGCGACCGGCGTACGATGATCGGCTGGAGCAATCCGCGCAAGGCAATCGAATCGGCGAGTTCGGCGATCGCCGTTTCGTCGAAATGGCGCCGCGGCTGGCCGGGCAGCGGGCGGATCGCGCCGACGGGAACATGCTGCACCGAATCGCCCGCGACCGGCGCCGCGCGCGCCGCGCCGCCCGGCGCCGCGAGCACCGGCGCCTCGACCGCCGCGTCGCCGAACAGCGCGTTCAGCCCGCGGCCGAGCCCCGATGGGCGTTTTCGAATCGGCGTTACGCCACTTTCTTTATCATTATCAGCCATTTATGCCGCCTTGCGGATTTCGGGGAGCCGGGCGATCAGCTCGCGCGCGAGCGCGATATAGGCCGCCGACCCGGCGCAGCGATGATCATAGATCAGCGCCGGCAGCCCATGGCTCGGCGCTTC
>JBGTUD010000117.1:0-8465 GCA_041939405.1 Sphingopyxis sp. | reverse complement strand
CCTCCCCTTCAGGGGAGGGGTTGGGGTGGGGGCTCGCGGCCGCGGCGCCACCCCGATGGCCCCCACCCCCGGCCCCTTCCCTGAAGGGGAGGGGGGAATCAAGGCAGCGTTGCGCGAGGCGGCGGCGCGGCTCGCGGCGGTGTCGGACACGCCGCGGCTCGATGCCGAACTGCTGATGGCGCATGCCTTGGGGATCGAGCGGCAGGCGCTGCTGCTCGACCCGTCGCGCCACGATGTGCCCGCCGGGTTCGCGGCGCTGGTCGAGCGCCGCATGGCGCACGAGCCGATTGCCTATATCCTCGGCTATCGCGATTTCTGGACCGTTCGGATCGGCGCGGGCTCCGGGGTGTTGATCCCGCGCCCCGACAGCGAGACGCTGATCGAGGCGTGCCTTGACCTTCACCGCGCGCGCGGTGCGGGGTGGCCCGCGACGATCCTCGACCTCGGGACCGGGCCGGGAACCTTGCTGCTGGCGGCGCTCAGCGAGTTTCCGGCGGCGAAGGGATTGGGCATCGACGCGTCGGAGTGCGCCCTGGCCTATGCGCGCGACAATGCCGCGACGCTGGGCATGTCCGAACGCGCGTCCTTCCGCGCGGGAGATTGGGCAGCGGGCGTCGACGGCGCGTTCGACCTCATTCTCTGCAACCCGCCCTATATCGCCGAAACCGAGGTGTTGATGGCCGACGTCGCGGACCATGAGCCCGAAAGCGCCCTGTTCGCCGGCGCGGACGGGCTGGACGATTATCGCCGCATCATCCCCGACCTGCCGCGCCTGCTCGCACCGGGCGGCGCCGCCATCCTTGAAATCGGGCACAGGCAACGCATATCGGTAAGCGGGCTGGCCCATGCAGCGGGCTTTGCGGTCACATGCCGTCAGGATCTTGGCGGCCGCGACCGGGCGCTTGTGCTGACCCGCGGCTGACTCTTGCCAAGAAATCGCTTGGTTTTGGCGGCAAAGCGCGGTAGGGGCGGCGTACAGACCTGATCAGGGTCCCTTTGGCGGTGCGGCGCACCGATACTGGTCCGGCGGGTCTGCTTCCCAATTGCAATGCTTGTGCGGGACCGTGGGGTCCGGCGCTGGCGGTAACGGGCAAAGCCGCGCACGGAGCGCGGGCGCGGCGCGCAAATGGCGCGGTCGGCCAAAAGGGGTTGGCATAGCTATTAGCTTATCGACAGGATGTCTCAGTTGAACATGAACAACCGGCAGAGCGGTCGCCGTCGCGGCCGCAACAACAATAACAACAATAATCGGTCGCAGTCGGGCGGGCGCGGGGGCGTCGACCAGGCGAACCGCATCGACAGCCGGGCGCGCGGTAACGGCGCCCAGATGATCGAGAAATATCGCAATCTTGCGCGCGACGCCCAACTCGCCGGCGACCGCGTCCTCACCGAATATTATCTGCAGTTCGCCGACCATTATTTCCGCGTCGTCAGCGATTTCCGCGCGCGGCAGGAAGAAAAGGCGGCGGCGAACGGGCAGGAACGCAGCCACGACCGCGGCCGCGAGATTCGCGGGGTCGAGGATTTCGACGGCCATGACGACACCGACAGCGATGTCGACGGCGACACCGGCACCGACGATCAGGGCGACGAGCGGAGCGACCGCAGCGACCGGAATGACCGGAACGATCGCGGCCAGCGCGACAATCGCGGCAACCGCGAATCGCGCGGCGATCAGGGCGATGACAGCCGCGGCAACCGGTCGTCATCGCGTGGCCGCTCGCGCAGCCGCGGCGACGTCGACAGCGGCGCCGAGCGCGACGAGCGCAGCGATGATGACGCGCGCGATCAGAAGGCCGAAGCCGAACGCGCCCCGCGCGCGCCGCGCCGCTCGACGCGCCGGTCGCGCCAGGAGGATAGCGGCGAAACCGCCGATGCCGGGATCGACACGGCGGTGCTGCCGCCCGCGATCGGGCGCAGCGAACGTCCCGCCGAAGCCGATGGCGCCGACGAAGCCCCCGCCGCCAAGCCGCGCCGCACGCGCCGTACGCTGGCCGCGCGGAACACCGACGTCGAGGCGGCCGAATAACCCTGGCCTTTCGATTCGACATGCCATAGCCTCCCTGCGGGAACGACCGCGGGGAGGTTTTTTATGCGCGCTTTGTCAAGGCTTTGCCTTCCGCTGATCGTCGCGGCCGCGTGGATTCCCGCCGCCGCGGCCGCGCAAGACCCCACCAAGGGCAATGCGCAGGGCGACCTCGCTGTCACCATCTATAATGGCGGGCAGTCGCTGGTGCAGGATATTCGCCAGATCGCCTTTCCCGCAGGCCGGACGCGGCAGGAATTTCCCGACGTGTCGGCGCAGATCCGGCCGCAGACGGTGTCGTTCGCCGCAGCGAACACCGCGATCGTCGAGCAGAATTTCGACTATGACCTCCTGTCACCCAACGCGCTGATGCAAAAGGCGGTGGGGGAGACGGTGACGCTGCTGCGCACCAACCCCGCGACCGGCGCCGAGACGCGCGAGCGTGCCAAGGTGCTGGCGGTGAACGGCGGGGTCGTGCTGCAGATCGGCCCGCGGATCGAAATCTTGCGCGACGACGGGATGCCGGTGCGCGTGATCTTCGACAAGATTCCGCCGAACCTGCGCGCCAAGCCGACCTTGTCGATCACGCTCGACAGCGGCCGCGCGGGAACGCGCCCTGCGACGCTTTCCTACCTCACGAACGGACTTGGCTGGGCGGCCGACTATGTCTCGCTCTATGACGAAAAGGCGGGGACGATCGATGTCCAGGGCTGGGTGACGCTGACCAACAACACCGGCACGACCTTCGACAATGCGAAGACGCTGCTCGTCGCGGGCTCGCCGTCGACGGGCGGTGCAGCCTCGCCGCGCTATCGCCCGCGGCCGCAGTCGCCGGGCAATCTGCGGCGCGCGGGCACCGAAACCGCGCCGCGCGAGCAGCTTGGCGACTATTATCTCTACCCGCTCACCGAGCGCACGACGATCGCCAAAGCGCAGACCAAGCAGGTGAGCTTTCTCGACGTCAGCGGCGTTCCCGCACAGAAAATCTATGAATTCACCGTCCGCAGCTTCGACACGATGACCGAACCCGCCAGCGCGGCGAGCGTGATCAAGTTCAACACCAGCGCGAAGGGCGGCGGCCTTGGCGATGCGCTGCCCGCGGGCACGGTACGCTTCTATCAGCGCGACATGCGCGGCGATCCGCAGTTCATCGGCGAAAATGCCATCGGCCATACGCCGATGGGCAGCGAGCTCGGCCTTGCGACGGGGCAAGCATTCGACGTCAAGGTGCAGGCGACGGTGGTGGAGCGCGAGCGCGTGTCGTCGCGTGTCACGCGCTCGTCGATGCGCTACACGCTCACCAACGCGCGCGCGCAGCCGGTGACGCTCGACCTGATCCAGCGGGGACTCGACTGGTATTGGGACGAAACGCGCATCGTTGCCGAAAGCCAAAAGAGCGAACGGCTCGACAGCGATGGCACGCGGTGGCGCGTCGAATTGCCCGCCAATGGCGAGGCGACGATCACCGCCACCTTTGAAACGCGCCACTGATTCGCGGAAGGCATGATGCGCCGCTGGCCGTTCCTGCTGACGATGCTCGCCGCATCCCCGGCGGCGGCGCAGCCCGCGGTGACGTCGCTCGCCCCCGAAAAAATATCGGTGAGCGTGTTTCGCGATCCGAACCGCGATCAGGGCGGCGAGATTTCGCCTGATTGGCTCGACGGTTTTGCCCTCATTTCCGAAACGCGGACGATCGATCTGCCCGCGGGCGAGGCGAAAGTGCGGTTCGAGGGCGTTGCGGAAGGGATGATCGCGGTGTCGGCGATCGTCACCGGACTGCCCGGCGGCGTGGTGCAGAAGAATCGCGACGCGGCGCTGCTGTCGCCAGCAAGCCTGCTCGACGGCTCGCTCGGCAACCGCGTCCATATCCGCCGCACCAGCCGCGCAACGGGCAAGGTGACCGAGGAAGAAGCGATCATCCGGTCGGGCCCGGCGGGCGCGGTCGTGCTCCAGACCGCGGCGGGATATGAAAGCCTGCGCTGTACGGGCATTCCCGAAACGATCGTCTACGACGGCGTGCCGACCGGACTCACGGCCAAGCCGACCCTGTCGGTGACGACGCGCAGCCCGGCGGCGGTGCGCGCGACGGTGACGCTGACCTATTTGTCGACGGGCTTCGACTGGGCGAGCAACTATGTCGCGCGCGTGCGCGAGGATGGCAGGACGCTCGACCTTTTCGCCTGGCTGACCGTCGCCAACAGCAATGGCGAGAGTTTTGCCGACGCGGGACTCGCAGCGATTGCGGGCACGCTCAATCAGGTCAGCGACTTCGAGGAACTGGCCGATCGCCCGCGCACGCCGCCGCTCCATCTCCGCTGCTTTCCGATTGGCAGCGGGCGCTATGGCGCTCCCCTGTCTCCTCCCCCGCCGCCTGCACCGCCCTCGTTTGCGATGGAGGACGGCATGGAGAGCATCGTCGTCACCGGATCGCGGATGCAGCGCGCCGAAATGATGTCGCCCGTCGCGATCGTCGCGAGTCAGGAGGATCTGGGCGACCTCAAGCTCTATCGCGTACCGATTCCCGTCACCGTGGCGGCGAACGGGCAAAAGCAGGTGGCGCTGCTCGTCAAGGATCGCGTTCCCTTTCGTACCATCTACCGGATGCGGCTCGATCTTGGCGAGGAAGGCAAGGCGATGAGCCCCGACATATTGCTGCGGATGCAGAACAAGCAGGCGGACGGGCTCGGCGTTCCGCTGCCGAGCGGCCAGGCGGCGGTGTTCGAGCGCGTCGGCGACCGGCAGTTGCTGGTCGGCGAGGGCGCGATGCGCGACCATGCGGTCGGCGAAAAGGTCGATCTGGTCGTCGGGGAAAGCAG
Source organism: Sphingopyxis sp. (assembly GCA_041939405.1). Taxonomy (GTDB): domain Bacteria; phylum Pseudomonadota; class Alphaproteobacteria; order Sphingomonadales; family Sphingomonadaceae; genus Sphingopyxis. The sequence continues at coordinate 3,623 of JBGTUD010000117.1, read as the reverse complement.
TCAGGTGCGGGTTGATGTCGAAAATCATGGGCCGCCTAAGAATGGCAAGCGCGATTATCGCGTGACTGTGACCAACGCCAACGCCCGCGCCGCCGATGTCGAGATCGGTTTCCTGGTCGACGACCATGACGGACTCGATTCGCGAATCCGCAAATTGCCGCGCCGCGACGGGTTGCTCAGCTGGACCGTCCGCGTCCCCGCGAACGGCAGCAAGACATTCGATTACAGCGTGAAGGCGGTGGACCAAGCGCGATAATTAAGTTTGGTGTCATCCCGGCGAAGGGTGTTCAGAGGCACGTGACTCTGAAACACGATCTCGCCGGTGCGTCGGACCGAGACGATGAGATCCCGGCCTCCGCCGGGATGACGATTTAAGGAAGGACCAAGCTCTGACCTAAACCGGAGGCAGCGCGCGCGGGCGGTGATTCTCGTCGAGCGCGACAAAGGTGAAGAGGCCGCCGGTGACCTTTTCCTCGGTGCGCCCGCCGTCGCGCGTCGCGATCACCTCGATTCTTATGCCCATCGAGGTCCGTCCGCGGCGTTCGAGATGCGCATAGACCGAGATGATGTCGCGCAGCAGGATCGGCGCGATGAACTCCATCGATTCGATCGCGACGGTCGCGACCGCGCCTTGCGCGATTCGTCCCGCCACAATGCCGCCCGCAATGTCCATCTGGCTCAGCACCCAGCCGCCGAAGATATGGCCGTTGGCGTTGATGTCGGCGGGCCGCGGGACGACGCGCAATATCGGGTCGCGCGCATCGCGCGGCGGAGCGGGGTCGGTCATGGCTTCAGATCCGGGTCGTCTTCAAACGGGTCTTCGATCGATTCGTCGTGGCCGCTGCCGCTCGACAGGAAGACAAGGCCCATCAGCGCGGCGCCGAGCATCACCGACAATCCGACGCCGGCGGCGGTCGCGACGATCATGTGGACGGTCAGCGCCTCGCCCATCGAAAAACGCAGCCAGCCGAGCGCGCCGACGACGGCGAGCAGCGATACGAGCGCCATGCCCTTCATCAACCGGCGATAGCGGGCCCAGGCGATATTCGACGTGTCGCGATTGTCGAGTGGGGAGCGTTTGACCATGCGCGCCTCCATGGACCAAGCCGGCGCAGCGGCCAAGCCCGATCGCGGCGGTGGGACGTTTCGTCCACCGCGCGAATCATGATAGGCTGCTCCGGCAACGAGGATAAGGAGGGGAGCGGCACCTATGACGATCGCAGCAATTCTTCGGGGGCGGAGCCAGGCCGTGATTTCGGCGCGGCCCGACGACAGCGTGCGTGCGGTCGCCGACCTGCTCGCGCAGAAGCGAATCGGCGCGGTGCCGGTGGTCGAAGGCGATTCGGTCGTCGGCATTTTTTCCGAACGCGACATTGTGCGCCTTATCTCATCCTATGGCCCCGACGCGCTCGACCGGCGAATCGACGATGTGATGACCAAGTCGCCTGTCACCTGCGAACCCAATATGGCGGTGATCGCGGCGCTGTCGCAGATGACGCAGAAGCGGATTCGCCATCTGCCGGTGGTCGAGGGGGGCAAGATGATCGGCTTTGTGTCGATCGGCGACCTCGTCAAATATCGAATCGATCGTATCGAGGCCGAAGCCGCGGCGATGCGCGACTATATCGCATCCTGAGCGGGGGCGTCGGCGGCAGGCGCCTGCCGCCGGATCACCAGACGAATCACTTCGGCGAGCGCCTCGCGCTCGAGCAGCCAGAGCAGCGCGCCGTAAAGCGCGGCGCCAAGCCCGACGAGCATCGCAAGCTGCACCGGCGCCGCGATGCCGAGCCCGCCGAGCGCGCGCCCCGCGAAACCGACGCCAAGCGCCATCACCAGCGCCGGGGCCAGACCCGGCAGCATCGCGCGCGCTATATCCCATAGCGACACGCCGATCAGCGGCTCCGAGAGGCGCGCGGTCGTGACGAGCAGCATCGGCGCGGCGACGAGCCATGCCCACGCCATGCCGATCAGGCCCCATTGCGCCCCGACCAGAAAGGAAATGGGAAAGAGAATCGCGCCGCTCATCGCAGAGAACATCGAAATCGACGGTTTGCCGAGCGCATTGTTGACGGGCGCGAAGAGAATCTGGACCGTCATCAGGATGAGCGCGAGCGCGATGAGCTGAATATAGGGGACCATGCCCAGCCATTTGGCGCCGAACAGCGTTTCGACCATCGGCGCGGCGACCACGGCGAGTCCGCAATAGAAGGGCGCGGCGATCAGCGTCAGGATGCGCACCGTCTTGAGGAAGGACCAGCGCACCGCCGCCGGGTCGTTCTTGATTCGCGCATAGGCGGGAAAGGCAACCTCGTTCAGCGGCGGCACGAATTTCGCCATGAAGATCTGCGCGAGGAACAGCGCCTCGGCATAGAGGCCAAGCGCGTGCGCCTCGAATCGCGCGCCGGCGATGAAGATGTCCGACTGGCTCTGCACCAGCCAGAACAGCTGGCTGAACAGAACCGCCGAGCCGAATCCGACGATCTGGCCGCAGCCGCGAAAGTCGAAGCTGGGCCAGACGAGCAGGCGAGCCACGAGCGTCAGCCCGATCGCGCGCGTCCAGAACATCGCGAGCGGTGCATAAACCAGCGTCCACACGCCATATCCCGCGAGCGCGCAGCCGAGCGCAGTGCCCGCGCCTGCGAACGCGGCCAGCAGATTGACGATCGCCTGGCGCCGGAAATCGAGCGCGCGGCTCATCATCACTTCGGGGAGCGCGATGAACGGGGTTGCGAGGAAAAGCAGCGCCTGGACGCGCAGCAGGTCGGCGACCATCGGCTGCCCATAATAAGCCGCGGCGATCGGCGCGCCGAAATACTGGATCGCGGCGAGCAGCGCGTTGAGCAGCAGCAAGAGGCCGAACGCCTGCCTGATTCGAAAGGGGTCGACCGAATCGGATTGCACCAGCGCGCTCGCGAATCCCCAGCCGTTCAGGAAAGCGAGAAAGGCGAGGACCACCTGCGTCATCGCGAAAAGGCCGTAATCGGCGGGATCGAGCAAGCGAATCACGAGCAGAGTCGAGGCCCAGGTGATGATCTGCGCGAGAATCTGGCTGCCGGAACGCCAGATGACCGCGCTTCGTACGCGGCTTCCGAACGCTTCGGCGCTCTCTTCCTTCGCGCCCGCGCCCTTGAATTCCGCTGTTTCGCTCACCATTTCATCCTTCCGGCCGGGCCTCTCCCGACGCTTCGAACAACTTTTGAAACAAAATTGCAAAAAGGTTGTTGACGCGAATCGATGAGGGGCCTAGAGGCCTGTTCACCGGACGGGGCGCGGCGCCAAACGCCACACACCAGCCGGTCGCCAACAGATACGGACAGATGTCCCCCGATAGCAATAGCGGGGAACAACAGCTGTCCGCTTCTTTCTGTCGGTGAGCTCTTTGACATTGTGATTGTCGATGAAGGGACATGTGGGCGGCGGCCCTGGGTCTGGCAGCTTTAAGGTGCCGGGTGCTCAGGATAAAAAGCCAAGCCTGACCTGCATGTCTTACACGTTTCCATAACGTGGAAGCAGCCTTTTCGAAGGTTGCTTCTTGTGTAGGCCAGGCTCCTTAAAATGAGCGGGTTTGCGAGGGATATTCCACCTTGGCAAATTCGAACATCAAACTTGAGAGTTTGATCCTG
>JBGTUD010000116.1:0-8502 GCA_041939405.1 Sphingopyxis sp. | reverse complement strand
CCATCACCTTGATGCGGCTGACGACGACGGGGGCGACGTGGGGCGGCATCCGCAAATGTTCCCGCAGCACGCCATCCGCGCGCATCCGCACGACAAGCCCGCTTTCATAGGGTTCGATATGGATGTCGCTGACCCCTTGCCGCACCGCTTCGGCGATGATCGCGTTGATCAGGCGGATCGCAGGCGCATCGTCGGCGCTGTCGAGCAGGTCTTCGGCGCTGGGGATACCTAGGTCGAGGCCGTCGCCGCCGACCGACCCCGCCATCGCCGCCGCCGAACTGTCGACGGCATAATGGTCGGACAACAGCCGGTCGAAATCGGCCGCACTGGCGGTCTCGACCCGCAGCGGCTGCGCCAGGTAGCGCTTCACCTCGATCAGCACCGCGGGATCGCTGCCTTCGCGCAGGGTCGCCCGCCACACGCCGTCGTCGCCCGGCGCGATCACGACGCCGTGCGCGCGGGCAAAGCCATAAGGGATGTCGACCGGCGCCGCTGCGGGCGCGGCCGGGTCGCTGTCGCTCACGGATAATCTCCGGCGGGGGGCGCGGGGGCCTGGGAAATAGACGGGGGCACGTCGGTCTGGATTACGGCGCCGCCTTCGCCGCGCAGCGCGGGCAGGTTGACCGGGCCGACGGTCACATCGTCTGCCGTCGGCGGCGACGGCGGGGTCGCCCCCATATAATCGCGCACCAGCGTATCGATCGCGGGTTCGACGTCGGGATTGCGTTCGAGCTGGAAATTCCGAACATAGCCATAGCGGCGCGCGGTGAGCGCAGCATTGTCCTCGCGGCTTTTGAGGATCGTCGGACGGATGAAGACCATCAAATTGGTTTTCGACCGCGTGCGGCTGCGCGATTTGAACAATTCGCCGAGCAGCGGAATATCGCTCAGAAGCGGAATGCGCTCGATCGTCCGGCGCTCGTCGTCGTTGAGCAGGCCGCCGATCGCAAGGATTTCGCCGTCGTCGACGGTCAATACCGTCTCGAACGCGCGCTTGTTGAGGATGAGGTCGCTGTTGCGCGACGACACGGGACCGGCGACGCTCGAGACTTCCTGCCGCAGAAACATCTTCACTTCGCCCGCACCATTGACCTGCGGCGTCACCTCCAGCTTGATGCCCACCTCTTCGCGCTGAACGGTGCGAAAGGCATTTTCGAAATTGTCGCCAAGCTTTTCGCCGGTCGTGATCGGAACATCCTGTCCGACGAGGAATTTCGCGGCCTGATTGTCGAGCGTGACGATGTGCGGCGTCGCGAGCAGGTTCGACGTCGTGTCCGATTTCACCGCGTTGATGATTGCGCCGAAGATCGTGTTCTTGCCGATGTCGCCGGCAAAGCCCGCAAAGCCGCCCGTGGCGGACAGCAACTGCGCCGCCGCCGCTTCCTGCAGCGCGTCGCCCAGCGCGCTTGTCGTCTGGGTGACGACGGTGGTGCCGTCGGTCGTCGTCGTTTCCTCGCTGATCCGCGTCGAAGCATAGGCGCCGCCGAGGGTGAGGATATTGGGCGAGGCGTTGCTGTAGCTCGTCGCGACGAAAGGGATATTCTTGCCGCCGAGCAGGAACTGAACGCCGAGGCGCTTGGCCGCGTCGTCGCCGATCTCGACGACGATCGCCTCGACCAGCACCTGCTGGCGCCGCGCGTCGAGCTGGCGGATCAGCTCGCCCAGCATCCGCTGTACCTCGCTGTTCGCCGCGACGATGATCGCATTGGCGCCTTCGTAGCGGGTGACGATCGCCGGGCCGCGCGTCGAAATGCTGCCACTGCCGCCCGCGCCGGTCGACGCGGGCGCAGACGTCGCAGCCGCGGCGGGCGCGCCGCCGCTGCCCGACCCGTTCGACGAGGCCGATGCAGGCGGCAGTCCCGCTTTCTGAGCGGGGTCGCTGCCGCCGCCGATCAGCTGCTGGAGCGTCGGCAGCAAGGTTTCGGCATTGGCATGTTCGAGCCAGTAAACGCGAAGTTCCGTGCCGCCCGCCGCCTTGGCATCAAGGTCGTTCGCCATCGCGACAAAGCGCGTCACGAGCGCCTGGTCGCCGCGCAGCGCGATCGCGTTGCTGCTGTCGATCGGTACGATCGCTACGGGTGCCCGCACGCCCTCGCCCGCCGCGGGGACGAGTGCTTGGAGCGCCGCGGCGATTTCGCGCGCCCCGGCGTTCTTCAACGTGACGATCTGGCTGGTCGAACTGTCGCGGTCGATGCTTGCGGCGAGCGACCGGATGCGGCGGATATTGTCGGCGAAATCGGCAACAACCAGGCTGTTGGCGTTGCGGTTTGCGGTGAGCGAGCCCTGCGCGCTGACCAGCGGGCGCAATGTTTCGACCGCCGCCACCGCGTCGATGTGGCGGAGGCGGATGATCTCGGTGACGAACTGGTTTTGCGCTGCGCCGCCGCTGCCGATACGGCCGGGCTGCGCCGCGGCGCCGTCGATCGGCTGGACGCGATAGCTGCCGTTCGGTCCGGGCACCGCGACGAGCCCGTTCGAGCGCAAGGTCGCAAGGAAAATCTCGAAATATTCGCTGCGCGACAGCGGCCGGTCGGTGACGACCGACACCTTGCCATTGACGCGCCCGTCGATCACGAAAGTGCGCCCGGTGATCCGCGCCGCGTCCTGGATGAAGGCGCGGATGTCGGCGTCGCGGACGTTCAGCGTATATTGGGCGAATGCGGGCGCCGGCGCGGCAGACACGAGCGCGGCGGCAAGCATGAGGGAAAGTTTGAAGCGCATAATCTCTATTTCGACAGAAAGATGGCGACGGGCACGACGCTGGCGCCGCGTTCGACTTCGAGCGCGATGCGCGCGCCCGGCGTGAGCTGGTTGGCGAGTGCGGCGGCGTCGCTTGCCGACCCGATCGGGCGGCCGCCGACCGAGCGGATGACATCGCCGGGCCGCAGGCCCGCGGCGCGGAATGTCGCGCCGTCGCCCTGCGGCTGGACGACGAGGCCGGTGACGCGGCCATTTTCGGTGCGCGGTGCAAAGCCGACTCCGGCCTTGATCGCCGCCGCCGTCAGTTCGCCGCCCGGTGCGCCGCCGGACGCCGGGGTCGCGCCGATTTCGGGTGTCGGCGCGGGCAAAGCCGGAGCCGCGCCTGCGACGGGCGCAGCGCCGCTCTGGTCGAGGAACAGGCTTTCGCGCGCGCCGCCGCGGTCGAGCAGCACATGGTCGAAGGCGACCCCCGCGAGCTTCAGCCCCGGCGCGATTTCGTCGCCGACGGCATAGCTTGTCTGTACGCCGTCCTCGCCCGCAATGATCGCCGATCCGCCGCCGGTCGCTTCATTGAGGTTGATACCGAACAAGGTCAGCCCGGCCGAAGTGACGGTGGCCGTCGCCGGCCCCTGCGCCGCGCCGCGGAAAAAGGGATCGAGGCTGGCAAAGAGCGCGCGCCGTTCGGCGGGCGATGCGATCGCCGCTGTCTGCGGCTGCCACGCGCCAAGCGGCGATACTGGCGTGATCAGCACCCACAGAAGCCGTACCGCCTGCGCGATGAGCAGCGCGCCGAGGAGGCCAACCAGCAATTGCGGCCAGATGGGGTGCGCAGACCGGCCGCCGACGCGGAGCCACGACGGCAGCGCGCGCGGCAACCGAACGGCCGATCGGGACATCAGCGTTGCCATGGTTTCTTCCCTGTCCCCCAACTGAAAGGCTGCACCTGCGAATCGCCTAGGAGCGAACGGTGACAATCAGTTGACGGGAAGATTACAGTTTTTTGTCAGCCGGGCGAGTCCGCTGCGGCGGGTGGGGCCGAAGCACCGGGTCTTTTAATTCCGTCATCCCGGCCTTCGCCGGGATGACGACTCAAGCCACGATAATTGCGTTCCCTGCGTCAGAACTTGACCGACGCGCTGAGCGAGAAGGTCCGCCCCAGCTTGTAGCGGTTGAAGAAGATGCGGTTGTCGCCCGTTTCCTGCACTTCCTTATAGGTCCGGCCGGTCAGGTTGCGCGCCTCGAACTTCAGCTCGATTTCCTTGTTCAGCAGATTGATCCCCTGCCGCGCCACGAAATCGACCGAAATGCCAGGCTTTTCCTTGAGGTCGGGCTGACCCGACGGGCCGCGGCTGGTGACGCGCGGGCTGGCATAGGTGATGAGGAAGGTCTGCTGCGACAGCTTGTCCTGGTCCTCCAGCCCGATCTGGACGTTGACCAGATGGTCCGACTGGCCGGTCATCGGCGCGCCATCGACGAAGAAGTTATTGGCGTCCTGCACCACGCCGTTGATCACGGTCGTATCGCCCGCGCCAACCTTAATTTCCGACTTGGTATAGGTATAGTTGCCGATGAGGACGAGGCGGCGGCTCTGCCAGAAAGGCGCATCCGACATCGTATCGAGCGGAACATATTTCTGCACCTCGAACTCGGCGCCATAAAGCGTCGCCTTGGGTGCGTTGGCATAGCTGCTGTTGACCGACGAGTCCGAGATCGAGGTATAGGTTTCGATGGGATTGTCGATCGACTTGTAGAAACCCGCCACGGTCAGGCGCTGATCCTTGTCGAAATACCATTCGTAGCGCGCTTCGGCGTTCCACAGTTCGCTGTCGGTAAGCGACGGGTTGCCGCGGAACAGGCGGTTCGAATCGGGATCCTGATAGACCTGCGCGACCAGTTCGCGAAACTGCGGGCGCGCGATCGTCTTCGACCCGTTGAGGCGCAGCTGCATGTCGGGCGCGACTTCCCAGGTCAACGTGACCGCAGGCAACCAGTAATCATTGTTGAGGTTGGTCTCTGCGATCGCCGACGATCCGGTGTTGAACAGGTCGATCGGCACCACCGTCTGCCTGGCATCTTCATAGCGAACCCCCGCATTCACGTTGATCCCAGCTGCCAGCTCGGCCTGCAGCTGCACATAGCCGGCGTGCGTCCGAAGCTTCGCATCGAACGCCGCGGTGCCGTCCTGCGCCGAGGTTTCAAGGAGTGAAATATCGTAGAGCTGGATCGTCGCATCCGACAGCAGATAGTCGGGACGCAATTGCTGGACCGAAATCGGCAGGTTCGACGCGCGGAACTGGAAGGTCCGGCGTTCGGAGATGCGGTGCGTATCGCTGTAGGCATAGCCGACGGTTGCGGAGATCCGCGGCGCGATTTCATACGACAGGTCGGCGCCGCCCGACCACAGGTCCTCATTGAGGTCCGAAAAGGCGATCGTCGCGTCGCCGCGATTGCCGCCAAGGTCGTTGACGAACTTGTCCCCGACCGGATCGCCGGGCTGGTTCGTGCGGACATAGGTAAAGCCGCGTTCATAGGGTGCTTCGCGCTGCGAATTGGCATAGCCGCCGCGCAGGTCGAGCTGGAAACGGTCGAAGTCGAGCTCGGCGACCAATTGCGTGTTGATCAGCTGACGCTCGTACCACGCCGTATCCTGCTTCATGATGTCGCGGTCCGACTGGTTGGCGTCGGTGCCGAGCGCGAGGCGCGCCTGCTTCAGCGTGTCGCGGATATAAAGGTTGGTCCAGCGAATCTTGTGATCGCCAAGTTCGAGCCCAAAACCGAGCAGCCCGTTCACCACGACGCGGTTGTCGGTGATCACGCGGTTATAGCTCGTCTGCGGATCGCCCGAGAGGTCGGCGTTGACCGAGGTTTGTTGCAGCGTGTCGCGCGTGCGCCACTTGTTGCTGATCCCCGCCGTGGCGATGATGCCGAGTTCACCGCCCGCAAGCTGGATGGTGGTGCCGCCGGTGATCCCCGCCGACCAGTTGACCGGGATATGATCATTCCGTTGCAGCAGCGTCGTTTCAGCGTTCACCAGTTCCATCTGGATCGCTTCGAGATCGTCCTGGCTGAAATCGGCGCCATCGAGGATCGGCTTGCCGCTTTTCAGCGCGGCCCGCAGCAGCGGCGGAACGTCGCGCGTCCCGTCGTCGAACCCCGTCCAGTCGGTGTCACTGCCATAATAGGTATAGCCAAGCTCGTTGGTCGTCTCGCTGTCCCAGCCGATGCCGCCCGAAAAGGTCAGAAAAGTCTCGCGCGGGGTCGCCTTGGTCGTGAGGTTGATCACGCCGCCGCCGAATTCGCCGGGGAAGTTCACCGAAAAGCTCTTTTGCACGAGCGTCGAATCGATGACGTTGGTGGGGAAGATGTCGAGCGGAACGACGCGCTTCAGCGGTTCGGGGCTCGGCAGCGGCGAGCCGTTCAAAAGCGCGAGCGAATAACGGTCGCCCAGGCCGCGGACATAGACGAAGCCGCCGCCGACAACCGACAGGCCGGTGACGCGCTGGAGCGAACCCGAAATATCGCCTTCGCCGGTGCGCGCGATGTCCGCCGACGACAGCGCCGACACGACTTCGGGCGTCGCGCGGACGATATTGGGGGTGTAGCGGCCGGTGACGACGATTTCCTGATCGGCGCCACCGGGGATCGAAATATCGCCGTCTTCTTCAGGCGCCGTGTCATCGGGGGCCGCTTCGTCGGCGGCGGGCGGCGTATCGGCAGCGGGTTCGGCGCTGGCGTCCTGTGCAAGCGCGGCGGGCGCGACGAGCGCGGAACTGAGGAGAAGCAGGCTGGCGAAGATCGGCCGCTTGGTCATGGTGAAAGTCCCCAAGGAATATGCAGGAAGGGAGCGGGCCAGCCCGTCAGGCGTGCCCGCTCCCCGATTGGATCGCGAGCGATCAGGTCGTCGGGATGGCGTTGCAGTTGCCGCTCGACGTGCCGAAGTCCGCGGTCGCCGAGTTGCAGGTCCAGCCCTGATACCAGGTGTCGTTGGCGTCGCGGACGGCGCCGACATAGGCGGTGGTGTCAAAGAAGGCGTTGATCGTCTTGGCGTCGAACGGGGTGAAACCCGTCTCGGTCGCGCCATTGATGAACAGGCTGGTCAGACTGGGCGTATAATCGAAGCGATTGTTCGTCCCGGCATTGAAGATCGCCTGGACTTCCGCATCGGTCACGGCAGGGCTGCCGCCGCCGCGGAAGGGGCGCGAGGCGCTGCACTTCGCCGATACCGAGAAGAAGCGCGGCGGCCCCTGTTCGTCGGTTCCGCTCGTCTGCGTCGTCGAGGTGCTGTCGATACGGAAGCACGAGGTGTCGGTCGTCAGCAACCCGTTCGCGAAGGTAAAGTCCGCACCGCCGCGAATACGGATGGCGGCGGCATTGCTGTTCGTCGCGTTGCGGTGGATGAATGTGAAGTTCGAGATGGCGACATTCTGGCGCGGCGACGCCTGTTCATTGCCGTCCGAGTCGATTTCCATCATCGAATCGCCGACAGTGCCGCCGGCGCGGCCGATCGCGATCGCATATTGGATGTTGCCCTTGTAACCGACGTCGGTGTCGAAGCTGTCATCCTCGGCGCCGGTGACGATCATATGCTTGAAGTTCGGGCGGCCGCCGAAAACTTCCATGCCGTCGTCCGAGCTGTTGTGGATCTGGATATGGTCGAACTGGGTGCCCGAACCGACACCCGACGGGGTCAGACCCTGCAATTCCTTGTCGGCGCTGAGGACAAAGCCCGAATAGCGGATCTGGACGTAGGACATGCGGCCCGAACTGTCGGCCGGCTGCGCGCCGCCATAAAGCGCGTTCGACGTGCCTTCGGTATCACGTTCGCAGGCGACGGTACCCTCGGCGGCGCCGGGCGCGAGGCAGTCGGTGACCGGCGCGCGACCGAGCAGAACGACGCCGCCCCACAGCTGCGACGTGTCGTCACCCGCCGAACCGACGACGTTGCCGCGGCCGGTGAAGATGATCGGCTGCGTCGGAGTGCCGACGGCATCGATCTTGTTGCCGCGGTTGACGACCAGATAGGACACGCCCGTCGAACCGAAGATGACGACGCCCGGATCGATCGTCAGCGTGGCAACGGTGTTGGTGCTCGCAGCGCCCTGATCGGTGCCGACATCGACACGGCCGGGCAGCGAATAGATAACGCCCGCCACCTTCGGGATTGCCGTCGTCGCGGTGAAGCGCGCGGGGAAGCCGCAGTTGCGCCATTCGCCGCCGGGGCCCGAAATGGTGCCGAGGTTGGACAGCTGGTCGGGGCCGGCGATCGTCGGGCAGTTCGCCGCCGGCGTCACGCCCGTGGGGGTGGGGGTCGGCGTCGGCGTGGGGGTCGGCGTCGGGGTCGGCGCGGGAATGACGATCACGCCTTCGCCGGGCGATGCGACGCCGTCGGCGCCACACGCCGCAAGGATGGAACAGGCCACGCCGCTGAGCATGACCAAACGAATGCGTGCGAAAGCCGCCATGAAAATCTCCGTTCCGGTGTGCGCCCCAAAACTCGTTGAGCAGCGCCCCTGATTACAAATATGCCGAGCACGAGCGAAACTGCGCCTCGCCCCCGGTGACGCCGCCACTAGGGTGATTCGATGACGGTCTGACGCCAGAGCGATGACAGTTCGGAGACTCTTTGGAGTCGGTTCGATGACAGGCGCAGCAAGGCTGAACCCCGCGCCCTCGCAATCGCCAAAATAAAAGCAACGAAGCTCGCTTGCATCGCCGGGCAAGCTTTGCTAGGCGCCCGCTCCTACCTGGTGCCGGACCCGTCCGGACCATCATGATGTGCGGTCGTGGCGGAACTGGTAGACG
>JBGTUD010000115.1:0-8510 GCA_041939405.1 Sphingopyxis sp. | reverse complement strand
CAAAGCTATTCGGAGCGTCAGATTTTCGAAGCGGCGTCGAGCCGCCTCGCGCGCGAACTCGCCGCGATGGAGGAAAGCGACGAAAAGACGGCGCAGGCGAAAATCCTGCAGATCCTGAACGAGCACGCGCCGCTCTATTACACCGAAAAGGCTTGATCGCGTCCACTGCGATGAAGGAAAGGGCGGCCTGGCAGGGCCGCCCTTTTTCGTTCAGCGATACACCGCACTCACGAAATAGAGTCCGTCGGGCGGGGCATTCAACCCCAGCGCCTGCCGGTCCGCCGCGTCGAGCGCCGCCTTCAAATCGCGCGCCGACCACTTTCCATGGCCGACAAGCGTGAGCGACCCGACCATCGAGCGGACCTGATGGTGGAGGAAGCTGCGCGCGGCGGCCTCGATAATCACCTCTTCGCCGTGGCGACTGACGGTCAGCTTGTCGAGCGTCTTGACCGGGCTTTGCGACTGGCAATGCGCCGAACGGAAGGTCGTGAAATCGTGGAGGCCAATGAGCTGCTGCGCCGCGGCGTGCATCGCGTCGACGTCGAGCGGCCGCGCGACCTGCCACGCCAGCCCCTTGTCCCACGTCAGCGGCGCGCGGCGGTTGACGATGCGATATTCATACGACCGCCCGGTGCAGGCAAAGCGCGCGTGCCAGTCGTCGGGAACAATTTCGCATCCGACGATCGCGATCGGCGCGGGGCGCAGCTGTCCGTTCAATGCCTCGGTCAGCTTGAACGGGGTCAGCGGTTTTTCGATGTCGACATGCGCGCGCATCGCGATGGCATGAACACCGGCATCGGTGCGCCCGGCGCTGAGCACCTGCACCTCTTCGGCGGTGAAGCGGTGGATCGCTTCCTCGATCGCCTGCTGGACGCTGGGGCCGTGCGCCTGTCGTTGCCAGCCCATATAGGGGCGGCCGTCATATTCGATGGTGAGGGCGAAGCGGGTCATGGGTGCCCCTTAGCCGTTCGTGTCGAGCGAAGTCGAGATACGCGGAAGACATGGGCTCCTGATGGGCATCTCGACTTCGCTCGATGCGAACGGAATCAGGCGAGCCGCGTGCCCTTCGGGATCGCCCGCCCGCGGAGCAGTTCGGCGGCATCCATCGCGGGCTTGCCCTGGCGCTGGATGCGCGTCGCGCGGATCGCGCCGGGGTTGCACGCGATGGCAAGCGCGTCGTCGAGCGTGACACCAGGCACGGCGCCCGCGACCGTCTCCGACGGATGGACGATCTCGGCCGCCAATATCTTGTAGCGTTCGCCCTCCAGCTCGAAAAAGGCGCCGGGCGCCGGATTGAACGCGCGCACCTGCCGCTCGACCTGCACCGCGCTCGTCAGAAAATCCAGCCGCGCCTCGCTCTTGTCGATCTTGGTCGCATAAGTCGCCCCCTCGCCGGGTTGCGGCATGGGCGGAAAGGCGTGGAGGTCGCTGAGCACCCGCCGCATCATCAGCGCGCCCATCTCGGCGAGTTCGTCGGTCAGAGCCCCCGCGCTCTTGCGCCCGGTCGGGGTCGTTTCGACGAGCCGCATCGCGCCGGTGTCGAGCCCGGCGTCCATCTGCATGATCGTCACGCCCGTTTCGGCATCCCCCGCCAGGATCGCGCGCTGCACCGGCGCGGCGCCGCGCCAGCGCGGCAGGACCGACCCATGCACATTGAGGCATCCCTCGCGTGGGCTATCGAGGATCGCTTGCGGCAGGATCAGGCCATAGGCGGCGACCACCGCGACATCGAGGTCGAGCGCCGCAAAGGCGGCCTGCGCCTCCTCGCCCTTCAGGCTCCCTGGCGTGCGGACGGGCAGGCCATGCTCTTCGGCCCAGACCTGCACCGGGCTCTTCTGCAATTTCTTGCCGCGCTGTGCGGGCCGGGGCGGTTGGGTATAGACGGCGGCCACGTCATGCCCCGCCGCGTGGAGCGCGGCAAGCGTCGGAACCGCAAAGGGCGGCGTTCCCATGAAGGCGATGCGCATGGGTGCGGGCTTTGGCGGACGACGGCGCGTGGCGCAAGCCCCCTCCCCTTGCGGGAGAGGGCAGCGAGACTTGCGAGCTTGCTCGGCATTATGTAGCAAACGCACCAAGCCGCTAGTGGGATTATCCGACGCTTCGCGGGATAAGACGGGATGCACGAGAATGTTGTATCCGGCCTAGTGAGGCGGCGGCGCGAACTGGCACTAGAGGCTGACACGGTGCGCGGTCAGTATGAAGCCTTGCTTGCCGATGTTGCCGCGCTCGACCGCGCTATCTTGATATTCAGGCCGGAAGCGGACCTAGCCGATATTCCGCCGCTGAAATTCACCCGCAAGGCGCATTGGGCGAAAAGGGGTGAGGTAACGCGTGCCATCATCGACACCCTGCGAACGGCTGGCGGGCCTCTTTCGACCCCTGAATTGGTCACGCGCGTGCAAGAGGCGCGTTCGCTGCCCACGGATAGGCAAAGCCTTAGGACCGCAACGACGCGCGCTAGGAAGGCGCTGGCGCGGCTGCGCGACCAAGGCGTGATCGCCAGCCGAGAGACAGACGGGCAGTATTTGGAGTGGGAGATTGCGCGGTAAGTGCAGGGGCGGCATTGCGCCGCCCCTGCTTATTTATCGCGTGACGCGAGGCGTTGCCCGCTGGGCTTCCCGTGTAGCAAGCGCCGCCAAGGTATTATTCGCGATTTCCGGCGGGAGCTTCTTATCGCGCACTTGGTCCTTGAGATACTTGGGCATCTTCTGGGGAATATAAACTTCCCTCAGCCAACGGCGAAAAGAAGGTACCGCGTCCTCAGGGTAGCAAGCAGCGGGCTGCGGGTTTGAGTACGACTGGACGAAATACTGCGGATAGTAGTGGTCGAAGTACTTACGCTCACCAAACGTCTCAGACAATTTCGCGGCCTTCCAGTAGGTTGCCCAATGCGACCCCACGCTAATGTCCAGCAGCATTTTCGTGCCTGGATTGCAGCCACTCGTGATTAACGCCGCAAACACGTCGGCGATCTCGCGAAAGATGCAGAAATAGCCCTGGGGTACGTTGTCATAGACAAGAGACACCCGATCCTGAAACTGCGACCACACCTTATCGGTGGGGTGCTTGCCGGACATCCACTCGTACACCCATTCTGTAACTTTGACGGCGAACTCAGCCGAAAGCCACTGGGCAAGATGGATGGCGACTTGGGGGTGAACCCAAGTGCCGCGTCCCTCATTCGGCCCATCGACGACCGACGACACAATCTGGTCTATGGGAATCCCCATAGACCCTGACAGCGCGACCAAATATGCGCGAGTTGCCGCCAATCTGTTGTAGTCAGCCCACAACCTTCCGGCGGCACGGCACATTGCCGTGGCGTTGATGTACCCGTCTGCGGCACGTTGAGATATTAACGCACCCTGATAGGTATGAGGAACCAGCGTAAGCTGGGAATTGGGAGAAGAATCAGCCATCTTTGTATTGCTCCAAAAATGGCTGGCAGGGCGTTGACTGGCTCGGTTTTCCGATGCATAACGTAGTCCACTCACGTAGTCGTCGGCCTGCCAGCCGGTGGTTACACTCAAAAGCTCCAGTGACCTGCCAGTCGCTGGAGCTTTTTGTTTAACCATGATCCTTTCCCCTGACAAGCGGCGTTTGGGAAAATAAGGCCCGTGGAAGCGAATAATTTGATTCGACCCCATCTGACACCCCTAAGTGACCATATTGCGCTGTGCGGGCTTCCTATCGGACTACAGGGGCATTTCAGATATAAAGGGAGCGTTATATGTTCGTTCCACCATTGTTCTAAGCCGCCCGCTGCCAATAGCCCTTCCAATCGCGGCTGACACGCGAAGCCATCGCCGCCGCCGTCACCATTGCAGCCTGATCGCCGTTCGACACGCGACGGTTATCTTCGCGCCACGACGCTTCGCGGGCATAGGCGCCGATGTACGGGCCAGCGATATGATGGTGCGTACCAACCTCCATGCGGCGCAGACGGCTGAAATAGCTTTCGGCCTGATTGGTGCAAACGCCCTTATCGAAGAACTGGACCGAGTGATTGACGCGCTCGGTCATCCATCCCGCGTGAAGCGCGTCCCAACCGCTGCCTTCGTCGGCATGGAGTACGGCAAGGTTGGCAACGTGATCGCGGACATAGGGAACGGCATCGCCTTCGTTGGCGACAACGAACGGGAGCGACTTGCCGCCGCGCTCGCGCATCACGACGACGCACTGGCGCTTGCCCGAACGGTTGAAGGCAAGGCGACGGTCCTTGCGGTCGTCCTTATGGTTCTCCGGCTTCACGTAGCCACCGAAGTACGCCCCGTCGATTTCCACGATACCGTCAAGCTGGCGGCCCATCTGCTCGCGGGCCATCGCTTCGCGCAGCTTATGGGTAAGGACGAAAGCGGTCTTGTACTGGACGTTCAGATCGCGGCTCAGTTGCAGCGCGGCAATGCCCTTGGCGCCGTTGACGAAGATCGCAATCGCGGCGAGCAGATCGACGAACGACAGCTTGCGGCTGGCGAAGATCGTGCCGCTCGTAACCGAGAACTGGTGATGACAGGCGACGCACTTGAACTTGCGGCGGGTAGCAATGTCATAGGTTTCGACACAGCCGCAACGCGGGCAAACTGCTTCGCCGTCCGTCTCCGGCCAGCGCATTTCGCAGAACACCTTGTAAGCCTGTTCCTCGCCCATCGTGAAAACCGCCTTGAGGCTCAGGGTGCGAGCCTTGGCAGAGAGCAGAAAATGTTGGCCTTTGCGTTCCATTGTCATCATATCCGTTGCTTATGCATCGTATATAGTGACAATCATGCACTGTTGTCAATGGCGAATGTATCGCATATGATGATTTTATCATCATAGGAGATACGTTTTGGCCGATACTGAGTGGGAAGCGCGCGTCAAAGGACTGTTGAAGGCCGAGTTGAAGCGGCACAATGTCTCTTATGCCCAGCTCGTGGATAAGCTGGCGGCGATCGGGGTAGTGGACTCTGAGCCGAATATCAGGAACAAGCTCAGCCGGGGAAAATTCACGGCGGTGTTTCTACTGCAATGCATGACAGCAATCGGGGCGACCACACTAAGATTGGACTGATCGCGGGGATTTTCGTCGCGGCTCTGTTTGTTATTGCCTTCGCGTGGCCCGCATTTCTAGCGCAACGCGAAATTCAAAATGATGCCAGCCGCAGCGCTGCACACTATTCCGAGAGTGCCCAAAAAAATGTCGCGGCCAAATGTTCCAACCTTGCCGGACAAGCCCGCGCGGATTGCGCGCAGCCAATAGAAGACGCCGCACGCGAAGCTCAACGCGGCGAATATGATCTGGCCGCTCAGGAGACGGTCGCGGTCTGGACGGCGGTAATGGGCGGGGTGGCTGTTTTCGGCGTCGCCCTTAGCGCGGTCGGTGTATTCCTGGTGTGGACCACGTTCGACGCCACTCGAAGGGCCAACGCAATCGCGAACGAGGCTTTGGACGGACAGCTTCGACCTTGGATAGATTTCACCGTTTCGCTTCGGGCGCTCAAGTATGAAGGCGGCACCTTGAAACCGTTGGTGGCGGTTGAGCTTTTCCATCATGGGGTTTCGCCAGCCATCGACTACATGTTCGCAGCGAGACTGTTCACCGACGAGTTTTGGCCGAGCGAACGGCTCTACAATTTTACGCCGTTGATGTTTGACGATGACGAGGTTCGAGACGGGCGCCGGACAATCTTTCCGGGCGAAACTTGGAAAGTGTACCCTAAGCTGGAAACCCCCGATATTCCGGCAGCGACCATTCACGCTACGCTGCTCGTTGCGGTTCAGTACAAGTCGCCGTACTCGAAAACTTCGCGATACACCTGCAAAGTTTTCGATGTCATGCACCGCAAGGGGGACGACCGCTTGCTTCATCTGGAGGGCGAACACAGGCTGGATTTGGCCTATCTCGGCGCCCGCAACGAGAGGGGCGATTTCGCCAATTAGAGCCAATGCAAGCAATGCGCTCACCTAGCGCCGCCGCGCGGGCAATTCCCGCTTGGTGCGTTTGCTACATAATGCCGAGCTTGCTCGCTAGTCGCAGCGGGAGAGGGGGCTGCGCCGTCGCAACCCCTCTCTAGCCTCCGCTAGGCGCTTCGCGCCAAGCTTCGGCATCCTCTCCCGCAAGGGGAGAGGATTGTTGTGCGCTCGCGCGGGCCGCGATAGGTGCTGTCCATGGCCTCCACCGAAATCGAAGCGCTCGTCCAGCAACTTGCCCGGCTCCCCGGCCTTGGCCCGCGGTCGGCGCGGCGCGCGGTGCTGCACCTGATGAAAAAGCGCGAGAGCGCCTTTGCGCCGCTGCTCGCGGCTTTGCAGACGGTGGCCGAGCGGCTCGTCACCTGCGGCATTTGCGGCAATGTCGATACGCAGGATCCGTGCGCGATCTGCGCCGATCCGCGCCGCGACGCGCGCAGCCTCTGCGTCGTCGAGGAGGTGTCGGACCTCTGGGCGCTCGACAAGTCGCGGCTGTTCCCCGGCAAATATCATGTGCTCGGCGGCCGGCTCTCGGCGCTGGAAGGCGTGCGGCCGCAGGATTTGAGCATCGACGCCCTCGCCCAGCGCGTCGCCGCGGGCGGGATCGACGAGGTCGTGCTCGCGATGAACGCGACCTTGGAGGGGCAGACGACCGCGCATTATCTCGCCGAGCGACTGGAGGGCTATCCGGTGCGGCTGACGCAGCTCGCGCATGGGCTGCCGGTGGGGGGCGAGCTCGATTATCTGGACGAGGGCACGCTGGCGCAGGCGCTCAGGGCGCGGCGGCCGGTTGGTTAAGCGATTTCAGTCGGCTCTCCTGCGTCCTTCCATTCGTGCATGGCCCTAATAAGTGTAATCGTCGGATAGAGTTTGATATCGTCTTCGTCTGCGCCGTTGGCGAGTTCCCGCTCGTAATACCATTCTTGGAACGCGGCGTATTTTCCTTCGATTGCTGCCAAGCCGATATTTGGAGCATGGGCGTGATCAATCAACCATCCGCGCACATGTCTCATCGCTTCACGATATTTTCCGCCGTGCGGTTCGATGTCCCACCCGGAAATATCCGACAACGTCTTCTGAAAATCGTAACGTCGGCCCTCAAGAACCAAAATCGACTTCGTTCGAAGATTGGCTGGACCAAATGTCTTGGCGCCATAATCCATGCCCAGTTCGAACGGCATATTCATGCGGGCAAATTCACCCTTCTTTGTCGATTTGCAGCGGCTGAGGTCGTGAACGCCATATTTCGAGGATGATATGATTTCGGCAATTCGATCAATCCGCTGCACCGCGTTATCAGCATTTTCCGGGGCAATGCGCGGATAGAACCCAAGGTGGATAGCGCAGAACGCTATCGCTTGAAGGATGGGAGCGAATTCCGTGTCGAAAGCACAATTTATAAAGACGGAATTCTCGAACGTCCGGGGCAAGCTCTATCCTCGCGGTGGGTGGGGGTCGTTGCCATAGGAGTTCCGTTCTCTGATACGGCCATCGGCGCCATGAATATACATCTCGGTTTTTTGGCTCATGGCAATTTTTCGAGCCGCCTCGATTGCTTCGCGCTGCGTTGCATGGGTACTCGTTGCGCGCGTCGACCCAGCCTTGCGGACCGCCCAGCCGCTGCCTTTTGGTACCACATGCTGACCTTTTTTAGACATTCTAGCTCCTAGAGTTAGGATATAGAGGTGACTGAGCGATCTGCCAGAAAAATCTGCGTCAGTCTGGATGTATTTGCGGCCCCTTGACCCAAAGCCCCTCCGACCATACCTCGCACCCATGGCCATCCTACCCATCATCGAGACGCCGGACCCGCGGCTGCGCGTCATTTCCAAGCCCGTCGAGACGTTCGACGCCGAGCTGAAGCAGCTTGTCGACGATATGTTCGAGACGATGTACGACGCGCCCGGTATCGGGCTGGCCGCGATCCAGGTCGCGGTGCCGAAGCGCATCCTCGTGATCGACCTGCAGGAAAGCGACCCCGAGGACCCCGAGGGGAAGAAGGTCGTCCGCGACCCGCGCGTCTTCATCAACCCCGTCTTCTCCGACTTTTCGGAGGAACATAGCGTCTATCAGGAAGGCTGCCTGTCGGTTCCCGAACAATATGCCGATGTGACGCGCCCGGCCGAAGTGACCGTCGAGTGGCAGGATGTCGAGGGCAAGCACCACAAGGAACGCATGACCGGTCTGATGGCGACGTGCATCCAGCACGAGCACGACCATCTGGAGGGCATCCTCTTCATCGACCATCTCTCGCGGCTGAAGCGCGAGATGGTGCTGAAGAAGCTCGCGAAGCTGCGCAAGGCGGCTTGATTCACTCTCCTCTTGCGGGAGAGGGCAGCGGGGCTTGCCCGGGCCTGGGAGGCCCAAAAGGCTAGAAGTCTACGTCCTCATAATATTTGGGCGGAGTCACGATCTCCATCCGCTCGGCGAGCAAGGGACGGAAGCTCGGCCGCGATTTGAGTCCCGAATACCATCCCTTCGTCTGCTCGTGCCCGGTCCAGTCGATGCCGCCGAGATAGTCGGCGACCGAGATATGCGCCGCAGCGGCGAGATCGGCGAGGCTCATC
>JBGTUD010000114.1:0-8687 GCA_041939405.1 Sphingopyxis sp. | reverse complement strand
CGCGACGCGCATCTTCCACCCGCCCGAAAAACTGTCGAGCGGGCGCCCCTGCATCTCCTCGTCGAAGCCGAGGCCGGTCAGGATGCGCGCGGCACGGGCGGGCGCGGTATAGGCGTCGATGGCGATCAGCCGTTCGTGAATATCGCCAAGCTTGTGCGCGTCCTGCTCGACCTCCGACGCGGCGAGCAGTTCGGCGCGTTCGGTGTCGGCGGCAAGCACCGTCTCGAACGGCGTCGCGCTGCCGCTTGGTGCTTCCTGCGCGATATAGCCGATGCGCGTCTTGCGCGGCATTTCGATCCCGCCCTCGTCGGCCTCCAGGCTGCCGATCATCGCCTTCATCAAGGTCGACTTGCCCGCGCCGTTGCGCCCGATCAGCCCGGTGCGGCTTTTTGCCGGCAGGCTCGCACTCGCGCGGTCGAGGATGGTGCGCCCGCCAAGGCGCACGGTAAGGCCGTTGATCGTCAGCATGGCGGGCGCCCCTAGCATGGCGCGCGCCAAAGCCCAAGCCGCTGTGCGCGGGCGCTAGTGCCCCGTCGCCATCGCGACCTTTTTCGGCAGCGGGACGAACCAGACGACTGCCGCCGCGATCAGGAAAACGACGCCCGAGGCGATGAAGATATGCAGCACACCGATCGTCGCCGCCTGCACCTCGACGAGCCGGTCGATCGCCGCGCGCGCCTGTTCGAGTGTCAGCCCCGCGCGTTCGAGCATCGACATCGCGCCCGCAGGGTCGTTGAGCGCCGGGACAAGCTCCGACCGCGCGACGCGCGTTTCGACGTCCCACGCGGTCGTCGCGATCGCGGTCGCAATCGCGCCGCTCAGCGTGCGGAGGAAGTTCATCAGCCCCGCCGCCATCGTCTGGTCCTTTTCGGGCACCGAGCTCAGCGCGAGCGCGGTCAGCCCGACGAAGAAGAAAGGCATCCCCATCCCCTGGAGCAGGTGCGGCGTCACCAGCGTCCAATAATCGGTGTCGGCCGTCCAGCCCGCGCGCAGCAGCGACATCAGCGCGATCCACAAAATGCCCGCGCAGATCGATATGCGAATATCGATCCGCCCGATCAAAGCGGCGGCGAGTGGCGAGAAGAGCACCGCGAACACCCCGATCCACGCGACGATCAGCCCCGTGTCGGTTGCGGTATAGCCCGCGACCTGCTGGAGCCATAGCGGGGTCAGCACGACCTGCGCGAAAAAGGCACCGAAGCTGAGCGAGATGGCAAGCGTCGAAAAGGCGAACCCGCGGAACCGGAAGATGCGCAGATCGACGACCGGATTGGCGTCGGTCAGTTCCCAGATGACAAAGGCGGCGAAGCTGACCGCCGCAACGATCGCGAGCCCGATGATCCAGGTCGAACCGAACCAGTCATGCTCGCGCCCAGTGTCGAGCATGATCTGAAATGCGCCGACCGAAAGCACGAGCAGCGCCATTCCGATCATGTCGATCGGCGCCTTGGCGCGCGGCGTTTCAAAACGCGCCAGCAGAGTGCCGACACCGAAGGCACAGATCGCCACCACCGGCAGATTGATGAAGAAAATCCACGGCCAACCCCAATTGTCGCTGAGCTGCCCGCCGAGAATGGGACCGAGAATCGGCGCGGTCGTCGTCGTCATCGCCCAGATGGCGAGCCCGATCCCGGCTTTTTCCTTCGGGAATATCCGCAGCAACAATATCTGCGAGAGTGGCATCAGCGGCCCGCCCGACAGCCCCTGCAACACGCGGAACAGAACGAGCGCATCGAGCGTGCGCGACACACCGCAAAGAAAGGAAAAGACACCGAAACCGATGATCGAAATCAGAAACCACCGCACGGTGCCGAAGCGAGCGGCGAGCCAGCCGGTGAGCGGGACGACGATCGCGTCGGCGACGGCATAGCTGGTGATCACCCACGTCCCCTGCGTCGGCGACACGGCGAGCCCGCCCGCGATGTGCGGCACCGACACATTGGCGATCGTCATGTCGAGCACGACAACAAAATTCGCGAGCGCGAGCGCGAAGGCCGCAGCGAACAGTCGGATACCCGACAGGGGCTGCGGCTCAGCGGCGATGGCGGTCGCGGGCGCGGCGGCGCTGGCCATGTCAGTCCCCGCGCGTGTCGATCGTGACGTCCATCGACAGCCCGACGCGCAGCGGATGCGCTTTCAGCTGCCCCGGATCGAGCGCGATGCGCACCAGCAACCGCTGCACCACCTTGACCCAATTGCCCGTCGCATTCTGCGCCGGGATCAGCGAAAAGGCGGCGCCGGTCCCGCCGGCGATGCCGACAACCTTGCCGCGGTAGACGACATCGCCGCCATAATAGTCGGACGTCAGTTCGACCGGCTGGCCGATGCGAATGTCCGCAAACTGGCTTTCCTTGAAATTGGCGTCGACATAGGCCGCCGTGATCGGAACGATCACCATGATCGGGACGCCCGCCGCGATCCGCTGCCCCACCTGAACCTGCCGGTTGGTCACGATTCCGTCGACCGGCGCGCGGATCACCGTGCGCGCGAGGTCGAGCCGGGCTTTCTCCAGCCGGGCGGCCGCCGCGGCCACTTCGGGCGCGCTCGTCACGGTCGTCCCGCGCACCACGGCTTCGGCCGCGCCCAGATCGCCGCTGGCCGATCGGCGCGTCGCCTCGGCCGTCGCGATTGCGGCCGCGGCAAGATCGCGCGCGGCCTGCGCCTGTTTAAGCGACGCACGCGCGGCGGTCAGTTCCTCGCCCGACACGGCACCCGTCGCCGCGATGCTTTCGCGGCGCGCCAGTTCGGCGCGGGCGCGCTCGACGCTGGCGTCGGCATCGCGAAGGCGCGCGCGCGCCTGTGCGACATCGGCACCGCGCGCCGCGACGCGGGCGCGCGCAGCATCGGCGTTCGCGTCGGCCTGTCCATAGCGCTGACGCGCGAGGCGGAGCGCCGCCTCGGCATCGGCGACCGCGATGCGTTGATCGGCATCGTCCAGAATGACAAGAACGTCGCCCTTTTTGACCGCCTGCGTCCCGCTGACGCGCACCTCCTTGACCGGGCCCGCGACGAGCGCAGTGACTTGGGCCGAATCGGCGCCGACATAGGCATTGTCGGTGTGGACGCGCCCCGCTTGCGTCAGAAAATACCAGAGCCCCCACAAAAGCGCAGCGGCAAGGACCACAAGCGCCAGAATATGGAGCCATTTCCTGCGCCGGACCCCATTGCCTTCGCTTATGGATTCGGGAGCGTCCGGGGTCTGGGCAGCCGTTTCGTCGGCCATCATTCGTCTCCTGTTGGGCGGGGTGCGCGATATCCGCCGCCAAGCGCGCGGATCAGCGCGATGTCGAGCGATAGCTCGCGCGCTTCGAGTTCGGCGACGCCGCGGCTCAGCACAATCATGCCGTCTTCGGCGGTGAGCTGCTCGATCTGGTTGGCCAGACCGGCGCGATAGCGCAGCCCGGCCAGCGTCGCGGCCGCCTCTGCCGCCGCCAGCGCGTCGCGGCGCGCGGCAAGCTGACGGATCGTCGCGGCGCGCGACTGGACGACATCGGCCACGTCGCGCAGGGCGCCGATCACCGTCCGGTTATAGGTCGCAACCGACGCATCATATTCGGCGCGCGCGCCGCGATAGCGGCCTTGCAGCCGCCCGCCCGAAAAGATCGGAAGGCTGATCGCGGCAACGCCATTGCCATATTCGGACCCGGCGCGGAACAGGTTGGACAGGCCGAGCGACTGGAGCCCGACGAGCGCCGACAGGCTGATATTGGGATAAAAATCGGCGCGCGCGACGTCGATGCGCTTCGCCGCCGCTTCGCTCCGCAGCCGCGCCGCGGCAATGTCCGGCCGCCGGCCGACCAGATCGATCCCGGCATCGTCCGGGAGCGAGAGGTCGGCGCGGACGATTTGCGGCCGCCCGATCGCCTGTCCGCGATCGGGCCCGGCGCCGACGAGCGCGGCGATGCGGTGGCGCGTCGCCACGATCGCTTCGTCGAGCGCGGCGACATCGGCGCGCCCCGCGGCTGCACGGCTTTCGGCCTGATGCGCACTCGCCTGATTGTCGAGGCCGGCGCGCACGCGGTCGCGCGCCAATGCGGCGCTTGCACCGCGCACACGCACCGCCTCGTTCGCAACATCAAGCGCGCGATAATAGCCCGCAAGGTCGGCATAGGCCGCCGCGATGCCGGTGGTAAGCATCAACCGCGCCTGCGCCGCATCGATGCGCGCGGCTTCGGCCTCGGACGTCGCGGCGGCAAGCGCCGCGCGGTTCCGGCCCCAGAGGTCGAGGTCGAAACCCAAGGTCGCGGCGATATGGCCGCTGTCCTGAATGCCATCGGGTACGAACTGGGGCGGGATGCCCATATTTGCGCTTTGCTGAACGCCCCCCGCGGCGGCTTCGGCGCCGATGTGCGGCAACAGGGCGGCGCCCGCCTGCTGCGCCATGGCCTCGGCAGCGCGAACGCGTGCAGCGGCGATCGCGACGTCGGGTGAGCCCGCCAGCCCTTCGGCGATCAGCGCGTCGAGTTGCGCGTCGCCAAAGCGATGCCACCAGCCCTCGGCCGGCCAGATCCCCCGTTCCCCGGCAAGCGCGACGCGCGAATCGAACGCGCCGGGCGCCGCCGCAACGGGCGCCAGCCCCAGGTCGGGAACGCTCGCGCAGCCCGCGAGCAGGCCGGAAACAGCGATGGTGATAAAATTTGATCGGGGCATGGCTTCCAACGATACTAGCTGGTATCATGCGCTGATGGACGTTGGAGGATGCGTTGTCAATCGAAATGATACCAGATAGTACGCCGAGCGATAAAAGGCCGCCGGATGACCCCGCCGCTATGCGCCGGAGGGCGTTTGTCGACACCGCACGCGACCTGTTTTTCGCCAATGGTTATGCAGGCACGACGATGTCGTCGATCGCCAGCAAGGTCGGCGGATCGAAAACGACGCTTTGGACCTATTTCCCGTCGAAGGAAGAGCTGTTCGCTGCGGTGGTCGACGACATCGTCGAGCAATATGGCGATATGCTCTCAATGGATCTTCCGCTCGACGAACCCGTACCGGATGTCCTGCGCCTGTTCGGCAATCTGCTGATGACCAAATTGACGACGACGCCGATCCTGTCGCTCTTTCGCCTCGTCGTTGGCGAGGCCGAGCGTTTTCCGCACCTTGCCCAAACCTTTTACGAACGCGGCCCGCGCCGCGGCAAGGCCCGCGCCACGCTGTGGGTCGCGGAAAAAATGAGGCGCGGCGAGCTGAGGACGGGCGACCCCATGCGCGCGGTGCATCAGTTTGTCGGGCTTTGCCAAGCGGGCCGGTATCAATTTTCCCTGCTGAACCTCCCTGACAACCATCCGTTCGGCAGCTTTCGGGACGATGTCGATGCCGCGGTAGAGGCCTTTTGCCGCGCCTGGCGACCGGACGATTGACCAGCCGCGGCGATCGCCCTCGCGCATGGCGGCACCGGGCCGCTTTTCCACAATCGCCGACCCGCGCCCGCTTGCTCCCGACTCGCTAGATGGTTAAGGCCGGTGCATGACCGCCACGCCGCCAGCCGTCCGCATTGCCCCGTCGATCCTCAGCGCCGACTTCGCCAAGTTGGGCGAGGAAGTGCGCGCGATCGAGGCTGCCGGGGCCGACTGGGTGCATATTGACGTGATGGACGGCCATTATGTGCCGAACCTGACGATCGGCCCGATGGTGGTGAAAGCGCTGCGGCCGCATTCGGCTCTGCCGTTTGACGTGCATCTGATGATCTCGCCCGTCGATCATTTCCTCGACGCCTTCGCCGCCGCGGGCGCCGACATCATCACGGTGCATCCCGAGGCGGGACCGCATATTCATCGCACCGTCCAGCACATCAAGTCGCTGGGCAAGCACGCCGGCGTGTCGCTGAACCCTGCGACCCCAGCGAAGATGCTCGATTATCTGATCGACGAGATCGATCTGGTGCTCATCATGAGCGTCAATCCGGGCTTTGGCGGCCAAAGCTTTATTTCGAGCCAGCTTCGCAAGATCGAAGCCGTGAAAAAGATGATCGAGAAATCGGGCCGCGACATCCGCCTGGAGGTCGATGGAGGGATTGACGCGGCCACCGCGCCGCTCGCCATATCGGCGGGCGCCGATGTGCTCGTCGCCGGCACCGCGACGTTTAAGGGCGGGCCCGATGCCTATGCCGGCAATATCCGGGCACTGCGCGGGGTCTGATCGATGGAGGGGAGACCGTTGACCGCCGCCCCCGCCGACCCGCCGCTTGCTCCCGGTGACGACGCCGCGCCGATCGACGATACGATCGAACCCGGCAAACGCCTGATCCGCCTGCCGGCTGACAAGGGACTCTCGCTCGGCGACCGCGTCGCCAACGCGATCACGCGCCTGACCTGGCGCACCCCGCTCCACGCCTTCCGGCTGAAAGGGCGCTTTCCGCTCAAGCTGCTCGGCGTGCCGACCGATCCCGTGCCAGGCGACCCGCGCGCGGGCACCGCAATTCGCGCCGGTCATTTTCTGCACCGCGGGTTGAAGCTTCCGCTCGGCGAGCTCGACTTTGCCGCGCTCGGCGTCGCGCCGGCCTTTGCCGATTATCTCCACAGCTTTGCCTGGCTGCGCGACCTTGCCGCGACCGGAACGCGCGCCGATGGCGCGCCGATCGCCGAAGCGGTGGTGCGCCACTGGCTCGGCACGCATGGCGAGACGGTGAGCGAACCCGCGTGGCGCGCCGACAATACCGGCTGGCGCATCCTGTTCTGGGCCGCGCATGCGCCGCTGATCCTGTCCTCGAGCGACCTGGTCTACCGTTCGGCGGTGCTCAACCATCTGGCGCGTGCGGCACGCCACCTCGACCGCGTCGCCGACAAGACGCGGCCAGGCACCGGGCAGATGGTCGCGTGGGTCGGCATCGTCGCCGCATCGCTGTTGATGCCCGGCGGCGAACCGCGACAGGTGTTCGGCGAGGCCGGACTGCGCAAGGTGCTGGAAACGAGCTTCTACGCCGACGGCGGCAATATCTCGCGCTCGCCGCAGGCGCAGCTCGACGCGATCATGGCGCTGTCGATGCTCGCGCGGACCTATGACATGCGCCGCATGGAGGTGCCGCCCTTCATCCAGGAAGTGCTCGCGCGCGCCGTGCCCGCCCTGCTTGGCCTGCTCCATGCCGACGGCGGCATGGGCAGCTGGCAGGGCAGCGGCGCGACATCGGCAGCGCGCATCCAGGCGATCGTCGCCGCAAGCGGCGTGCGCGCGCGACCTTTGAAACAGGCGCGCGACTGGGGGTATCAGCGGCTCGTCGCGAACAAGGCCGTGCTGCTCGCCGACGCCGCGCCGCCGCCGATCGCCCGCGTGACCGAGGCCGGCTGCGCATCGACGCTCGCCTTCGAGCTCAGCGACGGCGACGAACGCATCGTCGTCAATTGCGGCGGGGCGGCTCTCACCGGCGCCACGATCCCGGCGGAGCTTGCCCGCGGGCTTCGGACGACGGCGGCGCATTCGACGCTGACGATCGGCGACAGCAATTCGACCGCGATCCTGCCGGGCGGCGCGCTGGGCAAGGGCGTCACCGAGGTCGAGCTGGACCGCCGCGAAACGCCGCAGGGCAGCCGGCTCGAGATGAGCCACGACGGCTATGCGCGGCGCCACGGCCTGATCCACCGCCGACTGTTGATCCTGTCGCCCAACGGCCGCGAATTACGCGGCGAGGACATGCTCCTTCCCGCGCCGCGTACGCGGCGCAAGGGCGATAAGGGCTTCACGATCCGCTTTCACCTCGGCGCCAACATCTCCGCCAGCCTGACCGCCGACAAGCTGGGCGCCTTGTTGCGCATTGGCGGCGGCGCGCTGTGGCAGTTCCGCACCTCCGAAGGCATGCTGGCCATCGAGGAAAGCCTGTGGGTCGACGGCGAAGGCCGCCCGCACCCCGCCGAACAGCTCGTCGTCACCGGTACCGCACCGGCAGGCGGCGTCAGCGTCGGGTGGATATTCAAACATATCGGATAGGAAACGGCCGCGCTCCGCAGTCGGCTCGTGATCCGGCCGGCGCCAGGCTCCCGATCATCTCAAGGGTCAGTAGAAGTCAGCCTTGTACAGCTCTCGGCCTACCTGCCCGATGGAGGCCGCGCAGGGCGGCGGCCCGTGCTAAATCGCGACGGCGAGCTCCTATCCACATTGAACGAACCGGGACGAAGGCTGGTACAGCCCGGGAATGTAGGACAGCCTTTTTCGCTGGGGCGTTCGGATTGGCGTGGCGCGGTGCAGTTAAATCCTCCCCGCCGCGGAGCGATGGGGAGGGGGACCGCCGCCGCAGGCGGTGGTGGTGGGGCGGCGACGTCAGCGTCAGAGGCCCCTCCGTCAGCACTTCGCGCTGCGACCTCGCCATCGCTTCGCGACGGGGGGGACAATGCCATATACCGGCCGGGGGTTTACGCCATTCGCGACCGATCGGCTGCAATGACCGGAATCGACCGGAAGTGGCCGTTTATAGCATCGTCATCCTGAACTTGTTTCAGGATCCATGGTCTGCCGTTTCCTCCGGCGCCGCGTCGATTTGAGGTCAGGCCGTGGATGCTGAAACAAGTTCAGCATGACAAAATTTAGGGAAGCGCTCTGTCCGCTTCCTACCTCATCTCGGACATTGGACACCGCGATCGCAGGTCATCGCAAAGCACGAAAAAGCCCGCCATCTCATTGAGAAAGCGGGCTGAATACTGGTTGCGGGAGCAGGATTTGAACCTGCGACCTTCAGGTTATGAGCCTGACGAGCTACC
>JBGTUD010000113.1:0-8797 GCA_041939405.1 Sphingopyxis sp. | reverse complement strand
CGAGCGCCGGGTGCGACTGTTCGGGCAGATAGCTTACGGCGACGCGCACGGTGACGGGGCCGGTGGTCGCGGCAAAGGGGAAAAAGGAGTCGATCATCTCCACCCCAGATTCGCCTAAAGCCCCACCTGGGTCAATGCCTGGTCCAGATCGGCGATGATGTCGCGCGGGTCTTCAAGCCCGATGTTGATACGCAACATCCCTTCGACAACGCCCATGTCCGCCCGCGCCTCGGCACTGACGCCATAATGGGTGGTCGAGGCGGGATGACAGCAAAGGCTGCGCGAATCGCCGATATTGTTGGAAATATCGACAAGTTCGAGCGCGTTGAGCAGCGCCATCGCCTGTTCGCGCCCTTCGAGGACGAAAGAAAAGATCGGCCCGCACGCCTCCATCTGGCTTTTCGCCAGATTGTGCTGCGGATGGCTGGCGAGGCCGGGGTGCAGGATCTTCGGCACGCGGCTTTCGACGAACTTGCCGACGGCGAGCGCATTTTCGGACTGGCGCCGCGCGCGCAGGTCGAGCGTTTCCAGCCCCTTCAGCACCACCCACGCGTTGAACGGCGACAGATTGGGTCCGGTATTGCGCTGAAACGGCAGCAGCACCTCGGTGATGAACTTCTCGGTCCCGCAGACGGCGCCCGCCAGCACGCGCCCCTGCCCCTCCATCAGCTTGGTCGCCGAATAGGCGACGACATCGGCGCCGAAATCCATCGGACGCTGGAGCACACTCGTCGCAAAGGCATTGTCGACCACCGTGGTGATGCCGTGCGCCTTCGCCAGCGCGCAGACATGCCGCATATCGACAATGTCCATCGTGGGATTCGCCGGCGTTTCAAAGAAAAAGACCTTGGTGTTCGGCTTGATCGCCTTTTCCCACGCGTCATTGTCGCGCCCATCGACCACGCTCGTCTCGATGCCGAAGCGGGGGCAGAGATGGTCGACCAGCCAGCGGCACGACCCGAACGCCGCCTTCGCCGCGACGATATGATCGCCCGCCGACAATTGGCAGAGCAGTGCGGCGGTCATTGCCGCCATGCCCGTCGCCTGCGTTCGGCAGGCTTCGGCCCCCTCCATCAGCGCGATGCGCTCCTCGAGCATCGCCACCGTCGGATTCTGGAGGCGCGAATAGGTCATGCCCTGCGCTTCGCCCGCGAAGCGCAGGGCGACTTCCTCGGCGCTGTCATAGGTATAGCCGGAGGTGAGGAAGAGCGCTTCCGACGTCTCGCCATGCTCGCTACGCCAGGTTCCGCCGCGCACCGCCTGCGTCGCGGGGTGCCAGTGGCTCGTCCTGCTGCGATCGAAACCCGTCGTCTTTTTCATTCTTTTGTCCGTATCACGAGATTGTGAGTGCCGAAACCACGGCATCGCCGAGCGCCGCGGTTCCCATATCGCCGCCCAGATCGGCGCCGCGACAGCCATCGGCAAGCACCCGGCCCACCGCCGCCTCGATCCGCGCCGCGCTAGCCTCGTCGCCAGCCGAATGGCGCAGCAACATCGCCAGCGACAGGATCATGGCGAGCGGGTTGGCGATACCCTGTCCGGCGATGTCGGGCGCGCTCCCGTGGATCGGTTCGTAAAGGCCGCGCGTGCCGTCGCCGAGCGACGCCGACGCCAGCAGTCCGATCGAACCGACGCACATCGACGCCTGATCGGACAATATGTCGCCGAACAGATTGCCCGTGACGATGACGTCGAACTGACCCGGATTGCGCACCAGCTGCATCGCAGCATTGTCGACATACATATGACTGAGCTCGACGTCGGGATAGTCTGCCGCAACCTCGATCACGACGTCGCGCCACAGCTGCGAGGTTTCGAGCACATTCGCCTTGTCGACCGAGCATAGGCGCCCTTTGCGCCCCTGCGCCGCGCGAAAGGCGACATGCGCGATGCGCCGCACTTCGCTTTCGCTATACGCCATGACGTCATAGCCTTCGCGCTCGCCATTCGCGGTAGTGCGCGTGCCCTTTTCGCCGAAATAGACGTCGCCGTTGAGTTCGCGGACGATGAGCAGGTCGATCGCCGAAGCGACTTCGGGACGCAGCGCCGAGCTGTCCTCAAGCCCTGCGAACAGCTTTGCCGGGCGCAGGTTGGCGAACAGGCCAAGCTCCGAGCGAAGCCCCAGAATCGCCTGTTCGGGGCGCAGATGACGCTCGACCGTATCGAATCGCGGATCGCCGACAGCGCCGAACAGGATCGCATCGGCGGCTTTCGCCTTCGCCACCGTTTCCGCCGGGAGTGGGTGGCCGGTCGCTTCGAACGCCGCGCCGCCGACGAGCGCGCGGTCGAGCGTCACGGGCAGCGCGAGCGCCGCCATCACCTTTTCGGCCTCCGCCATGATTTCCGGACCGATGCCATCGCCAGCCAGCAGCAGGATTTTCAACGCGTCGCCCTTCTCGTCCAAAACATCGTTCGCCCGGAGCGTGTCGAAGGGCCGTTCTTCTCTTCTGGCGCCGTCAAAGGAAGGACGGTGCTTCGACAAGCTCAGCACAAACGATATGGGCGGTGACGCCGACGCTCTAGGCAGCACTGCCGCCTCACGCAACCGCCCTCTTCAGCCGGTCGATCAATCTTTGCCTCACGCCGGCCAAGTCGCGATTGCGTCCGTCGAGCAGGTCGCGGTCGATAAAATGACCGGTGATCGCCAGGAAATCGAGCACGTCCGTCATCGTCGGTTCGCTCACCGCCGCATCGGCATGGTCGTGCCGCAGAAAGGGCGGCAGGCGGAGCAGCCGCTTTTCATAACCCGCCGCCGCCGCCGCGCTCACTGCGCGGCCGCTTTTCGGGCTCACAAAGGCCAGGTCGTCGCTC
This sequence comes from Sphingopyxis sp., assembly GCA_041939405.1. Classification (GTDB taxonomy): domain Bacteria; phylum Pseudomonadota; class Alphaproteobacteria; order Sphingomonadales; family Sphingomonadaceae; genus Sphingopyxis. The sequence goes on along the minus strand of JBGTUD010000113.1, from coordinate 5,986 downwards.
GTGCCAGTCGCGACGCATTCGCCAAGATCGAGCCCGAACCCCAGTTCGGCGAGCAGCAGCAACTCATAACGGCCGAGCGCGAGGGCCCATTGCCGCGCCGAGGGCGCGACGCCGATCGCGTCCAGCACCGCCGCCAGCACGGCATAGAGCGCGGGATAGGGTTGCCCTTCGGGCAGCGTCGCCGCGGTCAGGCTCGTCACCCAATCGATCGCCGCCGCCGCCAGCGGCTCGGCGAGCAGGGGGGCGCGGCTCGTCTGCAATTCGACCGTCGCGCCGCCGAGCTGCTCTTCGCTGCGCGCGCGCAGCTCGAGCGCGACAAGATTGCCGGGCACCAGCACCGGCCGCAGGCGCCGCGACCGTCCCCCGCGCACATATCCCGCGACCAGCCCCGCCTCCTGCGTCAGCGCGCGCAGGATCGCGCCATGCTCGCCATGCGCGCGCACCGCGCAGACGATGGCCGAGGCGGTTAACATGGACATTAGTCCGCATTGATCACGCCATCTGACCCGCTCGCAATTTCATCTGCGATATTGCGACGGCCAAAGGCGCTCTTCTCGAAGGCGTGCAGAAGATCGTAATATCCGGCATCCGTGGCCGATATATTGTGGAGCAGCGCGTATTTCTCCACCAACGGCTTGAACTTCACCCTTCCACCACCAACCGCCGCGTTCACTCCGATGAGCACGATCTCAGCGTTGCTCAGCGAAGCTCGGAATATTCGAGCGTAGGTCATTTTTCCATTCACATCAGCCCCATCGATAAACTTCACGATATGGTAGCAAGTTCGAAGATAGGTCGAGAGCATGTTACGGTAGACATAATAAGTCGCCAGATAGCTCTGCAGAAGCATATCGGGATCATCGTCGGACGCTCGGACATCGTGCATGATGGCATCCACCGCCGCAGCACCCGAAGCGCCGCTGTCGGGGGAGCCAACAGTGATCGCGTTTAGTGAGCTCCGCTTCATTTCCAGAAGATGGAAAAAGCCATTCTCGAAATCGCGTTTGTCCGCGCGGGTCTTTTCGTCATCATAGGCGGTCTTCACACGCTGCAACTCTGCGCGTTGTTCAGAATAGGCCAAAAAGGCGCTGACCGCCGCGACGCAAGCAAACAGAGAACTCAACGGGCCAAATGAATCGCCAAACTGCCCTGAGTTGGCAAAAGTCCAAGAAATACCGGCCGGATTCATGCCCATGCCGTTCACCACAATAGCGATCGTGTAGACGACAAATATCAAAGCGATCCAAAAGACTCCCTTTTTCATTCCCCCTCCTTCAAGCTGTCAGGCAGGCCAAAGCACCATCTGCGTCTGCGTCACCAGCGCGACCTCGGCGCCCTCCGCGGTGCGAATGCGCGTCTGCCATACCGACAGCCGCTTGCCGAGCTTCACCGGGGTCGCTTCGCCGACCAGCACCGATCCGGCCGGTCCCGCGCCGAGGAAATTGGTCTTGCTTTCGATGGTCGTCGTGCCGCTCGCGCCGTCGGGCAGGGTCAGAAAAGCGCCCACCGCGCCAAGGCAGTCGGCAAAGGCCATGATCGCGCCGCCGTGGACGATATGCCCCGCGGTGCAGATTTCTGGCCGCACGGGCAGCTTTCCCGCGACGCGATCCTTTCCGGCTTCGTCGATGGTGACGCCCAGCGTTCCTGCGAGTGGCATCAATGCGGCAAAATCCATCACGCTTCCTCTCTTGATCCGTCACCCCGGCGAAGGCCGGGGTCTCGCCGGTGCGTCAATCGGATACGGTGAGATCCCGGCCTTCGCCGGGATGACAAATGATAATGAAACTATCCCCCCGGATTGTAAAAATCATACACCGCTTGCGCGACCGCCGCGCTCACGCCCGGCGCTTTTTTCAGATCCTCCAGGCTCGCACCCCGGATCGCGCGCGCGGTGCCGAAATGCATCAACAGCGCCTTCTTGCGCGCGGGGCCGATGCCCGGCACCTCGTCGAGCGGCGAGCTTCCCATCGCCTTCGCGCGCTTTTGCCGGTGCGCGCCGATCGCAAAGCGATGTGCCTCGTCGCGCAGCCGCTGGATATAGAACAGCACCGCATTGTTCGTCGGCAGCGTGAATTCGCGCCCGTCGGGCAGGTAAAAGGTCTCGCGCCCCGCGTTGCGATCGGGGCCCTTCGCGACGCCGACAAAGGGCAGATCGTCGATACCCAGCTCGGCAAAGACCGCCGCGACCGCCGAAACTTGTCCCTTGCCGCCGTCGATCAGCACCAGGTCGGGCCATTCGCCCTTGGTGCGTTCGGGATCCTCTTCGATCGCGCGCGCGAAGCGGCGCTGGAACACCTCGCGCATCATCGCGAAATCGTCGCCGGGCTGCGTTTCGGCGCGCTTGATGTTGAACTTGCGATACGCCCCCTTGATCCAGCCTTCGGGGCCCGCGACCACCATCGCGCCCAGCGCATTGGTGCCCTGAATATGGCTGTTGTCGTATATTTCGATCCGCTGCGGCGGATCGTCGAGGTCGAACAAGTCTGCCAGCTCGCGTCCCAGCTTTGCCTGGCTGCTGCTCTCGGCCAGCCGCCGGTCGAGTTCCTCGCCCGCATTGCGCACCGCCTGATCGAGCAACCGCTTGCGGTTGCCGCGTTGCGGCACGCTGATCTCGACCTTGCGCCCCGCGGTTTCGCCGAGCGCTTCCGCGAGCACCGCGCAATCGTCGGGCTCGCGGTCGACCAAAATCAGCTTCGGCGGCGGTACGCCTTCATAAAATTGCATCAGAAAGCTCGCCATCACTTCCGCCTCGGGGACGCCGGCAACATGCGCCGGAAAAAAGCTGCGATGGCCCCAATTCTGGCCGCCGCGGATGAAAAAGCCCGCGATGCAGAGTTGCCCGCCCTTCGCCGCGAGCGCGAACACATCGGCATCGCCCAGCCCGTCGGCGTGCACCGACTGGCTGCCCTGGATGAAGGTCAGCGCCTTCAACCGATCGCGCAGCACCGCCGCCTGCTCATAATCCATCGCGTCGGCGGCCTTGGTCATCGCATCGCCGAGCCGTTTCTGCACGGCGGTCGAGCGGCCTTCGAGGAAATCCTGCGCGTCGCTCACCAGCCCGGCATAATCCGCCTTCGAAATGCGGTCGACGCACGGCGCCGAGCAGCGGCGAATCTGGTAAAGCAGGCACGGCCGCGAGCGGTTGGCGAAGAAGCTGTCGGTGCAACTTCGCAGCAGAAAGGTCTTCTGCAGCGCATTGAGCGTCCGCCCGACCGACCCCGCGCTCGCGAAGGGGCCGTAATAGCGCCCCTTGGCGCGCCGCGCGCCGCGATGCTTCTGCACGCGCGGGAAATCATGGTCGGTGCGCAGCAGGATGAAGGGAAAGCTTTTGTCGTCGCGCAGCAGCACATTATAGGGCGGGCGATAGCGCTTGATCAGCTGCGCCTCGAGCAGTAGCGCCTCGGCCTCGCTCGTCGTCGTGACGATCTCCATCGCGCGCGTCTGCGACACCATGCGCTGCAACCGCTGCGGCAGGCGCGCGACCTGCGTATAATTGGCCACGCGGTTCCTGAGCGCGCGCGCCTTCCCCACATAAAGCACGTCGCCGCGCGCATCGAGCATCCGGTACACGCCGGGCCGCACGGGCAATTTCCGCACGACCGCGCGGATCGCCTCGGCGCCGCGCTCAAGGTCGGGCTTGTCGCCATCCTCACCCCCGCCGCCGCGCACGACATAGGTGGCCTTTTCCTCGTTGAATCGGTCGGGAGCGTTCGGGCGAGCCATGATTTATCATGTAGGCGAAGGTGATACGCCCCGCCATAGTGTGCGCAGTAAAACATGGGAGGGGTCTTATGGAGCTACGCGGCAAACTGGCGCTGGTCACGGGCGGCAGCGACGGCATCGGGCGCGAAATCGCGCTGCAACTGCAGGGGCTCGGCGCCGAAGTGATCGTCAGCGGCCGTGCCGCGGCCAAGCTGAACGCGATGGCGGCGCTGGGTTTCGGCACGATCGCGGGCGACCTGTCGACGCCGGCGGGGATCGACGCAGTGGTCGGGGGCGTGGCGGGCAAGCCGCTCGCGCTGCTCGTCAACAATGCCGGGGTCGGCAGCGTCTACGACCTCGACGATGCCGCGACGCTCGACAGCGCGGCGCATTGTATCCGCACCAACCTCGACGCGCCGATTGCGCTCTGCACCCGCCTGCTGCCCGTGCTGCGCGCGCAGCGCGAGGCGGCGATCGTCAACGTCACCTCGGGCCTGGCGATCGCGCCGCGCGCCGGCGGCCCCATCTATTGCGCGACCAAGGCCGCGCTGCGCAGCTATACGCAGGCGATCCGGCATCAGCTCAAAGACAGCACTGTTCGCGTGATCGAGGCGCTGCCGCCCGTCGTCGAAACCAGCATGACCGCCGGGCGCGCGGGCAAGAAGATGCGCGCGCACGACTGCGCCGCTGAAATCGTCCACGGCATCCGTACCGGCAAAAGCGAGGTCAATGTCGGGATGGTGAAGATGCTGCAACTGGTCCACAGCATCTCACCCGCACTCGCACGGCGGATCATGATCCGGTATTAACGCCAACGGCGGCTTTGGGTTGGGTAGCGGACGTTCGCTCACCTTCTTTCGTCATCCCGGACTTGATCCGGGATCCATTCACGCAACGTCGGAAAAATGGATCCCGGATCAAGTCCGGGATGACGACGAAATAAAGGGCCGCAATCGGCCGAAAGCCGATACGCCCCAAAAAGCAACCGCCCCAAAATGCAAAACGCCCGCGGACATACCGCGGGCGCCCTGTTTCCGGTCATGTCACAGCGCGTCAGCCCTTGGCGACACCCGCAATAGCCTGATCGACCAGCGCCTTGTCGGCCGCGGCATCATGCTTGTCGGCGATCAGCTTCGCCGCCGCTTCGGTCGCCGCCTTCGCGGCTGCGGTGCGCACTTCGCTCAGCGCATTGGCTTCGGCCGCGGCGATGCGTTCCTCGGCCATCTGCTTGCGGCGCGCGATCAGCGCGGTGGCATCGGCCTTGGCCTTGGCGACCAGCGCTTCGGCCTCGGCATCGGCGCGCGCGCGCATCTCGTCGGCTTCCTTCGCGGCGTCGGCGAGCTTCGCTTCATATTCGGCTTTCAGCGATTCGGCGTCGAGCCGAAGCTGTTCGGCTTCGCTAAGCTGCTTCGAAATCTCCGCGATCCGCTTGTCGAGCATCGCGCCGATCGCACCGGGAACGCCCTTCCACACCAGGATGCCCAGAAAGACGAGCATCGCAATCGAGACCCATACGGTCGCATTGAGCCCGAACGCAGTCGGTTCGGTGGCCCCTTCGGCGAGAATCAGCGTCAAATCAGTCATTAAGAACCGCCTTTACCGCCGCCTTGGCATCCGCCGCGGCAATTTTTACGCCCGACAGCTTGGCGACAAGCTCGCCCGCCGCTTCGGCGGCCACGGCTTCGATCTCGGCCATCGCCGAGCTGCGCGCCGCGGCAACGTCCGATTCGGCCGCCGACAATTTGGCGGCGAGTTCGGCATCGACCTTGGCCAGACGCTTTTCGGCGTCTTTCGCGGCCTTGTCCTTGGCTTCGGCCACGGCTTTCTGGGCCGCGGCACGGCTCGCCTCGCCTTGCTGGCGATAGCTTTCCTCCAGCGTATCGGCGGCCGCGTGCGCCGCTTTGGCCGCTGCCAGATCGTCGGCAACCTTGCGGTCGCGCGCGTCCACCGTCGCTTCGATCTTGGGCAACATGCCGCGGCCGATCACGACATAAATGCCGGCGAATACGACCAGCAGCCAGAAAAGCTGCGAGGCAAGATACCAATTGTCAGCGGTAAGCTGGGCTATCTGGGGCATGAAAGGCGAACCTTGAAAACTTGAAAAACCTGCATGGCGCCGCCGGTTCCTAGCGAGCCGGCGGCGCCATGATCGTCCGAAATCAGACGACGAAGAGCAGGATCATAGCAACGACGAACGCCAGCAGGCCGAGAAGTTCGGCAGCGGCGATTCCTGACGACGCGAAAAAACCTGACATTTCCCGTTACAGCCTCAACTCTTTCCCGA
>JBGTUD010000112.1:0-8799 GCA_041939405.1 Sphingopyxis sp. | reverse complement strand
CCTTTTCGGCACCGGCACGACGGGCGCGGTCGCGAAGCGGCTGGGGCGCCATTATATCGGTATCGAGCGCGAGGATGATTATATCGCCGCGGCGAAGGAACGCATCGAGATGGCGCTGCCGCTCGACGAAAGCGCGGTGAAGACGATGATGGCGCCCAAGGCCGCAACGCGCGTCGCCTTCGGCACCCTCGTCGAATGCGGGATGATTGCGCCGGGAACGATGCTCACCGATGCCAAGCGCCGCTGGAAGGCAAAGGTGCGCGTCGACGGCAGCCTCGATTGCGAAGGGCAGGCGCCGGGGTCGATCCACAAGGTCGGTGCGGGGGTGCAAGGCGCGCCGAGCTGCAACGGCTGGACCTTCTGGCACGTCGACAATGGCAAGGAATTGCGGGTTATCGACGCGGTGCGCCAGGATTGGCTGCTGGCAAACGAGGCGTAAGGATATTCGACAAGCGTTTGATAAAGAAACCGCGTGTCCCCGCGAAGACGGGGACCCATCTCGGATCGGTTCAAGATGGCGCCGTCCGGAGATGGGCTCCCGCCTTCGCGGGAGCCCATGGCTTTTATTCGGTGGAAGGGCGTAGCGAGAAACGATGTTCCAGCCGCTAACCAAAGCCGACCTCGGGAGCGCCTCCTCGACCGCGCAAATTTACCTGCGCCCGACCTCTTTCGTCGACCGGCCGCACGAGCTGGGCGACGCCTGCCTGCGGATTGCCGACACGATGATCTGGTTCGCGGCGTGGCATGTCAGCGTGCGCGAAGGCGATACGGTCCGATCGGCCATCGTGCCGGTGCCCGATCTCGACGCGTGGATCGTGGCGATGCCCGATCGGCTGGGCGAGGCGGCCGTGGCACAGCGCTCGGGCGTCGCGCGTCCGCGCGGCGCGCTCCAACTCGGCGAACGGACGATCCGGCTGGGCGAGCCGCAGCTGATGGGCATTTTGAACGTCACGCCCGACAGTTTTTCGGACGGTGGCAAGCATGTCGATGCCGCGGCGGCGGTGGACGCCGGCTTTGCCATGGCCAGCGCCGGGGCGGCGATTATCGATGTGGGCGGCGAATCGACGCGGCCCGGCGCGCCGCTGCTGTGGGAAGGTGACGAGATCGAGCGCGTCGAAAGCGTCGTATCGGCGCTGGCAAAGGGCGGCGTCGCGGTGTCGATCGACACGCGCAAGGCGGCGGTGATGGAGGCTGCGCTTGCCGCGGGGGCCGGGATCGTCAACGATATTTCGGCGCTGCGTTACGACGACCGCGCGATGGAGGTCGTCGTTCGCGCAGGGTGTCCGGTCGTACTGATGCACGCGCCTTCGGCCAAAAGCGACCCCCACGAGGGCGGCAGCTATGGGCATGTCCTGCTCGACGTTTACGACATGCTCGCCGAACGCGTCGCGGCGTGCGAGGCGGCGGGGATCGACCGCGCAAAGATCATCGTCGATCCGGGGATCGGTTTCGGCAAGGGCGTCGGCGACAATCTGGCGCTGGTGAACGGGCTGGCGCTGCTCCACACGCTTGGTTGCCCGATCCTGTTCGGCGCGAGCCGCAAGCGGATGATCGGGGCGCTCGATAACGAGGCGGCGGCGGATCAGCGGCTCGGCGGCACCGTGGCGCTGCACTATCAGGCGGCGGGGCAGGGCGCGCAATTGCTGCGCGTCCACGACGTCGCCGAAAACCGGCAGGCGCTGCGCGTCTGGCGCGGGCTGCGCGATGCCGCGTTGACGGCCTAGCCAATCGGCATTCCCGTCGTCATCCCGCCCTATGCTGCCGGAAAATGTCGGCCAACATGCGGAACTCTTCGGCGCGCGGGCTGCCCTTGCGCCATACGAGCGCGATCGTGCGCCAGTCATGCTCCGAATCGAGCGGGCGCGTGTCGATGTCGGTGTGGTCGAGAATGCCCGCCTCGATCGCCATCTGCGGCAGCATGGTAATGCCAAGTCCATTGTCGACCATCTGGACGAGCGTGTGGAGCGACGTGCCCATCATCCGGGCGCCTGCACGCAGTTCGGGCCGGTTGCACGCCGCGAGCGCGTGATCCTTCAGGCAATGGCCATCCTCTAGCATCAGCATCTGCGCCGGATCGATCTGGTCGGCGCTGACCGTTGCCGGAAGGTCTTCGGACTGGTCGCCGGGAAAGGCGACGAACAGCGCATCGTCGAACAGATTCTCCGCCTCGACATCGCCGCACGCATAAGGAAGCGCGAGCAGCACGCAGTCGACGGTGCCGTGGTGGAGCGACTCGCACGCCTGCGCGCTCGGCTCTTCGCGCAGGAACAGCTTCAATGAAGGGCGCTCCTTGCGCAGCCGCGGAAGCAGGCCGGGGAGGAGGAAGGGCGCGATCGTGGGGATGACGCTCATGCGGAGTTCTCCGACGAGCGGTGCCGCCGCCGCCGCCGCCATGTCGGCGAGCTCCTCGGCCTCGCGCAGCACGCGGTGCGCCTTGTCGACGATCTTGTCGCCGAGCGCGGTGAAGCGGACGACCCGGCGCGTGCGCTCGACGAGCGTTTGCCCGAGCAGCGTCTCCAGCTCGCGGATACCGGCGGAAAGGGTGGACTGGGTGACGTTGCAGGCGTCGGCGGCGCGCCCGAAATGGCCGTGCTCGTGCAGCGCGACGAGATATTGCATCTGTTTCAGCGAAGGGAGATAATTTTGCATTGATCGGATATAGCAATTTGTCGGGCGATTTTTAACAGTTTTAGCGATTAAAAAGCGCTCGCTTCCGAAATTTGTCGCCAATATGGTCGCATCGCGTGGCGCTGCGGCGCGGCCCATGATAGCTGTTCGGCCGGTCGGAGCGGAGGGGCATATGGCGGTTTCGCGGTTTCTGATCGGCGGCGTGGCGAGTGCGCTGCTGCTGACCGGCGGGGTCTTTTTGTGGCAGGGGCACAGCCAGCTTGCCGAGGATAGGGTGCTGCCCGACCCGCCCCCGGCGCTGCCCGCCATCCCGGTTGCCGGAGCGGATGCGCCCAGACGCGGCCCCCCGCCACCCGACCTGCCCGCCGCAAAAGAGGCTTCGCGCGAGGAACGGCGCTTCAACCGCTACGACCGCGACCGCAACGAACGGATCAGCCGCATCGAGATGATGGCGACGCGTAGCGCGGCATTCCGCAAACTCGACAAGGACGGCAATAATCTGCTGACCTTCGAGGAATGGGCGGCGGCGACGGGCGAGCGCTTTGCGGGGGCCGATGCGGACAAGTCGGGCGATCTGACGCGCGCCGAATTTGCGACGACCGCGCCGAAGAGGACGGCGAAGCCGAAGTGCAGCTGTTGAGGGAGTAGCGACAGGGCTGGAACGATTCGTGGCCGCCGTGTGACTGGCAATACCCGTTCGCATCGAGCGAAGTCGAGATGACCATCGGGACAGGCCCAAGGTCGATGGGTGTCTCGACTTCGCTCGACACGAACGGGAAGATGGGCCGGTCGGGAAGCGACCGGGAGCTGCGCTCAACTCTATCGTCATCCCGGCCCTTCGACTGCCTTGGCAGGCGCTCAGGATAAACTTCAGCCTTTGGCTGAAGGCCGGGATCCCGCCGGTGCTGAAAACCGATACGGTGAGATCCCGGCCTTCGCCGGGATGACGGATAAAAGAAGGGTCGGGAACCCACCCCAAAACCGCCGTTTTGACATCTTAACCCCACCGGCGCGGGTTTTAGGCAGCAACGCCCTCAGCCATCTTCATCCACTCGGCGAGCGCCCTGCCTGCACGCTGCGTATAGCCCAGCTTTCGGTCCTTCTTGCGCACCTCGTCGGCGAGCGGCGGGAACAGCCCGAAATTGACGTTCATCGGCTGATAGGATGACGCATCGGCGCCGCCGGTGATATGGCCGAGCAACGCCCCCAGCGCGGTTTCGGGCGGGAGCGGGGGCAGGGTGCGGCCGGCGAGTTCGGCGGCGGCGAACCGCGCGGCCACCAGGCCGATTGCGGCGCTTTCAACATAACCTTCGCAGCCGGTGATCTGGCCCGCGAAACGGATATGCGGTGCCGATTTCAAACGAAGCTGGCTGTCGAGCAGTTCGGGCGAGCGAATGAAGCTGTTGCGATGCAGCCCGCCGAGTCGCGCGAACTCGGCCTTTTCCAGCCCCGGAATGGTGCGGAACAGCTCGACCTGCGCGCCATGCTTCAGCTTGGTCTGGAAACCGACCATGTTCCAGAGCGTACCGAGCGCATTGTCCTGGCGGAGCTGAACGACGGCATAGGGCCAGCGGCCGGTCCGCGGATTGTCGAGCCCGACGCCCTTCATCGGGCCGAAGCGCAAGGTTTCGACCCCGCGTTCGGCCATCACCTCAATCGGCATACAGCCCTCGAAATAGGGCGTGTCCTTTTCCCACTCCTTGAAATCGGTCTTTTCGCCGTCGATCAGCCCTTGGACGAAGGCGTAATATTGATCCTTGTCCATCGGGCAGTTGATATAATCCTTGCCGTCGCCGATCGGCCCGACCTTGTCCCAGCGGCTCGCCATCCATGCGACGTCCATGTCGATGCTGTCGCGATAGACGATCGGCGCGATGGCGTCGAAAAAGGCGAGGGCGTCCTTGCCCGTCGCGACGCCGATGCTTTCGGCAAGGCTGGCGGCGGTGAGCGGGCCGGTCGCGACGATGGTGAGCCCTTCGATGGGCAGCGTGTCGATACGTTCGCGAACGATCGTGACGTTCGGATGCTCCGACAACGCCTTTGTCACTCCGCCCGAAAAGAGGTCACGGTCGACCGCGAGCGCCGAACCGGCGGGTACCTTGGTGGCGTCGGCCTCGCGCATGATGATCGAGCCAAGCGCGCGCATTTCGCGGTGGAGCAGGCCGACGGCATTGCTGTCGCCATCGTCGCTGCGAAAGCTGTTCGAGCAGACCATCTCGGCCAGCGTGTCGCCTTGGTGCGCCGGGGTCATGTCGCCGCCCCCGCGCATTTCGGACAGGCGGACGTAAAAACCCGCTTCGGCAAGCTGCCACGCGGCTTCAGACCCTGCCAAGCCGCCGCCGATGATATGAATATCGTAACGCATTTACCGTGTCCGTTGACTTGCTTGGGGTGGGCTGCGCACTAGTCCGGTTGGGGCGAAGATGCAAAGGGGCGGAGGTTCATGGCGGCAAAAAGGGAATGGGACCGGGCGCGCTGGTTATGGCTGGCGGCGCTGGCTGGAGGGACAAGCTATTTCCTGGCGGTGGTGCTGCGCTGGGACGGCGCGGCGGTTCATTTGTGGAAAGCATCGGGGGTCGCGCTGCTCGCGGCATGGGCGGCGGTCAACGCGCGCAGCCTGGACGGGCGGATGATCGCGGCGGTGATGGCGTGCGGCGCGCTGGGCGACTGGCTGCTCGACGCCGCCGGCATGTTGCAGGGTGCGGCGGCCTTTGCCGTCGGTCACGCGGTGGCGATCATCCTTTATCTGCGCCACCGGCGCGCTCGCCTGTCGGGACCGCAGCGCGCGCTGGGCTGGCTCACCGTGCCGCTCGCGCTTCTCTCCGTCTGGGCCTTGTCGCGCGGCGCAGCGCCCGATCTGGCGATGGCAGCGATCGGATATACCGCGATCGTCGCGGCGATGGCGGCGGCGGCCTGGACCAGCCGTTTCCCGCGATACCGCACCGGCGTCGGCGCGATGCTGTTCCTCGCGAGCGATCTGTTCATCTTTGCGGGTGAAGGCGGCACGCTGTCAAAGGATGTGACCTTGTGGCTGGTCTGGCCGTTCTATTTCGGCGGACAGGCGCTGATCGCCCGGGGCGTGGTGAGTACGCTGGCGCGCGAGGCGGTTGCCACTTCGAAGGGGACGGCTGAGGCGGGATAGGCGGGTCAATCCATGTGTCTTGCCTGCGCCGGGCGACTTGGTATCGAGGGACAGGGGACGAAATGGAAAAGCGCTGGGCTGCAGACCGGGGAAAGAGCTTTTATCTCGGCTTCGGGATAATCGGCCTCCTCATCGTCCTGTGCGGGTTTGGCGTAACCTATGGCCTTCCCATGGCCCGGGGCACATTTTCGGCGCCCTGGTATGTGCATTTGCACGGCGCGGCGGCGCTGGGCTGGGTTTTGCTGTTCATGGCGCAAGCGAGCCTGGTCGTGTGCGGGCGAAGTCCGCTGCATCGGCGGCTCGGTGGAAGCGCGATACCGATCGCTGCGGCGATCTGGGCAAGCGGCGTGGCCACGTCCGTATGGGCAGCCGAGCGAGACCTGCCCGCTTTCGGGAGCGTCGCGACATCGGCGATTGTGGGAACGCTGACCGGGCTGGGGTTTTACTTTTTCATCGTGCTGGGTGCCATCGCCTTGCGACGGCGACCCGATTGGCACAAGCGGCTGATGATGCTGGCTACCATCCAGCTGTTGTGGCCGGCATTCTTCCGCCTCCGCCATTTGCTGCCCCTGATACCCAAGCCCGAGATCAGTCTCGCTCTGGTGGTCGCCTATTCGCCGATCGTGGTCGCGGCGATACGCGACCATCGACAATTTGGCGCGATACATCCGGTCTGGCTGTTCGTGGCGCCGCTCCTCTTTCTCGAACAATGCGTCGAACTCGCGATATTCGATCAAGGATGGCAGCGGACCTTGGGCGAAGCGCTGTTCGGCCTGCTGAGCCCGGGAGGCCGTTGAGGCGAGGCGCCCGGAAAGCTGGTCGAACCGAGGCTTTGCGAAATGCATGGAGGTAGCAGTTCAGCGGGGCGCCATCTTTGCTGTCCTAGACGGGGCATCAGTGAAGAAGATGGAGAAGAGAGATGTTCCTGCTCAAAAAACTCGCGCTGACGGCGCTGATCGGTGCCAGCGCTGTCGCGGCACTGCCGACCGATGCCGAGGCGCGCGACCGGCATTACCGCCATGGCTATTATGGCGACCGCTATGACCGCGACTATCGCGATTACCGACGCGACGCCCGCCGCGATTATCGGCGGAACTACTATCGCGACCGCCGCTATTATTGCCGCCGCGGCAGCGGGACGACCGGCATGATCGTCGGCGGTGCCGCCGGCGCGCTGCTGGGCCGCGAGGTCGACCGTTATGGCGACCGCACGCCGGGCACGATCATCGGCGCCGCTGCCGGTGCGCTGCTGGGCCGCGAGATCGATCGCGGCGGTCGCCGCTGCTGACCGCGCGCCGAGTTCGGCCGAGGTCGCGCTCCACGGGCCGGTGGCTCGCGGCGGCGCGGCGTCGGCCGGTCGGGCGTGGGCTTGATTGCGGTCTGCAAATTTCTGCGTAGAGTAGGCGCCCGAGCAGGATTGTCCTGCCGTTCGAAAAGGAGGCCGCTCAAATGACCTATCTGGCAAAATTTGCGCTGGCCGCCGGGCTCGTCCTGTCGCTTGCGGCGCTTCCAGCGACCGGCATCGCGGCGCTTCAGCAAGGGGCGAAGGCGCCCGATTTCACACTGAACGCCGCGCAGGGCGGAAAATCGTTCAGCCTGTCGTTGAAACAGGCGCTGAAAAAGGGGCCGGTCGTGCTCTATTTCTTCCCCGCCGCCTTCACCCCCGGCTGCACGATCGAGGCGCATCTGTTTGCCGAGGCGAGCGACGATTTCAACCGACTGGGCGCGCGCGTCATCGGTGTGACGGCCGGCAATATCGAGCGTGTGGCGGAGTTTTCGCGATCCGAATGCCGCGACAAGTTCGCGGTTGCCGCCGATCCGGGCGCCAGGGTCGCGGCCAAATATGATTCGACGATGCAGCGTCCCGACGGGACGCTGCTGTCCAACCGGACGTCCTATGTCATCGCGCCCAACGGCACGATCCTCCTGAGCTACACCGACAGCAAGCCGCAGGCGCATGTCGAAAAGACGATGGCCGCGGTGCGCGCGTGGAAGGCACGGCGGCGTTAGGCGCCGCGACCGGACCCCTTTATTCCGCGCCGTTGCTGCGCTTCCTTATGCTTACCACCGCCTCGATCGGTAGTTCGGCATAGATATGCGGGAAGACGTCGCCGCCGCGCGCCGGTTCCCAGCGCACGCTGCCGCCAAGGCGCGCCAGATCGACCTCGGCGATGATCAGGTCCGCCTCGCCGGTAAAATATTTGGCGATCGTCGCCTCGAGCTGTGCCGCGGTCGACAGGTGGATATAGCCATCCTCGATGTCGACCGGCGCGCCGCGGAACACGCGCTCGCGCTCGAAATCCGCCCATTGCTGTGCGGTCAGCACCTTGAAGGCCGTCGTGGGCGTCGTCATTCGGTCGGCGCTTCCGCGGCGGGAGCGTCGGTGTCGGCGTCCTCGCCGCCGTCTTCTTCGCCCTCGTCGATCAGCGCGGCCGAGACGACATGCTCGTCATTGGCGACGTCGAACAGGCGCACGCCCGCGCTGCCGCGACCGATGATGCGCAAGCTGTCGAGCCCCATGCGGATGAGCTTCGCCTGATCGGTGACGAGCATCAGTTGATGCGCCTGCGTTGCCGGGAAGCTCGCGACGACGGGGCCGTTGCGGCCGATATTGTCGATGTTGGTGATCCCCTGGCCGCCGCGGCCGGTGCGGCGATACTCATAGGCCGATGACAGCTTGCCATAGCCGTTCGCACAGATGGTGAGGATGAACTGTTCGCGCGCGGCAAGCTCGGCCATGCGCGCGCCTTCCAGCGTCGGCTCATTCTCATTGTCCTTCCACGGCGCGGCGCGAAGATAGGCCTCGCGCTCCTCGCTGCTGGTGCCGACGCGGTGCAGAATCGAGAGCGAAATGACCTCGTCGCCGTCGGCAAGCCGCATCCCCCGCACCCCGGTCGAATTGCGGCTCTGAAACTCGCGGACGTCGTCGCCGGCGAAGCGTTCGGAATTCCGAATTGTATGCACGCGTTCCCATGTTTACTTTTTCGTGCATAAGCTCGCGATAGGTCCAGCGCCAAGGCCACGCCAGT
>JBGTUD010000111.1:0-8841 GCA_041939405.1 Sphingopyxis sp. | reverse complement strand
GCATCGCGATCGCGGTCGGCGCGATGGTCGATGCGGCCGTGGTGATGATCGAAAATGCCCACAAGCATCTCGAACATTGGGAACGCGATCATCCTGGCGAGGAGCTGAAAGGCGCCGTGCGCTGGCGCGTCATCACCGACGCCGCCGCAGAGGTCGGTCCGGCGCTGTTCCTCAGCCTCCTCATCATCACCTTCTCCTTCTTGCCGATCTTCACGCTCGAAGGCCAGGAAGGGCGGCTCTTCTCGCCGCTCGCCTTCACCAAAACCTATGCGATGGCGGCCGCCGCGATCCTCTCGATCACGCTCATCCCCGTGCTGATGGGCTGGCTGATCCGCGGAAAGATCCCCGCCGAACAGGCCAATCCGGTCAACCGCTGGCTGACCCGCATCTATCGCCCGGCACTCGACTGGGTGCTCGAACGGCCGAAAAAGGCGCTCCTCATCGCCGGCCTCGTCTTCGCCACCAGCCTCTGGCCGATGACCCAGATCGGCGGCGAGTTCATGCCGCAGATGCATGAGGGCGATCTCCTCTACATGCCCTCAGCGCTTCCCGGCATCTCAGCAGCGCGGGCGTCGAGCCTGCTCCAGCAGACCGATCGGCTGATCAAGACGGTGCCAGAGGTCGAAAGCGTGTTCGGCAAGGCGCGCCGACAGTGCGACCGACCCCGCGCCCCTCGAGATGTTCGAGACGACGATCCGCTTCAAGCCGAAGGACCAGTGGCGCCCCGGCATGACCGAGGAGAAGCTGATCGAGGAGCTCGATGCGCGGGTCCGGGTTCCCGGGCTCGCCAATTTCTGGATTCCGCCGATCCGCAACCGGATCGACATGCTTGCGACCGGGATCAAAAGCCCGGTCGGCATCAAGGTCGCGGGCTCGGATCTTGCCGAGATCGACCGCACCGCGAAGCGCATCGAGGGCGTAGTCAGGACCGTCCCCGGCGTCGCCTCGGCGCTGGCCGAGCGCCTGACTGGCGGCCGTTATATCGACGTCGACATCGATCGCGCCGCCGCGGCGCGCTATGGTCTCAACGTCGCCGACGTGCAGGCGATCGTCGCGGGCGCGATCGGCGGCGAGACGATCGGCCAGACGGTCGAGGGGCTCGCGCGCTATCCGATCAGCGTCCGCTATCCACGCGAGCTGCGCGACAGCATCGGCAAGCTCGCGGCCCTTCCGATCCTGACGCCGTCGCGCCAGCAGATCACGCTCGGGACGGTGGCGAGCGTCAAGGTCAGCGACGGGCCGCCGATGCTGCGCAGCGAGAATGGCCGCCCGGTGACCTGGATCTATGTCGACAGCCGCGGCCGCGATTTGCAGGGTCTGGTGCACGACATCCAGCGGGCGATCGCGCGCGATGTCGAGCTGCCCCCCGGCGTCAGCATCTCCTACACCGGGCAGTTCGAGTTCCTCGTTCGTGCGACCGAGCGGATGAAGGTGGTCGTGCCGGTCACGCTCGCGATCATCTTCATCCTGCTCTACCTCACCTTCCGCCGCTGGGACGAGGCGCTGCTCATCATGGCGACCTTGCCCTTTGCACTCACCGGCGGGCTCTGGCTGCTCTATCTGCTCGGTTACAACCAGTCGGTCGCGAGCGCGGTCGGGTTCATCGCTCTCGCCGGCGTCGCCGCCGAGTTCGGGGTCGTCATGCTCATCTACCTCAAGCATGCGCTCGCCGATCGCGGCGATGGCGACATATTGGCCGCGGTTCGCGAGGGCGCGCTGCTTCGCGTCCGGCCGAAGGCGATGACCGTCGCGGTGATCCTCGCGGGCCTGTTCCCGATCCTCGTCGGGACCGGCACCGGCTCCGAAGTGATGAGCCGCATCGCCGCGCCGATGATCGGCGGCATGCTGACCGCGCCGCTGCTCTCGATGCTCATCATTCCCGCCGCCTATCTGCTGATGCGCAGGCGCGCGGCCCATCCCGTTCAACCCGAAGGAGAAATGACATGAAGAATTTGACCGCCATCGCACTGGGCATCGCGCTCAGCGCAGGACTTGCCGGCTGCGGCAAGCAGGGCGAAGCGCCGAAGACCGAAGAAAAGGCCGCGATGGCCGATGACGCCGGAACCATGGCGATGCCCGCCGAAACCAAACATGGCAAGGGCACGGCGACCGTGACCGCAATCGATAGCGCGAAGGGACAGGTCACGCTCGATCATGGCGCGATCGCCGAACTCGAATGGCCGCCGATGACGATGGGCTTCGCCGCAAAGCCCGAGCTGCTGAAGGACATCAAGGTCGGCGACAAGGTCGCGTTCGAGCTCGACTGGAACGGCAAGGCCGGGACGATCACCAAGCTCGACAAGGCGCCGTAAGATCCGCCGGCGCGCGCGGCGAAGCCAGTCGTCGCGCGCGCCAGCCCCTTCCTTCCCCGAACCCGGATGCGTCCGGTCGGATCGATCAATCGGTCTGGAGCGCGAGTTCGGTGCCCGCGATCGCCTCGATCACCCGGCATTCGGCGGCCCGGCCGCCCTCGCAGGAGGTCGCGACTTCGGTCAGCGCCGAGCGCAAGGTTTCGAGCCGCGCGATGCGGATGCCGATATCGGCAAGATGCGCGCGCGCGATCGCCGCGGCCGCGCCGCAATCGCGGTCGGGCTGATCCGAAAGCGCCAGCAGCGAGCGGATTTCGGGGATCGAAAAACCGAGCTGCCGGCCGTGGCGGACGAAGGCGAGCCGCCGAAGGTCGGCCGCATCATAGCTTCGCCGTCCCGAAGCGGTGCGCAGGGCTTCGGGCAGCAGCCCGATCTCTTCATAGAAGCGGATGGTGTTGACCTTGGTCCCGGTCTCCCGGGCAAGGTCGCCGATCGCGAGCCGCTTGGTCATATTATGCTTGATCCTCCAGTGACTGGAGGATGTATAGGCGCGCCCTGTACGAAGTTGAAGGCGGCAAAGCGAAGAGCGCGCCGCCACCATGGAGTGAAGACGCGATGGCGGAGGGATCCGAGAGCGGTGACGGCTGCGGATGCACGGGAGACCCGGTGCGCGCGGAAAAGGACCCCGCCTATCGCCGTGCCCTCTGGATCGTGGTTATCCTAAATCTCGGCTTCGGCGCTATCGAGATCGTCGGCGGATTCATCGCCAACAGCCAGGCGCTGAAGGCCGACTCGCTCGACTTCATCGGCGACGGCACGATCACGCTGGCCGGCCTCGTCGCGATCGGCTGGACGGCGCTCGCCCGCACCCGCATCGCTCTTGCCCAAGGCCTGTTCCTGCTGACGCTCGGGCTCGGCGTCATCGGCGTCGCGCTGTGGCGCGCCCTGACAGCGGTTCCGCCCGAAGCCGAGCTGATGGGCGGCATCGGCTTCGTTGCACTGCTCGTCAATCTCACCTCGGCGGCGGTCCTCTCGCGGTTTCGCGAAGGCGACGCCAATGTCCGCGCTGTTTGGCTGTTCAGCCGCAATGACGCGGTCGCTAATGTCGCGGTAATCATCGCTGCGGGCCTCGTCGCATGGACCGGCCAGGCCTGGCCCGACCTTGCAGTCGCCGCCATCATTGCAGCGCTTTTCCTTCATTCAGCCTATGAGATTCTGCGCAGTGCCCGGACCGAACTGCGCGAATTGTCGACTGTGACCGGGCAATAGGACCGATGCCACCCACTCGCGGCCTTCGCTTCTTGCTGGTCTTGCTTGCCGCCATTGGCAGCCTCGCCGCGCAGGGTGCGCAGGCGCGCAGCGATGCCGATGAAGTCCAGACCGTCTGGCGCCTGCTGGACTATATTGCCGTCGATTATGGCGGGGCCGTCGCGAATGGGGAGGTAACTAGCACAGTCGAATATGCCGAGATGACGGAGTTCGCGGCCACTGTTCGCAAAGGTATCGCCGCTCTCCCGGTATCACCGGCGCGGGCTCGCCTGGTTGCCGAAGCGGGGCAACTCGAAGCGGCGATCGCGTCGAAGACCGAGCCCGGCAAGGTTGCCGGCCAAGCACGCGCACTCGCGGCGGACCTGCTTGCCGCCTATCCGGTGCCTCTCGCCCCGCGCAACGCTCCCGATCCCCGGCGCGGAGCCCAAATCTATCTCGAGAATTGCGCCAGCTGTCACGGGGTACGAGGCGATGGCAACGGACCTCAGGCTAAGGGGCTGGACCCCGCACCCATCGATTTCACCGATGCCGCACGTGCTCGCAAGCGCAGCCTGTTCGCTCTCTACCAGGTCATAGGCCAAGGGCTCGAGGGCACCTCCATGCCCAGCTTTGCCAATTTGCCATCGGACGATCGCTGGGCGGTGGCAGCCTATGCTGGTGGGTTTGCCTTTCGCGACATCGCGGCCGGTCAGAAATTCTGGAACCAGACTCCCGCCGCTCGCGAAATGGTCCCCGACCTGCAGGCCTTGACGAGCCTCAGCCCGGAAGCGCTTGGGCGTATGCTCGACCCCGAGAAGGCTGATGCGCTCACAGCCTATTTGCGCTCCGATCCCAAGGCATTGAGCACCGCCTCGCCCGCAACGCTCGCGGTTGCACGGGCTAAACTGGCGCAAAGCCTGGCCGCCTACCGCAAGGGAAATCGGAGCGAAGCAGCGCGTCTGGCGTTGTCCGCCTATCTTGATGGTTTTGAACCAGTCGAGCCGATTCTGACGACGCGAGATTCGGCCCTTATGGCGCAAATCGAATCCGCGATGTCCGATTACCGCGTCTCCATCACGCGAGGAATGCCGGTCGATGCGGTCGCGGGTAAAGCCGCCGCAGTCGAAGCCCTTTTCACCGACGCAGAAGCCGCTCTGTCTCCAGATGCAGCCAGCGACGCGTCGACCTTTGTCGGGGCGCTGACCATCTTGCTGCGCGAAGGTCTCGAAGCCCTTCTGATCATCGTGGCGATGATCGCCTTCTTGCGAAAAGCTGAACGACCCGACGTCCTGTCCTATGTTCATGGCGGCTGGATCGCCGCCCTGGCGGCCGGCGGCGCAACCTGGGCGGTCGCGACCTATGCGATCTCGATCAGCGGCGCGAACCGCGAGTTGACCGAAGGGTTCGGCTCGCTCTTCGCCGCGGTGGTTCTGGTCTGGGTTGGCATCTGGATGCACGGCAAGTCCCATGCGGAGAGCTGGCAGCGCTATATTCGCGAAGCGATGGGCAAGGCGCTTTCGCGCCGCTCAGCCTGGTTTCTATTCGGGCTCGCCTTCCTGGTGGTCTATCGGGAAGTCTTTGAGACCATCCTGTTTTTCGCGGCGCTTGCCGCGCAAGGAAGCCGCGGCGCAATCGCCGCCGGAGCTGGAACCGCATTGGTAATCCTCGCAGCAATCGCATGGGTCATGCTTCGGTACAGCCGGGTCCTGCCGATCGGGAAATTTTTCGCTTATAGTTCTGCGCTGATCGCGATCCTGGCAGTCATCCTGGCTGGCAAGGGCGCGGGCGCGCTGCAGGAAGCTGGTCTCCTCGGCGTTACGCCGCTCGCCCTTGTTCCCCGGCTCCCGACGCTTGGGGTTTTTCCAACGATGGAATCCCTTTTGCTGCAGTTTTTGTCGTTGACGATTCTCTGGGCTGGTTATCGCTACAACAGCCGAAAGCACCGGCAGAACGAGGCGGCGCATGGATAACGGTGCGGCAATCGTCAGCAAATGCCATCACAAGGAGACGTGTCGGCGTCAGGCATTGCGCGCTCGTAAGGGACTCGATGACTTCGGCAAGACGTCAACGGCCCGAGATTCTGCTTGCCTTTGAAACGGATCGGTTTCGTTTCGCCAAGCAGGCGATGGACCAGCCGTCCGGGTGGCGTGCGCTGGAGCGCGCGCATATCATCGCCCAGCCCTACTTTGCGCCCCATCTGGTCACGGAATGGTGGAGGGCTCTCTTCGCCTTGGTGCTCCGAGATTGGCGCGAGGTGGCGGGTCAGCTTTTCGATGCTCGCCCTGGTCCCCATGGGTTCGCTTACGGGCCGACTGCCTGCGGGAAATAGGGGGCGGGCCCGGGTCAGCGCGTTCTTGCCCATGGCAATTCCATCCGATCTGGCCGCCGCGATGTCATGCGGCGACGATCGGCTTAAGAGCCGGTAAGGGACTTTATGGCTGGTGCAATGATGCGATTGCTGGTGATTGTGGGCGTGCTGCTTTGTACGTTGCAATTCTGCGAGCCCGCGTCCGCCCACACTGCCGATCAAGGCGCCGCCTATTCGCTGGGTCAGGACAGCGATGAGCGACGGCCAAGCGAGCCGGCGAAAAAGGTCGCCCATAGCGGTCACGATCATTGTTGCATTGCATCGGACCAGCACCAAGTCGCCAGCACGGCTCAGCTTGCTCCGGCCAGCGAACCGCCATTTTCAGCGACGGTCGTGCAACGACCGTCGCGGGTGCTGCCTCCCTTGCTCGATCCACCTCTCGCCTGACCCCTTGACGCACTCGCCGCTTTCCCGCGGCGATCTCTCCGATCAATCGAGGATGGATCTTTATGTTCAGGTACGTTGCTGCCCTCGTGGCAGCCACATCGTGCGTCGCAATCGCGCATGCACAGGAGGCCGGCACCGAAAGCCGGCAGATATCAGGCCCGCTCCTGACGCTCGACGAGGCGGTCGCGCTCGCGGGTGGTAGCGCGCCCGCGGCGGAAGCGGCGGCGGCGAATGTCGATGCCGCGAATGCCGCGCGGCGCGTAGCGGGTCTCAGGCCAAACCCCGCTCTCTCGGTCGAAGTCGAGAATTTCGTCGGCACTGGCCCCTATAATGGCGTCAAGGGCGCCGATGTGACGGCCAGCATCGCCATCCCGCTCGAACTCGGCGGCAAGCGGCAAGCCCGGATCGCGGTCGCCGATGCGGCGGCGCTCCGTGCGCAAATCGCACAGGCAATCGCAGAGGCCGACATCCGCTTGCAGGTGACCGAGCTTTATATCCAGGCCTCAGCCGCCGAAGTGCGCGTCGCGATTGCCGAGGACCAATATCGTATTGCCGGGGATACGGCGCGCGCCGCTACCATAAGAGTGCAGGCCGGGCGCGCCTCACCGCTCGAACAGGAACGCGCCGAAGTCGCGCGCCTGACGGCGGAAGCCGAGGCCAAGAAAGCACGCCGGCTCGCCGATGCCGCGCGCGGCAATCTCGCGCGCCGCATCGGCCGCCCGATCGCCGGCCCGCTCGATATCGCGGTGCTCGGCGGACCCGGCGCCGGGACGATGGGGCCACCGCGGCCGACCTCGGCGGCGGGAACGCTCGCGCTGGCGGCGGCCGACGCCGACCTCGCCACCGCCGATGCCGGCGTCGAGCTGGCACGTTCGCAGCGCGTGCCCGATCTCACCGTCGGCCCGGGCATTCGCCGGCTGGAGGCGACCAATGATGTCGCGGCGGTGTTCAGCGTCTCGGTGCCGCTGCCGCTGTTCAACAACGGCCGCGCCGCGGTCGACCAGGCGAATGCCGAACGGCGGCGCGCCGATGCCGAGCGCCGCGTCACCGCGCTCGATGTCGAGCAACAGATCAGCGACGCCGAAGTCGAGGCCGCCAACGCGGCGACCGCGGCACGCGTGGCCAGCGGCCCCGCTCTGTCCTCCGCGATGGAGGCCGCGCGGATCGCGCGCATCGGCTACCGCGAGGGCAAATTCGGACAGCTCGAACTGCTCGATGCCGAACGGACGCTGACCGAGATGCGCTCCGCGTCGATCGATGCCCTCGCCTCCTATCAACTCGCCAAGGCCCGGTTGGAACGCCTCACGGCTCCCGCGCCGCTCGAAGGAAATTGATCCCATGACCATCACTATAAACCGAAAGCTGCTGCTCGCCGCGACGCTGCCGCTGTTCCTCGCCGCCTGCGGTGGCGGCGAGAGTGCCAAGCCCGCCGACGAGCATGGCGAAGAAGAGGCAGGCCATGCCGACGAGGGCAAGATCACCCTCACCAACGAGCAGATCAAGATCGCCGGGATTGCGCTCGGCCGTCCGACCGTCGGCAACGCCGGTGCGCTGCAACTGCCCGCGACGATCGAAGGCGATCCGCAAGGAACGCAGGCCGTGTCGGCGGCGATCGGCGGGCGCGTCGTCGCGCTCAATCGCAATCTCGGGCAGAGCGTCGGGCGCGGACAGACGCTCGCGATCATCGAAAGCCGCGAGGCCGCGCAGCTCCAGGGCGAGGTGCAGGCGACGCGCGCTCGGCTCGCACTCGCCAACTCCAATCTCGCGCGCGAGGAACGGCTGTTCGCACAGCGCGTGTCGCCCGAGCAGGATGTGATTGCGGCACGCACCGCCGCGACCGAAGCCAGGATCGCCTATCAACTCGCACAGCAGCAGGTATCCGCCGCAGGCGGCGGCGGCGGCCAGCTCAACCGGATTGCCATTACCGCGCCGATTTCGGGCCAGGTAATCGCGCGCAGCGTGGTGCTCGGTCAGACGGTCCCCGCCGATGCAGAACTCTATCGCATCGCCAACCTCTCGAGCGTTTCGCTCTCGCTGAACCTCCAGCCCGCCGACGCCGGTCGTATCCGGCCCGGCGCCACCGTCTCGGTAAGCGCACCCGGACGCCAGGCGACCGGCAAGATCAGCTTCGTCTCGCCCGCGCTCGATCCGGCCACGAAGCTCGTGCCCGCAATCGCGATCCTCGACAATCGCGCCGGCCAATGGCGCGTTGGCGAAGCCGTGACCGCCTCGGTCGCGCTGGCTGCGAGCGGCGGCGACGGCTCGATCAGCGTTCCCGCGACCGCGATCCAGACCGTCGAGGGCAAGAGCGTCGTGTTCGTGCGTACCAAGGACGGGTTCGAGGCTGTCCCCGTGGTGCTCGGCGACCGCGCGGGAGCCAATGTCATCGTCCGCTCCGGGCTCAAGGGCACCGAGCAGATCGCCATCACCAACAGCTTTTCGCTCAAGGCCGAGATCGGCAAGGGCGAAGCAGGCGATGAGGACTAAGCCATGATCGCTCGTATCGTTACCTGGGCGGTCGAGAAGCGC
>JBGTUD010000110.1:0-8926 GCA_041939405.1 Sphingopyxis sp. | reverse complement strand
GGATTGTCCTTGTTCCGGTCGGGATGCAATTCCTTTGCCAGCTTGCGATAGGCGGACTTGATCTCCGCTTCGCTCGCGCTCTTTGCAACACCCAGGGTGGAATAGGGATCGGCCATTTTTCTCCTGTAGCCCGATAAGTGACTGGGCGTGAAGCCCGATTGCGCGGCCATGTGGGAATGGACCGCGAAGGGGTCAAGTTCCATCTCGCTCCACGTCATCCCGGCGCAGGCCGGGATCTCGCGGGTGCTTTACAGCGCGAGGGTGAGATCCCGGCTTTCGCCGGGATGACGATCGGTTGAGGGTTGTGCCTTTTGCTCGACCATTCCGCCGCACCACATTATGACCGCGCGCATGAGCGACGACCCCTTTGCCCTGTTCGACGGCTGGTTCGCCGAAGCGCGCGCCGGCGAGCCCAATGATGCCAACGCGATGGCGCTTGCCACCGCGACGCCGGACGGGCGCCCGTCGCTGCGCATGGTGCTGCTCAAAGGTCATGGGCCGGACGGCTTCGTCTTTTACACCAATCTCGACAGCCGCAAGGGGGGCGAGCTGGCCGCGAATGCGCATGTCGCGCTGCTCTTTCACTGGAAATCGCTGCGCCGACAGATCCGGATCGAGGGCGCCGTGGCGCCCGTGGATGACGCCGCGGCCGACGCCTATTTCGCGACGCGCAGCCGCGACAGCCAGCTCGGCGCATGGGCGAGCGACCAGTCGCGCCCGCTTGAGAATCGTGCGATTTTCGAGGCGCGTTTCGCCGAAATGCAGGCACGCTTCGCGGGACAGGATGTGCCGCGCCCGCCGCGCTGGTCGGGGTGGCGCGTGACCCCGGAGCGCATCGAGTTTTGGCAGGACCGCGCCCACCGGCTGCACGAACGCACGCTGTTCGAACGCATCGGCGAGGGCTGGACGAAAGGATATCTATACCCATGAGCGCCGCGCGCCGCCTGCCCATCAGCCGGGTCGATGCCTTCGCCGACCGGCCCTTTACCGGCAATCCCGCGGCGGTCATGCCGCTGGACGAATGGCTCGACGATGCGACGCTGCAAGCCATTGCGGCGGAGAATAATCTAGCCGAAACCGCCTTTCTGGTGCCCGACGAAAGCGGGGAAGCCGATTATGAGCTGCGCTGGTTCACCCCCGGCGTCGAGGTCGCGCTGTGCGGCCACGCGACGCTCGCGAGCGGGCATGTGTTGCTGTCCGCGGCACAGTGGCGGAACGATATGAGCTTTCGCACGCGCAAGGCGGGCATTTTGCGCGTCGCGCGCAATGGCGAAGACGAAGCAGGCTACCGAATGGCGCTCCCTGCCTATCGGCCTTCCCCAAAGCCGATGCCCGACATCGTCCGCGCGCTCGGCGGGCAAGCGGTCGAAACGCTCTGGCACGAGAATGGCTATGCGCTGATCGCTTATGCCGACGCGGCGAGCGTGCGCGCGCTCGCGCCCGACTTTCGCGCGCTGAGCAAGGGCGGCGACATTCTGTACATCGCGACCGCGCCAGGCGCGGGCGATCCGTCGGGGGCCGATGTCGTCAGCCGTGCCTTTGCGCCGGGGGCCGGGATCGACGAAGATCCGGTGACGGGGTCGGCGCACAGCGTGCTGACCCCCTATTGGACGGCGCGCCTCGGCCGCGACCATTTCGCCGCCTATCAGGCGAGCGCGCGCGGCGGCCATGTCGGCTGCCGCCTCGATGGCGATCATGTCGAGCTGACGGGCACCTGCGTCACGACGCTGGTGGGCGATTTCCTGCTGTAAAACGCCGTCCGAAGGCCGAGGTTCGCTTGGAGTTAGCAGCCGCTCCGGCTCAAAGCGCCGCGGTCAAATCCGCCAGATGGCGGCGGAGCGCGGGGAACTGGTCGTCCTTGGTTACGCCAAGCCGCACGATCGTCACGCGCTGCGACGGCGAGACGATGATATATTGCCCCTGATGCCCGATCGCCGCGAACAGGTCGTTCGGACCGCGATCGGGCCAGAGCGCCGCGGCCGCGCCCGCGGGACGGCGGCGGTTGAGCCAGATATGCCCGCCATAACCGGCATCATTGGCCGAAGGCGTCAACATGAAGCGGATCCAGCTTGCGGGCAGCAGCCGCTGGCCGTTGACTACGCCGTCGTTGCGCAGAAACTCGCCGAAGCGGGCATAATCGCGTGCGGTGGCGTGCATGATCGACCCGCCGATCATCGTGCCTTTGCCATCGAATTCGGGGGTCAGGCTGGTCATGCCCAGCGGCTCGATCAGGCGGCCGGCGATGAAATCGCGCATCGTATCGCGGCGCGCGTCGGCGCTTTGCGACGGCGTCAGCGTGTCGGCGATAATATCCGCCAGAATCACGCTGGTCGCCGAGCTGTAGTTGAAAATCTCACCCGGCTGCGCGGCGGCAGGCTTGGCCTCGGCAAATCCCGCCATGTCGCCCGCGCCGCCGCCGAACAGCATTTCTACCGTGTCGCCGTCCCAGATCGGATCGCCATTTTCGATATGTTCGAGCCCCGACGACATATGGAGCAGGTGGCGGAGCGTGATCGCGCCGCGCGGGTCGCCGCTGCGCTGCCAAGCGGCAACCGGGGCGGGGCCGTCGAGCGACAATTGGCCGTCGGCGACAAGAAAGCCGGTGAGCACCGCGGTGATGCTTTTCGCCATCGACCAGCTGATAAGCTTTGTGTCGGGGCCGAACCCCGCGGCATAGCGTTCGTAGATCGGCTCGCCATCGCGCAGCACGAGCAAAGCGCGCGTCTGTCCCACTGCGTCGGCATCGGTGAAAAGCGCGTCGGCGCGCGCGCGAATCGCCGCTGGCAAGGGTGGGAGCGCGGCCGGCGCATCGGCCGCGGCGGCGTCGCCCAGCGACAGGCCGAACTTCGGGCCCGGCGCCGCCGGCGCGATGCTGCCTTGCCCCGCGGCTTGCGTCAGCGACCAGGCGCCGAGGATCGCGAGGGTGGCACTTGCCAGCAGCCGTTTTTTCCTGATCATGGACGGGGTGAATAGCACCAACCCCACAGGCCCATCAACGGGCGCGAGCCCGACGCCCGCGGCACCCCCGCCGCTCGCCCCCGATCTCGCCCCGGTCCCGCCGCGCAAAAGGACGAGCCGCTGGGGCGGGTGTTTGCCATGGGTTTTGCTGGTCGCGGTCCTGTTCGCCGGATTCCTGATCTGGAAATTTCCCGCATTCAAGGCGCAGGCCGAGCTGGGAGCAGCCTATGCCGCGCGCGTCGGCTGTTCGTGCCGCCATGTCCAGGGGCGTAGCCTGGAGAGTTGCCAAAGCGATTTCGAACCGGGAATGGAGATCGTATCGCTGAGCGAAGATCCCGAAACGAAAACCGTCATGGGCAGCGTCCCGCTGCTCGCATCGCGCAGCGCGCGCTATACTGGCGCGAGCGGTTGTCTGCTCCAGCCCGAGAACTAGAGACCGAACCGCCGGAGGAGCAGCGCCGCGACGGCAGGCGCACCAAAGACAAGCAGCCAGATCCCGCCTTCCTCGGCCCAGCCATAGCCGGCGTGATACACACCGACGAGCAGGTTGCCGATCGACACCAGAAGCCACAGGATCAGGAACAGACGCGTCGCGCGCGCGCCATCCCCGACAACAAGACGCAGCAGGATCAGCAGCGCGAACCCGGCAATCAGCATTATGGCAGTATGCGACATCAGCCATTCTCCCCTTCGCTGTCGGACAGAATAGCCGATCGATGACGCCGCCGCCATTCGCCCGGCGACATGCCAACCTTGCGGCGGAAAATGGCACAGAGATG
This sequence comes from Sphingopyxis sp., assembly GCA_041939405.1. GTDB lineage: Bacteria > Pseudomonadota > Alphaproteobacteria > Sphingomonadales > Sphingomonadaceae > Sphingopyxis. The sequence goes on along the minus strand of JBGTUD010000110.1, from coordinate 5,189 downwards.
CGCGTGGCTGGAAAAGCCGGTGGCAAAGGCGATCTCGGCAATCGTCAGCGGGCGGTTCATCAGAAACCAGCAGGCGCGGCGGATCCGCTGACGCAGCACATATTGCGCAGGCGTGTGTCCTGTGGCGCGCGCGAAATGGATGATCAGGGTGTTGACCGACATGCCGGCTTCGGCCGCCATATCCTCGACGGTCAGCGGCACCTCCAACCGATCCTGGATAAAGGTCATCAGCTGGTTGATCCGTTCGGCAATGGCGGGCGGATCGGGGCGTCCCGCCATGTCGGCGAGCGTTTGGCGAAGGATCGCGACGAAGGGATCGGCCGCGGCAGCGTCGCCGCCGGCAAGCGCACGACCGAGCGCCGCCAGCGCCAGGTCGTGATGCGCCGCCAGCGCGCGCGTATCGGCCGCGACACTCAACCGCGAAGCCGGAATTTCAATGTCGATATACCGCACCGCGCCGCCCCTCGCCTCGGCACGGTAGACGCGCCCCGCAGGCACCAGCCACATTTCCCCCGGCAACGGATCGCCGAGCGAGGTGCGCTGCATGTCCTGCCAGGTTTCGAGCCAGTGATAGCTTCCGGCTTCATAGAGGATCAGCGCATGGACATCGCGTTCGATCGTCCATGACGAGTGGCCATCGATCCGGTCGGTGATCGAGGCGACCTTCAGTCCTCCCACTTCCATGGCGTGAATATGACAGCAATGGGAGAATCTGAAAGCCTGCCATATCGGGCGATAATATGGTTAAATCGCCCCGTCCAAAGTCTTCGGCCCTGGTCGCAACCGGGTGATTTTGGGCGCGGCAATTGAGGATTTCGCGTGGCGCGGGCACGCTTCAACAGACCCCCCCCGACGGCGGGCGGCCCATCAGCCGCCCGCCCCCTTTTTCCGCCGGATCACATTCGCGCAGGTCAGCCTTTCGCGAGAAAGGCGTCGATCGCCGCATTCACCGCTTCGGGCGCTTCCCACGGGACGAAATGACCGCAGCCGGGCACTTCGACGATCGTGACGCCGGGCACGAGCTCTGCCATTCCCTCGAGATTGCACGGCGGCAAGGCCACATCGTCGAGCGCCCAGATGACGAGCGCCGGGATGTCGAGCGTCGGAAAGGGTGCCGCCGGGGGATCGGCATAGGGTTCGTCCATCGCGGGCACGGCGAGCGGCGAGGCACGATACCAGTCGACCATCGCGCGGCAGGCGTCGCGATCCTCCCAATCCTTTAGCAGGCGGCCGATCTCGTCGGCGGGTTGCAGCCCGCCGCTCGGCACCCGTCCGGCAAAGGCGTGGGCGAGCAGGCCCGCGATACCCTGATCGGCAATGACAGCGTCGCTCGCGGGATCGCGAAAGACGCGGATATATTGGCTTGCGGCGCGCTGTTCGGCGTTGGTCGCGAGCAGGCGCTGGAAAATGGCCGGGTGCGGCGCATTGGCAATCACCGCGCGCGTCACGCGCCCCGCCCATTCGGGGTGCAAACCGCCTGGCTGCCCGCCCAGTGCGACGCCCCAGGCGATCGCGCCGCCCCAATCATGTCCGACGATGGTGAATTTCCCCACGTCCAGCGCGTCGGCGAGCGCGAATATGTCGGCGATCAGCTTGTCGGGGGTGTAGGCGCCGACATCCTGCGGCTTCGAAGAACCGCGATAGCCGCGCTGGTCGGGAGCGATGCAGCGAAAACGGGTCGCGAAATGCAGCAGTTGATGCCGCCAGGTGCGGTGCGATTCGGGAAAGCCGTGCAGAAAGATCAGGACCGGCGCATCGCGGGGCCCCATGTCGACGACGTCGAGTTCGACCCCCGTGGAAAGCTTAACCCGCTGCTGTTCGAAATCGCCGATCATTGCCACGCTCCTTTGGTTTCTTTTCAAAACCAATCTGGCGGCGATCGTCGCGGCTGGCAAGCTGCAACAAATGGCGGGGCGTGGGGGGTGGAAATCGAAGGAGTGGCCTGTCGGTTTCGGGGTGGGGAGCGGATCTCCCCTTATCCGTCATCCCGGCGACGGCCGGAATCTCACCCTATCGAAATGACGCACCGGCGAGATCCCGGCCGTAGCCGGGATGACAATGAATGGAATATCGATAACCGGTCGCGCCTGATCGTCAGGGATAGCTCACCGTCTTGGGTACCTCGGGGATCGGAATAAACTCTTCGCTGTCGCCGGGGACAAGCGGGAAATTACCCTGCTTCCAGTCGTGCTTCGCCTGATTGATCCGCTCGCGCGAGGAGCTGACGAAGTTCCACCAGACATGACGCGGCGTCGTGAACGCTTCGCCGCCCAGCAGCATTACGCGCGCGTCGCTGGTCGCGCGCAGCACCATCGCCTGCCCCGGTTTCAATATATAGAGGCTGTGCCGGTCGAGCGGCTCGCCGTCGAGGCTTGCATCGCCAAGCGCGACGAGCACCGCACGCTCGTCGGCCTCGGCATCGATCGGGATCGACGCGCCCGCGTTCATCACGATGTCGGCATAGATGGTCGCGCTGTGCTGGGTGATCGGCGACGCCTTGCCCCACAGGCTGCCCATGATGATGCGCGCCGACACGCCCTTGTCTTCGGCCAGCGGCAGATCGTCCTTTGCCACATGCTCGAACGCCGGGTCGATCTCTTCCTTGCCGTCGGGAAGCGCAAGCCATGTCTGCATCCCCGAAATCGGCGAGCCCGTCGCGCGTTCCGCCGCCGGGGTGCGTTCCGAATGGACGATCCCGCGCCCCGCGGTCATCAGGTTGCACGCGCCGGGGCGGATCGTCGCATGGGTGCCAAGGCTGTCGCGATGGTCGATCGCGCCTTCGAAAAGATAGGTCACGGTGGCAAGGTTGATGTGCGGATGCGGGCGCACATCCATCCCCTTGCCGATGTCGAAATGCGCCGGACCGAACTGGTCGACAAAGATGAAGGGGCCGACCATCGTGCGCGCCTTGTTGGGCAAGGTCCGGCGCACCTCGAACGCGCCGATGTCGTGGGTCGATGGGGTGATCACGTCAAACATCAGTCGAGCCTTTCCAGCTTGTGCCTTGTCTTTTCGGTTGCGAAATCGCCCATATCGAACGCCGAGTCGGTTCGAATTGCAGCGCCTGAACTGTCCAGAATCACGGTGCCGGCACCCGCAGGATCTTGTCCATCGCCTTGCCCTTCGCCAGTTCGTCGATCAGCTTGTCGAGATAGCGGATCTCGCGCATTAGCGGTTCCTCGATATTTTCGACACGCACGCCGCACACTACGCCCCTGATCTGCTCGCGCGCGCTATTCATCGCGGGGGCGCCGGCAAAGAAGGCGGTGAAATCGACCCGCTCGGCGATCTGCCGCTCCAGCTGCTGCTGGCTATACCCCGTCAACCAGCGGATGATGGCGTCGACCTCTTCCTTTGTGCGCCCCTTGCGCTCGGCCTTGGTCACATAGTGCGGATAGACGCTCGCAAAGCTCATGCCGTAAATGCGGTGTCCGGCCATTCGATCGCTCCTATTCGCCCGGCGCGGTCGCCTTGATCGCCAGTGCGTGAACGCGCTGTCCGGGCAGATCGCCGAGCGCCTTGTTCACCGCGCGCTGACGCGCGACGCGGTTCAGCCCGGCAAAGCCGGCCCATTCGATCGCAAGGCTGAAGTGCGATTCGCCGCTGCCGTCGTCGCCGGCGTGGCCATGATGCTTTGCGCTGTCGTTGCTGAGGGCGAACGTCGCATCGGGAAAAGCTGCTGCGAGCAGGCTTTCCATTTCTTGCTGTACGGGGCCTTTATCCTTCATGGGCTTGACCATAGGGCTTCCGTCGCCAAATTATAAGGCCTCCCGGCGCTTATGCCGCCGCCCCGATTCCGAAAGCCTGTTTTGCCCTCTTCTGCCCGCCCGACCCGATTCCATGGCCGCGTTCCGCGCGAGGAACGATGCGCCGCGCCCGGTTGCCGCGAGGCGGGCGAGTTTCGCGCGCCCGTCTCCACGCACCGCTCGCCCGACGGCCCGCCGCCATATCGCTGGCTGTGCCTCGACCATGTGCGCGAATTCAACGCCGGCTATAATTTTTTCGAAGGCATGAGCGCCGATCAGATATTGGCGGCGCAATCGCCCACGGCGGGCTGGGAAACCGAAAGCCGCGCGTTCCGCGCTGCGGGCAGCGCCGATCTGCCGCCCCGCTGGGCCGATTTCAAGGATCCGATGGATGCGCTCGGCGCACGGTTTCGGCAGCGAATGAACACGGCGAAGCGTGAGGCGGCGAACCCCGGCCTCTCGCGCGAAGAGCATGGCGCGATGCAATTGCTCGGCCTGCCCGCCGATGCCGATCGCGGCACCTTGCGACGGCGTTACAGCGAACTTGTCCGCAAATATCACCCCGACCGCAACGGCGGCGATCGCAGTTTCGAGAAGAGACTCGGCGAAGTCGTTGCGGCCTATCAGTTGCTGAGGAAGAGCAAAGCCTTCGCATAGGAGAGGCACGATGACCGACCTGGACAAAGCCCGGATCGAGGTGGTGCGCCGCCATATGGCGCTCGAAATCGCGCACGACTGGGACGGCGTCATCGCGACCTTCGATCACCCGCGCTATGAATTGATGGGGCCGGGCACGGTCTTCGACGGCGAAGCGGCCGTACGATGCTATTTCGCCTCGTCACGCGAACCCTTCCCCGATCAGGCGAATGAAGTGATCGCGATCGCTGCCGACGCGGAAACGAACACGGTACTGGTCGAATTCTGGCTGACCGGCACGCATCTCGGTCCGCTGAAGCTTGGCCTGCGCACGATCGAGCCGACCGGCAAGACATTCCGCATCCGCATGGCGGCGAGCTTCGAATTCGCGCCGGGGAGCGACAAGATCGTCTGCGAACGCCCCTTTTACGACCAGTCGGCCGTGATGAAGGCGCTCGGCCTCTTCTGAAAAGGCGTTGCAAGGCGCAACCCATGACGATACCGCGGCAGCCGAAGCGCCGCCCGGCGGCGACTCTCCCCGTTTGCTTGCTGGACTTTTGCCATGACCGATATTCCGAACAGTCTTCCCGACCACCATGGATCGACGCTGCTGGCAGCCCCCGATACCGAGGTCGATGCGCGCGAGCTGTTCGGGGTCGATATCGACATGAAGGTGCCGGCGTTCAGCGAGGCCGACGAGCGTGTGCCCGACCTGGACCCCGCCTATGTCTTTGACGGCGACACGACGCTCGCGATCCTGGCGGGGTTCAAATATAACCGCCGCGTGATGGTGCAGGGTTATCACGG
>JBGTUD010000109.1:0-8982 GCA_041939405.1 Sphingopyxis sp. | reverse complement strand
GGAACAATTCGGTCAGCCCGTCGTCGCCGCGCACGCGCCCGATGAAACTTGCGCTCGCGCCATGTCCGCCGGCATCGTGCAGGTCGATCTCGGCGCCGACGTCGATCGGCGCGGCCTGAAGGAGCACACGGATCATCCGCCCGTTACCGGCGGAAACAGTGCGACTTCGCGCGCTCCCGCAAGCTTCGCGTCCGGTCCCGTCATTGCGCCGTCGATCGCGGCGCGGATGCGGTGCGGTTCGGCAAAGGCCCGCGCCCCGCGTTCGTCGCGCGCCGCGAGCCAATCGAGCAGCGCCGCGATATTGGCAACGGCGGGTGGCAGGTCGACAGCCTCGCCGGCCACTCCCATACGCTCGCGCACCCAGGCGAAATAGGCGAGTTCCAGTCGCATCAGTCCATATGCTTCAAGCCGACGCGCAGATAATCCCAGCCGGTGATCAGCGTCAGCACCGCCGCCCCCCACAGCGATGCGAGACCCACGGTCTTGATCCACGCCATCGCGGGCAAGGCACCGGCCAAAATCAGCGCGCCAAATGCCACGAGTTGAAACGCCGTTTTCCACTTGGCGAGCTGCGTCACCGGCATCGACACCTGCAGGGTCGCCAGAAACTCGCGCAGCCCCGACACGATGATTTCGCGGAGCAGGATGACGAGCGCCGCAATGACGTGCCATCCGTCGATGTCGCGCGTGAATACCAAGAGCAGAATGACCGCGGCGATCATGATCTTGTCGGCGATCGGGTCGAGGAAGATGCCAAGCCGCGAGACCGTACCCCGCGCGCGCGCAACATATCCGTCAAAATAATCGGTAATGCCCATCAGGCAGTAGAGGCCGAACGCCAGCGCATAATCGATGGGTTTCGGCTGGTGCGCGCCCTCGGTCACGCCCGGCCACAGGAGGAACAGCAAAATGGGAACCGCCAGGATTCGCGACAGCGTCAAAATATTCGGAAGGCTCAGCATGATCCCCGTCGACGTGGCTGGCCAAAATGACCTTTGACCGTTACCGCCCTAGCCGATAAGCCCCACCGGCGACAAGCTGTTGCCCGCGAGATGCGCGCGAACCGACAATGTTGAAAAGATTGGACCACGCATGACCGGCTCCTTTGCGCTGTTGAAGCAACGCCGGTTCCTGCCCCTTTTCGTTACCCAGCTGCTCGGCGCGTTCAACGACAATCTGTTCAAGAACGCGATGGTGCTGTTCGTCGTTTATGGCGTGTTCAACGACGAAGCCTCCGAAACCTTGTTCAGCGCTGTTGCGACGGGGCTGTTCATCCTGCCCTTCTTCCTCCTCTCCGCCCTCGCGGGGCAGCTCGCGGACACGCGCGACAAGGCGCGGATCATCCGCATCGTCAAATTTTGCGAGATCATCATCATGCTCGTCGGCGGGCTGGGGCTCGTCCTCGCCTGGCTCGGCTTTGCGGTCCATTTGATCGCGATCCCGCTGATGATGCTCGCGCTCTTTGCCATGGGCATCCACTCGACCTTTTTCGGCCCGATCAAATATGCGATCCTGCCGCAACACCTTAAAAGCGACGAGGTGCTCGCGGGCACGGGGCTTGTTGAGGCGGGAACCTATATCGCGATCCTCGCCGGCACGATCCTCGCTGGAATCATCGACGTAGAGTGGGCCGCGCTCGGCGTCGTGCTGGTCGCCGCGCTCGGTTACTGGTCGGGCCGCAAAGTGCCCCCCGCGCCGCCCGAACATCTGGAAACCGGCATCGACTGGCACATCATCCGGTCGTCGGTGGCGCTCGTGCGCGGCACCATGCACATCCCGCGCCTCTATCTCGCGATCCTTTCGATCAGCTTTTTCTGGACGATCGGCGCGGTGCTTTTCATCCAGTTTCCGCCGCTGGTGAAAAATATCCTCCACGCCGACAAAAGCGTTGCCAGCCTCTTCCTCGCGATTTTCTCGATCGGCATCGCGATCGGCTCGGTTGCCGTAAACCGTCTGCTCAAGGGGCAGGTCTCGGCGCGCTACAGCCCCGCCAGCGTGATCGTGATGGGCCTGTTTGTCGTCGCCTTTTATTGGGTGTGCCGAAACTGGGAACATGATCCGTCTGGGGTGATGTACGGGATCGAAGGTTTTCTGGGCCATGCCGATGTTATCCCGCTGCTCGGTGCGCTCCTCGGCATCGCGATCAGCGGCGGTATGTTCGTCGTTCCGCTCTATGCCTTTCTGACGACGACAGTGCCCAAAGACCAGACCGCGCGCACGGTCGCCGCGAACAACATCGTCAATTCGGGCGCGATGGTGATCGGTTCGCTGCTCGCGATGGGCCTCGGCTTCGCGGGAATCGGCGTTGTCGACCAGCTGCTGATGAGCGCCGCCATGTGCCTGGTCTCGGCATGGCTCGCGGTCAAGCTGCACAGAGCGTGCGACTGACCCGGATCGCCAATGATCTGGCGGACGAGTGAACGGCCGCCGTTTGAGCCATTGAGCCGGATTTCGGGATCCCGGCCCTGTCCGGCGGGCGCCGTCCGCTCGCCATCGCCTGTCCTATCGGCTACCATGCCGAACGACGCACCGGCATCGATCCCATCCTTTGGCCGCGCAGCTCAAGACAAGGCACGTCGCCGGGCAAATTGCCGAATAATTCGACAGGGCGGGATTAATAGCTTTGATCGCGCGTATGTGTTGCAATGACCCGATTGTCCGAAAGCAAAGTCATCGAACATATCCCGGCGATGCTGCGATATGCCCGGTCGCTGACGCGCGACGAAAGCGCCGCCGAGGATCTCGTCCACGATGCGCTCGTTCAGGCCTATACGCGCGCGGGCCAATATAAGCCGGAACGTCCCCTGCGGACGTGGCTCTTCGCGATCCTCCACAACCGGTTCGTTAGCGATGTCCGCCGCATGGAAGTCCAGAAGAAACATCGGGCGTCGCTCGCCGATGCCGCCATCATGGCGCAGCCGCCCGATCAGGAAGCACGCCTCCGTCTCTCCGAGGTCGATCGTGCGCTCCAGGAACTGAGCGACGATCAGCGATGCGCACTGCATCTCGTTGGCGTCGAGGGGCTCTCCTACCAGGAGGCCGCATCGGTGCTCTCGATCCCCATTGGCACGCTCATTTCCCGAATATCGCGGGCCAGAACCCGGCTGCGCGAGATGGGAGGCGACGGGACCAACGAGGCGGCCGACGTTCGCCTTCGCTTGGTGAAGGATTAAGACATGACCCAGCCTCATATCAGCGAGTTCGAACTCCAAGCCTATGTCGACGATCAATTGGACCCGGTCGGCCGCCTTGAGGTCGCGGATTTCCTGGTTCGCAACCCCGCAATTGCGGCCCGGGTCCTCGCCGATCTTCGAATGCGCGATGCCATGCGGGCGCTGGCTTTCGCCGAAAGCAACGAGATTCCCGACGCGGTTGCGCAATCCGCGCGCCGGCTCTCGGCCGCCTTGGCGCGGGGCCGGATAAGCCGGCGTCTTGGCCGTCTGGCGACGGCGGCAATGCTGATACTCGGCATATCGATGGCCGGCGCGATCTATTGGCAGGACTGGCGTTTTGTCGCGCCTGCGAAGGCCGCGGTCCCGGAGTTCATGGAAGAGGCGCTGATGTCGCATCGCACCGCCGTGATGCGGTCGCGGATGCGATCGCAGCTGGAAGTTCCGAGCTTTGACCCTGGCGATGTTAAAAATGCGACGCGCATCGCCATCCCGCAGATGCCGGACGGCTGGCGCATCCTCGACGTCCAGCTTTTCCCGTCCGATTATGGTCCCAGCCTGCAGATGGTATTCGACGCGGGGAAAAAGCGGCAGGTCTCCCTCTTCGCCGTGCGCGCCAGCATCGACGCGCCGGGCAAGCCCAAGATCGCCAATGTTCGCGGCAATGATCTGGCATATTGGACGCGCGGCGGCACGGTTTATGTGCTGACAGGGGCATCGCAGCCGTTCCTGAACAGCGCCGCGTCCGATTTGTCGGACAATCAGGACGCGAGCTAATGCTCGACCTTGACGAAATAGGCGGCGCGATCACGCATCGCACCGAAATCTGTGTCGTAGGCGCCGGGGCCGCCGGTATCACCCTGACCCGGCGATTGCTCGCGGCCGGGCACGAAGTTCTGCTGCTGGAGAGCGGCGGCACCGATTATGAGGTGCCGACCGCTGACCTCAATGCCGGTTTCAATATCGGCGAGGATTATTATCCGCTCCACGATGCGCGATTGCGCTTCTTTGGCGGCACCACCGCGATATGGGGCGGGCGCTGCGCCGAGCTCGATCCGATCGATCTCGAACGCCGCGAGTGGGTCCCGCATTCGGGCTGGCCGATCGGCTGGGCCGATCTCGACCCCTATTACGCCGAGGCGCGCCCCTTGTTCGGACTCCCGGCACGGCGCTTCGCGGCGAGCGACCTGCGCGCCTCCGGTGTGCCCATCCCGGATTTCGACGATCAGATGCTGCATACGCCGGTCTGGACCTTCGACCCGGCGTTCAACCGCTTTACCGCCGACGCCTGCGCGGATCTGATAGAGCATCCACGCTGCTCGATCGTTACCCACGCCAATGTAACGGCGATGGAGCAGCAATATGGCGCCGTCACGCGCCTCGTCGCGCGTTCGCTCAAGGGCGGGCGCGTCGATGTCGAAGCCGATGCCGTCGTGCTGGCGGCGGGAGGGATCGAGAATGCACGGTTGCTGCTCGCATCCGATATCGGCAATCATCACGGTCAGGTCGGCCGCTATTTCATGGAACATCCCCACGCGCGTGGCGGACGGGTCCTGCACGCGAACAGCTGGAAATTGCTCAAGGCTTTTGCGCGGCGCCACCGGATCGACGGGCAGGATACCGCGGCCCTTATTACCCCCGCCGCCAATCTCCAGCGCCGGATGGGCCTGCTCAACTCGTCGCTCACGATCGTCGCGCGCCAACCGGCCAACGCCAGTCAGTTCGTCGGGATGCGTGTTTATGACAGCCTGAAACATGGCACGGCGCCGACGCGGCGTGGACGGGCGCTGTGGATGGCGACAAAAAAGGCCGCGAGCTGGGCGCAGCGCCATATCGACCCCGCGCGTCCCTGGTTGCTGCACAAGGCGGGAATGCTCGACATCGCTCTGCTGGTGCGCGCCGAACAGGCGCCCAATCCGCTCAGCCGGATCAGCCTTTCAACCGAAACCGACGCGCTGGGTGTGCCGCGCGTCAACCTCGACTGGCAGCTGTCGGCGCTGGACAAGGACAGCGTCAGGGGGCTGGTCGATGCGCTGGACGTCGAGCTTACCCGCCTTGGGCAAGGGCGGGTCGAATTGGCCGACTGGCTTCGCGATCCCGATGCCAACTGGCAAAGCGACCCGTTGATCTCGGCCCACCCGATCGGCGGCTACCATCATATCGGATCGACGCGGATGTCGGGCAGCGCTCGGACGGGCGTTGTCGATAATGAGGGGCGCGTCCACGGGATCGACAATCTCTATATCGTCGGCTCTTCCACTTTCCCGACTGCCGGCTGGGCCAATCCCACCCTGACGATCGCCGCTCTCGCGCTGCGCACGGCGGATCGCGTGTCGGCCATGCTGCGCCGCTATCGACGCGGGGTTAGCGAAACGGCGGACCCGATATATGCGACGGGCGGAGCGCGGGGTTAAGGCCCCGCAACCCGCAACGCTGCCTTCACATCACGAACAGCATGGTCGCGGTGAAAAATATCGCAAAGCTTTGAAGAAACAGCCGGAAGTCGTTGTTGGAAAAGATCGTGGCGGGCTTGCGCTGCGTCGCCAGCGCGGCGCGCAATTCGCTCTGCCAGTCCGCCGGCGCGTTCATCCGGGCAATCGTCAACTGCCGCGCGCCATGCGCCCTGATGCGACCGCGAATGTCGACATGTTCGCCCGAGTCCATGGCGGCGAAGCTAGAGCGATGTTAACGAGTCGGTAAGGTTAAAAGAGCGTTAACGGCGGCGCCGTCCCGCTTCGAGACATTTGCGTTCGTTCAGCGCTCCGTCTTCGCCATGGGCCGGACGCGCAGCGCGCGGCCGTCTTTCAACCCCATCTGAAAGGATTTGCAGCGCGCGGGCCTCATGCGCGCCCCCAGGCACAGCCGCACTTCGCTCAACCAGCCGTCGCGATCGGACGTCACCGCAATCATCTCCGCCGCCACGCCGCGGTTGACCGCGGCGAAAGCTCGGCGGACGCTGCCCGCCGTCTGCCGCCGTGCCGCCAGCGCCTGCATGTCGGGAAAGCGCACCGCGCGGAACAATATATTGGCGGCACGGAAATAGGCGGCGGGGTGCGGGCTCATGCACGTCCCGTGCTTTGCCCATTCATGCTGAAGCAGCTGTACCGATGGCGTCATGCACAGATGTTCTTTCAGCACCGGTTGCGGCACGATCCTCGCGCGGCGGCACCATTGCGGATAGCCCGCATTGTCGGTTTCGGGCCACAGCCCGTGGAGCACCCAGCCGAAACGGCCATGCTCGCCCGAACATTGGAAGGCGTCGCGCGCGCCCTTGCGGTTGCGCACGCCCGCGCAATGCTGCGGCGACCAGCTCATGGCCAGCAGATAGCCCGTGATGGGCGGCCTGCGCACCGGCTCGCCCCGTTTGGGTTGCTCGAGACGCGGGACCGATATTCGGTCGGGGATCGAGCAGGACAATGCCTGCGCCTGCGTCGCCACGGGGATCAGCGCCAGCGCGGCGGCGCTAAGCCAGCGCAAAGTCGAGCCCGATGTCGGCGGCAGGCGCCGACTGCGTCAGCCGTCCGACCGAAACATAGGTGACGCCGGTTTCGGCAATCGCACGAATCGTGTCGAGTCGTACGCCGCCCGATGCTTCAGTCGGCACCTTGCCGCCCACAAGCTCCACGCAGGTTCGCAGTTCGTCGGGCGCCATATTGTCGAGCAGCAGGTGCGTCGCCCCGGCGGCCAGCGCGGGCTCAACCTGATCGACGCGGTCGACCTCCACGATGATGTCCGCGATGCCCGCATCCACGGCGCGGCGGACCGCTTCCTCGACCGATCCCGCGACCGCGACATGATTATCCTTGATCATCGCCGCATCCCACAGCCCCATGCGGTGATTTTTCGCGCCGCCCGTGCGCGTCGCATATTTTTCGAGCAACCGCAGGCCCGGAATCGTCTTGCGCGTGTCGAGCAGGGTTGCGCCCGTTCCCGCGAGCGCATCGACATACTGCCGCGTCATCGTCGCGATGCCCGAGAGATGCTGAACCGTATTCAGCGCCGATCGTTCGGCGGTCAGCATCGCGCGCGCATTGCCGGCGAGGCGCATCAGGTCGCTCCCCGCCGCAACCTCGGCCCCCTCCTCCACGAGAATCTCGATCTCCATGTCGGGTTGGAGCGCCCGAAAGAAGCGCTCGGCGATCGGCAACCCGGCCACGACAATCGAATCGCGGCTGTCCATCACGCCGCCGAAGCGCGCGTCGGCGGGGATCGTCGCCATCGACGTAATATCCCCTCCCGCCCCCAGATCTTCGGCCAGAGTGGCGCGGACAAAAGCGTCGAGGTCGAAACCGGGCAAGGAAAACTGGGTCATGCGCCCCGCGATAATCCGCCTGCGCCGCAAATCAACTTGACGTTTACGTAAACTATCGCCGAAACAGGTCGCATAACGAAACGGAGAGGTTCCCATGCAATCCCCCATCTCGACGATGCTCGACATCGAATTTCCGCTACTCGCCTTCTCGCACTGCCGCGATGTCGTCGTCGCGGTATCGAAAGCCGGGGGGATGGGCGTGTTCGGAGCCGCCGCGCTGCCGCCCGAAAGGCTGGAAGAAGAGCTGGCGTGGATCGACGCCCATATCGGCGGCAAGCCTTATGGCGTCGACCTGATCGTCCCCAACAGCTTTGCGGGCAAAGGCGACGCCGCCTCGTCGGGCGCTGCGCAAGTCCCCGATAGCCACCGGAAATTCGCCGCCGACCTGCTCGGCAAGTTCGATGTCGATGCGAGCGGGCTCGATTCGGCGATGGAAGCGCGGCAGAGCTTTGGCGACAACATGCGCGAAGACGGCGCGGCGCGATTGCTGGAAGTCGCGTTTCGCCACCCCATCAAGCTGATTGCCAACGCACTGGGCGTTCCGCCGCCGCTGATGCTCGAACTCGGCAAGCGCCATGGTGTGCCCGTCGCAGCGCTCGTCGGCACGCGCGACCACGCACTCGCGCAGGTTCGCGCGGGGGTCGACATCCTCGTCGTCGCGGGCGGCGAAGCCGGCGGCCATTGCGGCGAGGTCGCGACGATGGTGCTCGTTCCCGAAGTCGCTGCGGCGCTCGACGCGATCGGCGATTCGACGCCGATCCTCGCCGCGGGCGGCATCGTCACCGGGCGCCAGATGGCGGCAGCAATGGCGATGGGCGCGCATGGCGCCTGGACCGGATCGGTGTGGCTGACGACTGCCGAAGCCGAAACCAACCCGGTGGTAAAGGAAAAGATGCTCGCCGCATCGGCGCGCGACACGGTGCGGTCGAAAAGCCGCACGGGCAAACCCTCGCGTCAGCTCCGTTCGCCCTGGACCGATGCGTGGGAGGCCGAAGGCGCACCGAAACCGCTACCCATGCCGCTCCAGTCGCTCGTCAGCGAACCCGCGCTGCGCAAGGTCGACAAGCTGGCCGAAGGCGGTCACGAAGGCGCCAAGGCGCTCGCGACCTATTGGGTCGGCCAGGGTGTCGGGCTGATGAACGAGGCCATGGGCGCCGGGCAGGTCGTGCAGGCGTTCAAGGAAGACTGGATCGCCGCGTGCGAGCGGCTGAACGGATTTGTCGGAGATTAAAGCACGTCGCCCCCGCGAAGGCGGGGGCCGCTAGGGGCATAGCGCAGGACTGCCAGCAGCCCCCGCCTTCGCGGGGGCGACGCTATAATCAGGAAACCGTCGCTTTCACGATCTTGCCGGGCTCGCGCGGCGGTTCGCCCTTCGGCAGCGCGTCGACATTTTCCATGCCTTCGATCACTTCGCCCCAGACCGTATATTGATTGTCGAGGAAGCGCGCATCCTCAAAGCAGATGAAGAATTGGCTGTTCGCGCTGTTCGGGTTCTGCGCG
>JBGTUD010000108.1:0-9012 GCA_041939405.1 Sphingopyxis sp. | reverse complement strand
ATTTCGAGGGCGTGACGGTGCGCGAGGAAGAGGGCGAGCGGCTGGTCAAGAATCTCGGCGACAAGCGCATCCTGATGCTCAAGAATCACGGCCCCGTCGTGATGGGCAAGTCGCTCACCGACGCCTTCATCAAATATTGGGCGCTCCAGCGCGCGTGCGAGATCCAGCTCGCGACGATGAGCATGGGCAAGCCCGTCCTCGTCGGCGAAGACGTCATCAAGGTCCACCAGCGCGACCTTTATATGGCGGCGATCCCCGGCCAGTCGGGCAAGGCCGAATTCGACGCGATGGTGCGCAAGGTCGACAAGATCGACACCAGCTGGCGTGACTAATCCCGAAGGCGCGCTACACAGGGCGCCATGACGAAATTCTCGGTCAACGACCGCCCGGTCGAATATCGCATGGACCCCGAAACGCCGCTGCTCTGGGCGCTGCGCGACGCGTCGAACCTGACCGGCACCAAATATGGCTGCGGCACGGGCGATTGCGGCGCCTGCACCGTCGACATCGACGGCGAGGCGATCCGCAGCTGCCTCGTCACCATCGCCGAATGCGAGGGGCGCTTCGTCACGACGATTGAGGGTCTGGCGCGCGACCGCAGCCATCCGGTACAACAGGCGTGGGTCGCCGAGCAGGTGCCGCAATGCGGTTTCTGCCAGTCGGGGATGATCATGGCGGCCGCCGCGCTGCTCCGCAAGAACAGCAACCCCAGCGATGCCGAGGTCGATGCCGCGATCACCAATATCTGCCGCTGCGGCACCTATCCGCGCGTCCGCACCGCGATCCGGCTCGCGGCGCGGGTGATGCGCGGCGAGGAACGCATCGCCGCCGCGCCGCCGCCGGGCATCCGTCCCGAAGACGCCGCGCGCGCCGTCCCGGCGCTCCGCCCCAAAAGCTGAACCGCAGGCAACGGCACGGTCAGTTATGGATCAGCTTGCCGCTGGTAAGACTCGATTCATCATCCCGGCTGGCGTCTCCAGCAAACGGGACATGAGTTGGAGAATGGCGAGATGAAACAGATGTTCGGAGGGTTGCTCCTTGCCGCGACGATCCTGACCCCGATCTCGCCCGCCGCCGCACAGGCGCCGGGCGAACGGGTCCAGATTGCGCAGCGCGGCGATGGCGAGCGATCGCATCGCGGCGACCGCGGACCCCGCGGTCCCGAAGTGCGCCGCGGCGGCAATCGCGGCGGCGAAGCCCGCCCGCAACAGCGCAGCGAAATGCGCGCCGAGCGGCACAGCGAGCAACGCCAGCAATGGCAGGGCCGCGGCGACGACCGGCAACGCCAGGCGCAGCGCCAGCAATGGCAGCAGCAGCGCGAAGCGCGCCAGGCCGAGCGCAATCGCGGCAACGCCTATGACCGCAACCGTGACGGCCGCACCGACCGCCGCTGGGACCGTAATCGCGATGGCCAGGTCGATCGCCAGTGGGACCGCAACAACAACAATCGCGTCGACCGCCGTTGGGATCGCAACCGCGACGGCGAACTCGACCGCCGCTGGGACCGCAACCGCAACGGCTATGTCGACCGGCGTTATCGCGACGGACGCCACGACCGCTGGGACCGGAATCACAATCGCTGGAACCGCGACTGGCGCAGCGACCGCCGCTACGACTGGCGCAGCTACCGCGACCGGCACCGCAGCTATTACCGGATGCCGCGCTATTATAATCCCTATCGCGGCTACCACTACACGCGCTTCAGCATCGGTTTCACGCTGGGTTCGCTCTTCTACAGCCCGCGCTACTGGATCAACGACCCCGGCTATTACCGCCTGCCGCCCGCCTATGGGGGCTATCGCTGGATCCGCTATTATGACGACGCGCTGCTCGTCGACACCTACAGCGGCGAGGTCGTCGACGTGATCTACGATTTCTTCTGGTAAATTTCCTTTCGGTTACCGGAAAGACAAACGGGGGGTCGGTTCGCCGACCCCCTTTTTCCTGGGATCAGCGCTCCTTCCAATAATCGAACACCGCCTGCTGCTGCTCGCGGATGAAGCGCGCCGCCGCCGCGCCCTCCCACGGCCCGTCATAGCCAAGGAGCAGCGCCGTCCCGCCGACCCACCACCCCTGCCCCGGCAACCGGTCGCTCTCGCGCACCACCAGCACGGCAAGGTCGGGCTCGCCGTCCGCCGCGCACAGCCGGTCGACTTCGCCCAGCGTCTTGCACAGCGCGCGCATCTTGGGCCGCGTAAAGCGGAACCCCAGCTCGCCGAGCAATTCGGAATAGCTGACGCTGCGCCCCGCGCGCGCCGCGCGCGTCAGGATCGCACGGATGCGCGGCGCATCGCCCAGCGCCCCCGCATCGGCCGCGGTCGCCGCGCCGCCTAGCCCTTCGTCTTTGGCGGCCATGGTACAAACCCCGATGTGCGCGCGACATAGGCGGCATAATGTGGTCGCGTCTTGTGCAGCCCCTTTTCGAGCAGCGCCTTGCCCGACCATTTGGTCAGCGTGAAAGTCAGGAAGGCGGGGCCGAACAGGCTCGCCAGCGCCGGCTGCCAGCCGATGTCCAGCACGACGATCCACATCCCCCACCAGGTCAGCGCATCGCCGAAATAATTGGGGTGGCGCGTGTAACGCCACAGCCCCGTGTCGAGCACCCGCCCCTTGTTCCCGGGATTCCGGCGAAAGGCATGGAGCTGCGCGTCACCGATGCTTTCGAACGCGATGCCCGTCAACGCCGCCGCCGCGCCGACCCAGCCGAGGATGCCGACGCTGTCGCCCTCGCTCGTCCAGATGCCGATCTGCGCCGGCAAACAGGTGATGAACAGCAGCGGCGCCTGCGTCAGAAACACGGTCAGCAGCGCTGCCTTCGCCCAGCTCCAGCCGCGCTTTTCCATCGTTGCCGCCAGAATCCTGGCATAACGCGGGTCCTCGCCCTCGCGCATCCAGCGGCGCGCGAGGTGGATCGCGAGCCGCAGTCCCCATAGGGAGGTGAGGCCGAGGAGCAGCTTCGCATGGCCGCCCTCACCCCCCGCCTGCCACGCGCTTCCCCACGCCAGCAGCACCATGCCGAACGCCCAGAAGGCGTCGATGAACGACACGTCGCGGATCGTCACCGCAAGCGCCCAAAGCAGCAGGATCA
The DNA here is from genome assembly GCA_041939405.1 of Sphingopyxis sp. GTDB lineage: Bacteria > Pseudomonadota > Alphaproteobacteria > Sphingomonadales > Sphingomonadaceae > Sphingopyxis. The sequence goes on along the minus strand of JBGTUD010000108.1, from coordinate 5,924 downwards.
CCGCCAGCAGCCCTGCAAAATTGACCGCCAAAAGTCCAAAGGCCTCGCTCATCTCCGCCCGTCCCTTTCCGCGTCGGCGCCGACGATGTCCTCGATCGAACGCACCGCGCACTCCGGATATTTGGGAATACAGCTTTTATAGACCGCAAGCACCTTTTGCATGTCGGCGCAAAAATCGCCCGTCGGCCAGATCAGCGGGCCCAGCCCGCCGGTCTTGGTGCCATAATCCATCAGTCCGACGACCAGCGGCACCTTGGCGGCGAGCGCGATCTGGTAAAATCCGGTGCGCCATTTCGCCGTCTTGCCGCGCGTCCCCTCGGGCGCGACGGTCAGCATGAACTCGCTTCGCCGCGCAAATTCGGCGACCATCTGCGCGACGACATCGCCGCCCCCGCGCCGGTCGACCGGAACGCCGCCCATCTGGCGGATAAAGCCGCCGATCGGCCAGCGAAACAGCGACAGCTTCGCCATGAAATAGGGTCGGAGCCGAAGGTCGGCGGTCAGCCCCAGAAAATTGACGAAGTCCCAATTGCTCGTGTGCGGCGCCGCGACGATGATGAACCGCCGCGGTTCGGGCACCACCCCCACCGCCTTCCACCCGCGCGCGCGGTACAGCAACAGCAGCAGGCGGCGCACGCTGCGCGCCAGCAACCCCGGCGGATTGTCGTCGATCCTCGTCACGCCGGCTCCCTCTCCCCCACCCGATTGCGCGAAAGCCGCGCCCGGCGCAAGGGGGGAGCGGTCGGCCCACCATCCGTCACCGTGCCCCTGCGAAGGCAGGGGCCCATCGCCCGGCGTAGCGGTTTACGCGAAATGGCTGGTTGAAGACGTGTTGGGCAGAAGATGCGCCCTGCTCGCGCAGCGGCACAGGCCAACCGCAGACCGCTTATCCGACAAACGCGCGCTCGATTACGAAATCGCCCGGCGACGCATTCGATCCCTCGTTGAACCCCAGCGCCTCGAAACGCGCCTGCAGGTCGCGGATCATCGCCATGCTGCCGCACATCATGATGCGGTCGGTCGCGGGGTCGAACTGCGCGGGGCCGGTCAGCGGATGGCCGAACAGCGATCCGTCGTCGATCAGCGCGTCGATGCGCCCCGTCGTGCGGAACGGCTCGCGCGTCACCGTTGGCAGATAATGGAATTGCAGCAGCGCCTGATCCTGCACCAGCGGATCGCCCGCCAGCTGGCTTTCCAGCTCGTCGCGGAACGCCAGGTCGCTCACCTGCCGCACGCAATGGACAAGCTGAATCTGGTTGAAACGGTCGTAAATATCGGGATCGCGCGCCAGGCTGAGGAAGGGCGCAAGCCCCGTGCCGGTCGACAGCATGAACAGCCGCTTGCCGGGGAGCAGCGCGTCGGCAACCAGCGTTCCCGTCGGCTTGCGGCTGAGATAGACGGGATCGCCCGGCTCGATCAGCTGAAGCCGCGAAGTCAGCGGGCCGCCCGGCACCTTGATCGACAGAAATTCCAGCTCGTCGGCATAGGCGGGGCTGGCGATCGAATAGGCCCGCAGCAACGGCCGCCCCTCGCCCGGCAGCCCGATCATCACAAATTCGCCCGACCGGAAGCGAAAGCTCGGCGGCCGCGTGATCGTGAAACTGAACAGATGCTCGTTCCAGTGGCGCACCGACCGCACCTGCTCGACGGTCAGCGAGGCGGATGGGGCCAGCTTGGCAGCGGCGGCAATACGGTCACTCATGTATTTTTACGGCTTTCCTGATAATCGTCGCACCGGCCGCATCCGCAAATCGGCACGGCCCTTGGCATTTGCGTTGCCCCAAGCGGAATTCCGGTTCCAGGTCCACGCAGAATTGCTTGCGCCCCTGAAACCGAAAAGCAGCGGCGAATCTGCTCGCGGCATATGGCGCTTATATGTTAGTGCAAATCATTTGCAATAGTGGATTGAAACGGACCGAGACCTGTGGATTGAATGACAGGCGCCGCCCCCTTGCGACCACCCAATCCTCTCTGTGGCCGAAGGCCATGGAGAGGTAGCAGCACCCTTCGGCTGCCTTGCAGGCGCTCAGGATAAACCGCGCCTTCGGCGCAGCGCCGACGGACGGGCTATTGGCGCACCGCCTAGGCCCCTCCACCATCGCTTCCGGCGACGGTCCCCCTCCCCATTGCTTCGCGACAGGGAGGATCGATCGCTACTCCTCAACCCGTTTGCGCTGTTCGCCACCGGTCTGGGCCGAATGACCGGAATCGACCGAAAGCTGCCCTCAACTCTATCGTCATCCCGGCGAAGGCCGGGATCTCGCCGGTGCGGTAAAACGACAGGGCGAGATCCCGGCCTTCGCCGGGATGACGGATAAGGGAAGGTCGGGAAACCGCCCCAATCGCCCCATCACCCTCCGAACTTCGCATCGTCCGGCATCGCCGCCCAATTCTTTTCCGCCGCCGCGATAAAGCCGGCGCGATCGGCGTCCCACTTCGCCTTCACCGCCTGGTTGAAATTCAGGTACAGCTTGCCATCGACAACCGCATAGGCCAGCGGGTCGCCGGGCGCGAGGTAGCCGCGCGCCATCGCCCACGCGCAGTGCCCGCCATATTGCGGCGCAAACGCCCCGGGATCGGCGGCGAAACGCGCGGCATTGGCGGCATTGGCGAAATGATAGACCGCGCCGTCGTGTTCGACCGCAAAACCGGCGTCACCCTTCACCGGCACGCCGTCGCCGGTGAAATAGCTCACCGCGTCATAACCGCTCACCGCGACATCGCCGCCCTCGACCCCGACATAGACGGGTTTCGCGGCGGCATTGGGTGCCACCACGATCAGCGACAGAGGAGCGAACGCGGCGGCCACCCGCAGCAACGGGGCATTGTATTTCATCTTCCAATCTCCATTTCGGCCCCTTCGACACCATGCCGGTCGCGGTCGCCAGCCCCCGGTTCGCACCGCAACGCCAGCGGGTTACGCCGCCGGTTCGGCTTAGGTTCATCTTCGCGGGCCATGGTGGCCGCGGGGCAGCGGGGCGCGGGAATGCGAGAATGATGACAAAAACCGCCGCGCTTCTCCTGCCCTTTGTTGCCATGCTCGCCGTCCCCGCGCTGGCGCAGGGGGACGAAAGCCTCGCGCAATCGAGCGAGCCGCCGCAGCGCACCTCCGTCCTCTATACCTTCGGCGACGAGCCCTGCCCCGAACCGCAGGAGGGCGAGATCATCGTGTGCGCACAGCGGCCCGAGGGCGATCGCTACCGCGTGCCCCAGGAATTGCGCGAGGAGCTCAAGGACGACGCCCCCGCGGGCGGCGGCAGCTGGGCCTCGGCGGTCGAGGGGTATGAAAATATCGCGCGCCAGACGCGCCCCGACAGCTGCTCGCCCGTCGGCAGCTACGGCTATACCGGCTGCGCCGCGCTTGCGCTGCGGCAGTGGTTCGAGGCGCGCCGCGCGCGCTGATCGGGCCCAGGGTCAGGGCCTTGGTGAAACCCAGCGTTTCTCGAACGCTGGTTGACGTATCCCCGCCCGCGCGCCTAGCTTTCGCCTCCCCCAACAGGAGATTTGCTCATGCGTCGCACCCTCCCCCTTGCTGCCTTCGCGCTCGCCGCCGCCATCGTCACCCCCATCGTCGTCGCACAGGGCGCCTCCGCGCCCGGCGCCCCCGACAAGTCGCGCGTCACCGCCGGCACCTACGCCGCCGATCCGGGGCACACGATGGTCGTGTGGGAAGTCGACCATTTCGGCTTCAGCAAATATAGCGGCATCTTCGGCGACGTCGCGGGCACGCTCGTCATCGACCCCGCGAATCCGGCCGCGGCGAAGGTCGACGTGACGATTCCCGTCGCCAAAGTCACCACCGCCAGCGCCGGCCTGACCAGCCATCTGCTGCGCGCGGGCAAGGACGGCGGCAAGCCCGACTTTTTCGGCGCCGCCCCCGCCGACGCCAAATTCGTGTCGACCGCCGTTGTGCTGGACGATGACGGCGACGAGGCCAAGGTCACGGGCAATCTGACGCTGAACGGCGTGACCAAGCCCGTCACGCTCGACGTCGACTTCCACGGCGCCGGAACCAATCCCTTCAACAAGAAAGAAACCGTCGGCTTCCAGGCCGAAACGACGATCAAGCGTAGCGATTTCGGCATCAGCTACGGCATTCCGGCGGTCAGCGACGAGGTCGAACTCGAAATCCACGCCGCGTTCGAAAAGCAGTAAGCGGTTCGCAAAAGGGCCGGTGCCGCCGAAATGCGCCTTGGGCGCATTTCCAAACAGACGCACCCAATCTGTCACACGCGCCGCGTAAAAGGGGGTGGGACCAGCGCCGGTCCCGCCCCCTTTTTCGTGCAGGAGCCGTGTGATGAGCGAACTGGTACGCGAAATTGTCGAAGTCACTGCCTTCATCGGCGGCGACGAGGAAAACCCGCTGCTGACCGTCGAGGCCGAGGGGCTTGCCCCCACCGCGGGCTGGGCCCACGTCCGGCTCGACCCGCATGTCTATATCACCCCGCCCGACGACGGGGTGCAGGATTTCGACCTCGTCGGCGATCGCCCGTCCGACGCGGGCGCCGACGCGCTCACCGCGGTCGAGGCCGCGTGGGAAGGCCCGCTTGACGACTGGTGCATCGGCGTGCGCGTCCACGCCGTCGACAATATGATCGAGGACGAAATCTACGAACCGTGGGACGAGGACGACGACGCCAGCGAAGCCGCCTGAGCCCTTCCCCGTCATCCCGCATTTCCGTCCCCTGCCCTGCGCCGGGCGGCGCGCCTCGCGCCCCGCCCGGCGGCATTTTTTCGTTCATCGCAGGGCCAGCGAGCCGGGTATAGCCTCCCCCGCATCCAAGGGAGGACCTTATGCGCCCGCTGCTTTTCGCCCTCGCCCTCACCGCCGCCGCGCCCGCTTTGGCGCAATCGAATCCGCAGATCGACTATCCGGGGTTTCAGGCGCTGACCACCCGCGTCGCGCCGCAGCGCGCGCAGCGCCTGCTCGCCTTCGACGCCTTCAAGGCCGCGGCGGCGCGCCCCGGCACGCTGCTGCTCGACGCGCGCTCGAAGGACGCTTTTCGGCGCGGCCATATCAGGGGCGCGGTCAACCTGCCGCTCAACGTTTTCACCGCCGACAGCCTCGCCGCGGTGATCGGCCCCGACGCGAACCGCCCGATCCTCATCTATTGCAACAATAATTTCTCGAACAACCAAAGCCCGGTGCCGGTCAAGGCCGCCGCGCTCGCGCTCAACATCCAGACTTTCATCAACCTCGTCGGCTATGGCTACCCCAATGTCAGCGAACTCGCCGACGTGGTCGATTTCCATGACCCCAAGGTGGAGTGGGTGACGGGCTGACCGAGGCACGCAGCTAAATCCACCCCCGTCATCCCGGCGAAGGCCGGGATCTCGCCGGTGCGTCCTTCCGATAGGTCGAGATCCCGGCCTTCGCCGGGATGACGGAAGCATGGTCACACGCAATTTTCACACTCCCCCCTTGCCAAGCGCGACATTTTGCATCACTAGGGCGCCCATGCGCGGTAACGCCCTTCTTCTTCTGCGACTTACACGCCCTTGGGCGTGACACTGGCTGCGCGACTGTCGCGGCCACCCGCTCAAGGGTCCGACTGACACCGACGCAACCACCAGAAGAAGTTACACCGACATGACCATGCTCCGCGACCCTTCGGTCAAATACAGCGCTTTCCCGCAGGTTCCCCTGGCGACCCGCGAATGGCCCACCCGCGTCACCACCAAGGCGCCGATCTGGCTCTCGACCGACCTTCGCGACGGCAACCAGTCGCTGATCGAGCCGATGGATGCGGTGAAGAAGCTACGTTTCTGGAAGACCCTGGTCAGCGTGGGCGTTAAAGAAATCGAGGCATCGTTCCCGGCGGCATCGCAAACCGACTTCGACTTTGTGCGCACCCTGATCGAAGACGGCCATATCCCGGACGACACCACCATCCAGGTTTTATAACCTGGCTTGCTTGATTTCT
>JBGTUD010000107.1:0-9045 GCA_041939405.1 Sphingopyxis sp. | reverse complement strand
CTCGACCGCGCAGCACGCAAGGCCGAAGGTCATCCACCACAGGCTGCCGGTGCGCGCCCAGTTGAACAGATCCTCGGTCGAGGTGACGAGGAAGCCCTTGTCGCCGACCTCGCTATTGAGATCGTCGAAAAACGACTGGTCGGGGTTGGTCCCCGGCGCCACCGGCATCTGGCCGGGCATCAGGATGGTGCTGTTGCTCATTCCCAATCCAACGCCCCTTTCTTCCAGGCATAAATCAGGCCGATCGTCAGCTCGGCGAGGAAAATCATCATGGTGGCCCAGCCCGCCCAGCCGATTTCCTCAAGGCTCACCGCCCAGGGAAAGAGGAAGGCGGCTTCGAGATCGAAAATGATGAAGAGGATGGCGACGAGATAGAATCGCACGTCGAACTGGCTGCGCGCGTCCTCGAAAGCCGGAAAGCCGCATTCATATTCGGTCAGTTTTGCAGGGTCAGGCTTGTGGGCTCCCGTCAGCCGCGCGACGCCCATCGGCAGAAAGACGAAAGCCGCCGACAACCCGACCGCAATGATCAGGAATATCAGGATCGGCAGATACTGAGTCAGATCGACCATGGGAGCTCGCAGTTCCGTTGTGCAGTTTTTGGGGTGACGTGCACCCGGTTTCGGGGCGCTTTAGGCCAGCGCGCCGCGCGTCGCAAGCGCTGTGGGCAGGATTTTCGTTTCGCGAGTGACCAAATGCACATTGCGCGCTGGCGAGCGGGTCTATCGCTGTGATAGGCCCGCAAAAATGGGTCGTTCTACCGGGCTTTCCGCCCCTGATCTGGATAAAGGAAGCTTCCATGGGACCAATCACCGTTCGCGCAGCCCTCGCGCTTGCCGCCGCCGCGCTCATACCGACGACTCCGGCACAGGCCGAGCTCGTCAACGCGACAAATCCGGCAACGATCAAGGCAATCGTCGAATCGCAGGGCTGGCCCGCGACGATCATCGCGAAGGAAGGCGACGATCCCTATATCGAAAGCAACCGCGGCGGCCTTAAATTCCTTGTCCTCTTTATGAACTGCGACGAAGGCAAAAACTGCAAGACGCTGCAATATTATATGGGGTTCAGCGATGCGAAGGACGTCACGCTGGAACGGCTCAATCAATGGAACAAGGAAAAGCGATTCGCCCGCGCCTATCGCGACGACGCGGGTGATCCGGTACTCGAGATGGACGTCGATCTCGATTTCGAAGGCATCCCGCGCGCGAACGTCGGTGAAAGCTTTAACACCTGGGCGTCGCTGATGGACAGTTTTCGCGAGTTTGTTTTCGAGAAGTGATACCCGGCATCCCGGGGAAGGCGGGGAGCCCTTGTTATAGCTTGGCTGTCGTCGGGCAGCGGTTGTCGTTCACAATGTCAAGGATGCCCATCAGCGATCCGAGGAGGGCGGCGCGGATTTTGCCGCGCCTGCCGCCGGAATGGAGGTCGGAAACATCCCGCGGCGCTTCGGCGAGCCGCGCGGTGATCTCGACCCGTTCGCGTTCCCTGACCAATCCCTCCCCGACGACCTGATCACCGGCTTGGCAACGAATATCGGGGATGGTCAGATCAAGATGTTCTGTTCGCCTAATGCGGCCCTGGGCCGGTGAAGCGATCGAGGTGGAGCGTTGCGGCGAGTGGGCACCGCCGCTGTCGGACATTGTGCAGGAGCCTTCGGATAACCTGTTCATCGCATTTTTGCGGAGAGCGCGGGGGCAGGCATTCGAACGCATCTTGGAGGCCCGGTGGCTGGCTTCGAGGATAGGCTGCGGAAACCTTAGCCCGAGAGCGAGACGATCGAAGCTTGCACCTAAACGGACGGCGGCAGCACCGAGGCCTCAGTCGGCACCTCCAAATGGCAGCAATTCAGGCGATGGATGACCTAAAAAAATCGAGAGGGAGGCCCTTTCAGGAATCGGGCGACGCTCTCCAGATCGATCGCGTTGAGCGGTCTGGTAAACCAAAGTCCACCCGATCGGCCACGAGCCCACCGAACGAAAGCCGAACGGCGGCGCTCGTCACCGGGAAGGAGAATGTCGACAAGGGCGCCCGCATTCACTTGAATGGTCGAGCGGAAGCCTGCGCCGTGCTGCGAGATATTCACCAGGTCGATGGCATATGATGCGACGTTTGTAGTCAAAATCGCTTCGGCATCGACGGGCAGGCGAAGCGCGCGATAGCTTTCGGCACTCTGCTGCCGAGCAAGGTCGGCGAGCATCGCTTCAACATCGATGGCTTCGTCGAATTCGACTCCGCACTGCCCCTTGTCCGCCCAAACGATGCGACCGTTGATCATCGTATCTTCGGACAGCGATATCGCGACCGGCTCGCCACTCGCCAACGGCGTGTTCGTTGCCAGCATCATCCCCTTTTCGGAGATATTGCGAACACGCCAGAGGCCGATATCGTCCGCGCGCTGTACGCGGGCAATTCTGCATACGGATCGAAACCGGCTGCTGCCGCGTCGGTCGAGCGTGTCCTGAAACAGTTCGCGCGCCTCATCGGGTGCCGCCGATGGCCGCCTTTTCGGATCTGTCATGTCGTTTACCTCTCGCCAGCGTTTGCCCAGCGACCCCGGGGCCAACAAATCAAGTGGTGAAGCTTCGCGCTCCATCCGGTGAGTGGTCCGCCTGATTAGATAGTGACAAATTTATTACGATGCAACGAATAATAGAAGAAAAACGCAACTACATTACTTACTTACACAATTGTAATCGTTAAGGTGGTTACATGTGAAATTAGCGGCGTTCGATGCGGTTCGTGGTCCGGTAGCAGCGATAGTCGAGTTGTTCCGGCCACTTGCGGTTCGAGCGGTGCGGATGATCGGCCGATTGCCCCGGACGAGCAGGCTGCGGAAGCGAGCATAATCATGGCCCTTTCGACAAGACCAGGGCTCTAGTGTTGGTGGTCGCGGGCGAATACTGCCACGCCGGGCGTGAATGGTGAAAGCGGCAGCGTTGCGCGGCGCAAAGCATGTCCGCTATAACAGGGTTTTAACCTTCTCGTCGCAATTTGCGTCATGATGTGGCCGACCCCGTCCCCGATTTTCGCGAGTGTATCTCGCCTAGCGTATACGACGCTACGCATTACTCGCGTTGCTGCATGGTCGCTTCTATTTTTGCTGCTTTCAATCGCAGCCCTTGCGGATTTTCTCACTGGCTCGGCGATCTGGTTCGGGCCAGTTTACCTCTTCATATTATGTATAACAACTTGGCTCTTGGGTTGGCTAATCGGTCATGGCGCCGGAATATTTTGCATGTTGCTCACCTTCATAATCAACGGTGCTACGCTCTATCCCTACGGGACTTCCGTGCTTTCCTTCGATTTCGCTCTGCGTTTCGCTGCCATGTCCATTGTTTTGTCGGCCATTGCGGCGGCGCGCGGCGCCTATATTCGCGAGTGGTGGCTCGCGCGAATTGAGCCAATGACGGGTGCGTTGAACCGCCAGGCCTTCTTCGAATTTGGCGATGTCAGCTCTTGCGCACGCGACTGGCGCGTTCTGCTTTTCGCGGATCTTGATGGTTTCAAGGCAATCAATGATAGCAGCGGCCATGCGGCTGGCGACGAATGCCTGCGCAGATTTGCTCGCGCAGTCCGCCTCTCGATCGGCAGGGACGACATATTTGCTCGAATGGGTGGCGACGAGTTTGTGCTTCTTATGGCAGTCAAGGATGAATCATCCGCTTCCATCGTCGCGAACCGACTGCACGCCGTGATGAATACGGTGCCCTGCTCCATTGAGGGAGGCATTCGATGCAGCGTCGGCGCGCTACTGGTCCCTCCGGGCGACATCTCGTTGGACGATATGATTCGGCAAGCTGATGCTCTCATGTATAAGGCTAAGGCCAAAGGCGGCGCTCTTTGCATCGGGCAGGCGGAATTCGGGGCGACACCGAGATCATGCGGTCGAGCCCGGCGTACGCAACGACCGACCATTCTATTTGATACGCTGACACCCAACATCCATTATGAACACAGTGCGTGGCACTAGGCCCAGGATCTGTTAGTGGCTTGCGCGGAGGCTGATCGATTAATTCGATAGCGGCGTCGAAAAGGTGCTGCCGATCTTCGATCGTTGGTTGTTGGGCGAGGCGCAGATGCGTCGGATCGCCACCCGAGATGACAACGCCATCCTCTCGTTCGAGAGCTTCCTGGACCACGTCTCCAGGCTGCTCGGAGCTGACGTCTTTGTCAATACGGCCCAGTGTCAAGGCTTGTCCGCCCTATTGGGTAGCCCGATTGGCGGGTATTCAGATTGAAAACTCCAACAAGCTATAACAATGGTGTGCGCAGCGAAGGCCGGGGTGACGAACAGATCAAGTGTTGCGCAGCGCGCCTGCGACCAGCTTTTGCAGCTTGGAATGCACCGCGGCGCTCCCGGCGATAAATTCGCTGCGCTCGATGGCGCGGTCACCGCCGCGAAAATCGGTGACGAAGCCGCCGGCCTCGCGCACGAGCAGCATCCCCGCGGCGACGTCCCAGACCTGCAGGTCGCTTTCCCAGAAACCGTCGTAGCGCCCCGCGGCAACCCACGCGAGGTCCAGGCTGGCGGCGCCGAAGCGACGGATGCCGGCGACTTCGGGCGCCACGGCACCGAAAATGCGGCTCCACTGTGCCATATTGCCGTGACCCATATAGGGGATTCCGGTCGAAATCAGGCATTCGTTCAGCTGGCGGCGTGACGCCACGCGCAGGCGGCGATCGTGCAGCCATGCACCGCGGCCACGCTCGGCCCAATAGCTTTCGTCCGTCACGGGCTGATAGACCAGCGCCGCCGTCACCTCACCCCAGCCGCCGCCGAGTTTGGGTTCCTGCACCGCGATCGAAATCGCGAAATGCGGAATCGCGTGGAGGAAATTTGAAGTGCCGTCGAGCGGGTCGATAATGAACCGCGGCTTGCCCGGCTCGCCCTCGATCTCACCCGCCTCTTCCATCAGGAAACCCCAGCCCGGACGCGCGTGGGTCAGTTCGTCGTACAGCGTGCGCTCGGCCGCCTGATCGGCTTTCGATACGAAATCCGCCGGTCCTTTTTGCGAAACCTGCAAATGCTCGATCTCGCCGAAATCGCGGCGCAGTTTCGTGCCGGCCTTGCGCGCGGCGCGCTCCATGACGGTTATGATGCCCGATACGGCCATTTTTCTTCCTCCGAAGCCGTCATCCCGGCGGAAGCCGGGATCGCTATCGGCAAATGAGATTTTTAGCGGCCCCAGCTTTCGCCGGGGCGACGATTGTTAATCCGCGCGCCGCACATATTCGCGGTCGTACACATGCACGACGATGCGGGTTCCGCTGGTGATATGCGGCGGCACCATGACGCGCACGCCATTGTCGAGGATCGCGGGCTTGTACGACGACGATGCCGTCTGGCCTTTGACGACCGCGTCGGCCTCGACGATCGTGGCTTCGATCGTTTCGGGGAGTTCGACCGAGATCGGGCGCTCTTCCCAAAGCTCGAGCACAACGTCCATGCCGTCCTGCAGAAATTCATGCGCTTCGCCGACGACCTCTTTGGAGATGTTGATCTGTTCGAAGCTGTCCTTGTCCATGAACACCAGGTCGTCGCCCTCGGCGTAAAGGAACTGGAAATCCTTGGTGTCGAGACGCACCTTCTCGACCGTGTCCGCGCTGCGGAAACGGTTGTTGAGCTTGCGCCCGTCGATCAGATTCTTGGCCTCGACCTGCATATAGGCGCCGCCCTTGCCCGGTTGGGTGTGCTGGATTTTCGTAACCTTCCAGATACCGCCTTCATATTCGATAATATTGCCGGGACGGATTTCAACGCCGGTGATTTTCATCGCGCACACTCACTTGGACAAGGATGGAAAGAGCCGCCGGCATCGTGTATATGCCGGACACAGGAGCGCGCCTTTAGCCGCGCGCGCGCCGAAGGGCAAGCCGCCGTATCGGGCGGGACGAACCCCGGCGGAGCCGCGCCAGGCGCCGACAGCGATGCGACGAACCGAAGCCGATTTGACGGATCGGTCCAATATGCCGCCGTTCGCCGCTGGCATAGGAGCGGCCATGATGAACGCCGAACTATCTCGACCGGCTCCGCCTGCGCCTTCGCGTGGAAACGCCGCACCTTCGCCGCGCGGAGCGCCTTGCGCCGGCCTTTTCGGCTGGCGCAAGGATGCGGTGCCGCCGAACGCTGAAAAGGTCGATCCCCAAAAGCCCCAGCGCGACTATCCCGCGGGCTGATCCCCCAACATGGCGGCAAAGCCGCGCACCGCGGCGCCCGGCCCCTCGCCATGCGCCCAGACGCCGCCCGACACGGCGAGGAAATCGGCTCCCGCCTCGACAAGCGCTTTCGCATTGTCCAGCGTAATGCCGCCGATCGCGACGCACGGCAGCTCGAAAAGTCCCTGCCACCAGGTCAGGATCTCGGGGTCGGCGCGATGCTCGACCGCCTTTGTCGTCGTCGGGAAAAAGGCGCCGAAGGCGACATAATCGGCCCCAGCCTCGCCCGCTTCCATCGCAAGGTGGCGGCTGTTGTGGCACGTCACGCCGATCTGCGCATTGGGGCCGAGCAGGCGGCGCGCTTCGCGCGGATCGCCGTCGCGCTGCCCCAGATGGACGCCGTCCGCCTTCAGCCGCTTGGCGAGCGCAATATCGTCGTTGACGATGAAGGCCACATCGTGCGCCGCACAGATCGCCTGCAAGGGCTCGGCAAGCCGCGCCGTCTCATGCTGGTCCAATCCCTTGACGCGAAACTGGAAGGCGGCGACGGGGCCGGCGGCCAGCGCTTCCTCCAGCCGGGCTGGAAAAGCGCCGCCGACGTCGAGCGGCGAGATGAGATAAAGCTGGCAACGGGATGCGGTCGATGCGGTGGTCATGGCGCGTTCATAGCGAGGGCGCCAGAGGCGGGCAAATGCAGAACGTCGCCCGCCTCGCCGCCCTCGCCTTCCCCGCCGCGCTTGCGCTTTCGGCCTGCGCGACGACCGCGGGGCCACCGCTGCCCGACGGCAGCAATGTCGCGCTCGGCCAGAAGGCCTATGTGGACGGCCCGATCGTCGAGCCCGTCGCGCTGATCGAGGACAGCCGCTGCCCGATGAATGCACACTGCGTTTGGGCGGGCCGGGTGCGCGTGCAGATGCTCTGGCACCGCGGCAACGGCGAGAAACAGCCGTTCGAGGTGACGCTGGGCGAGGCGACGCAACTTGCCGACGGCAAATTCACGCTCGAATCGGTTCGTCCAGAGAAGCGGGTCGACGTGACCCTGAAACCTTCCGACTATCGCTTCTCATTCCGTTTCGCTGGGGGGTTATAGATCCCTCGTCATCCCGGCGAAGGCCGGTATCTCTACCTTGCGCCCTGATGCACCGGCGAGATCGCGGCCTGCGCCGGGATGACGCCAGACTTGGGACGACCGGCTAGCGCACCCGCGCCAGCACGAAGCCATCCCACTTCTTCGCGCCCACGGTCTGAACCGCCGTCGCGTCGAGCCGGGGATCGTCGGCGAGCATATCGAACAGCGCGCGTGTGCCGACGATGCGTTCATCCGCGCTGTTCGCGTCGAGCACACCGCCTTCGCGCACGACATTGTCGACGATGATCGTCGTGCCGGGGCGGCCGAGCCGGATCGCCTCGCCCACATAATGCGCGCCCGACTGCTTGTCGGCATCGATGAAGACGAAATCGAAGGGCGCCTCGGCGGTCATCGCGGCAAGGCTTTCGGCGGCCGGGCCAACGCGGATGTCAACCTTCGCCGAAACCCCCGCATTTTCCAGATTTTCGCGCGCGACTGCCGCATGATGCGCGTCGAGCTCGAGCGTCACCAGTTCGCCGTCATCGGGCAGGGCGCGAGCAAGCCAGGTCGTCGAATAACCGCCGAGCGTCCCGATTTCCAATATGCGCCGTGCGCCCGCGATCTGCGCGAGCAGGAAGAGCATCTTGCCCTGCGCCGCCGACACGTCGATCGGCGGCAGGCCCTTCGCGGCGTTGTTGGCGAGCGTGGCGGCAAGCGCGTCATTGGCGCCGAGCAATTTGTCGGCGATATAATCGTCGACGGCTTGCCACCGCCCACTCAATTTAGGCGCTCCATAGCATCAGGCGACGGACGCTGCGTGAATTTCGTCGATCGCGCCGCCGAGCGAGGCGTTGAACTCGTCGTCGCTCATCTGGTGGCGGAGGTCTTCGAGCAATGCGCGGCTGAAGCTGGCGATGATTCCCGGATTCTTGGCGAGCTCGACGCACGCCTCGCCGCGTGCGAATCCGCCCGACAGGGCGACGACGCGCAGCACCTTCGGATGATCGACGAGCGGCTGGAACAGGCCGGCTTCGGTAGGCAGGGAGAGTTTGAGCATCACCGGCGCACCGGTCCATGCGTCGAGTGCGGCGAGCAGTTCCTTCAGCAGCAGGCGGTCAGCAGCGTCGCGCTCGGCGCTCTTGATATTCACCTCGGGCTCGATAATCGGCACAAGGCCATGCGCCGCGATGCGCGCGGCTTCGGCAAACTGCTGCGCAACGATCGCCTTGATCCCCGTCTCGTTGGCGAGGTTGATCACGCTGCGCATCTTGGTTCCGAACACGCCCTTGGCGACCGCACGCTGGCACAGCGCGTCAAGGCCGGGGTTGGCCTTCATCAACTGAACGCCGTCGGCTTCGTCCTCAAGCCCCTTGTCGACCTTCAGAAAGGGCACCACGCCGCGCTCCCACAAGAGCGCCGGAACCGACTTGCCGCCCGCTTCGCCGTCCATCGTGCGTTCGAACAGGATCGCGCCGATCACCTTTTCGCCGTTGAAGCAGGGCGCGGTGACGATGCGGCTGCGCATGTCGTGGATCAGGGCGAACATTTCCTCGTCGTTCGAAAAGGCGTCGGCTTCGATCCCGTAACCCTTCAATGCCTTGGGCGTCGAACCGCCGCTCTGGTCGAGCGCGGCGATGAAACCCTGTCCCGATTTGATCTGGTCGAGCATGGCGGCATGGGCGGTCGTCATAACATCTCCGGTTGTTTGCATACGTATGTCGCGATGCGCATAGCGGCCCCGCAGGCGGGACGCAATGCACGAGGAAATTCTAGGCCTTGAGCGCGTCGACACCCGGCAGCGGCTTGCCTTCCATCCA
>JBGTUD010000106.1:0-9086 GCA_041939405.1 Sphingopyxis sp. | reverse complement strand
CGGGGCTGATCGGGCGGCTCGAACAGCTGCGCCGCCGCGGCGATCTCGACCCCGTGCTGCGCGCGGCGCTCGACCGCGAAGCCGTGACCTTGCGAGCCTTGCAGGCCCTCGAGCTGAAGGCGATGCGTGGCGTGGGCGGCAGCCCCGCGCTCTATGCCTCGGCGCTCAAGATACTCGGGACCGAAGCGGCGCAACGCATCGACACGCTCGCGTGCGAGGCCCTGGGTCACGCCGCGTGGGCCGAGGCCGACGGGCAGGCGCCGGCCGAACTGGCGGTCGCAGTGCCGCGCTATCTCAACGACCGCGCCGCGACGATCTATGCCGGGTCGAACGAAATCCAGCGCGACCTGATCGCGCGGACCATATTGGGTTAAGCGACCGCGGACATGGCGCGCGCCAGATGGCCGGCGCGCGGCCCCAATCCCGCGGCGATCGCCAGCGCGCGTTTGAAATGGCCGCCAAGGCTCAATTCCTCGGTCAATCCCATCGCGCCGTGGATCTGCACCGCGCTTTCGCCGACGACCCGCACCGCGTCGCCGACCTCGATGCACGCCGCCCCGACCGCGGCGGCGCGGTCGGCGCGGTCGGCGTCGACCGCCAGGATCGCCTCTTCGGTCAGCGCCGCGGCTTTCATCATCGCAAGCTGCATATCGGCCGCGCGGTGGCGCAGCACCTGGAACCGGCCGATCGCGGTACCGAATTGTTGCCGCTGGCCCAGATAGTCGACGCTGTCGCCGATCATCCGCTGCATCAGCCCCACCGCCTCGGCACAGCGCGCCGCGAGGATCAGATCGTTGACAAAGTCCGCCGTGCGTACGGCCTGGTCGCCCGACGCGAGCAGCAGCATATCGTCCGGTTTCAGCGCAAAGACCAGGTCGGCGGAGACGCTGCCATCGTGCATGATGCGGTGCCGCTGCTCGATCTTGTCATGGTCGGCGGCGACCAGCAGCAGCGCGTCGGGATCGGCCAGAAGCAGCAGGTCGGCCTCTGCCGCACCCGCGACGAGCGTAGCGCTGCCGCGGACCATCGCGGGGTCGCAGACGGGCATCGACGCGGCGGTCGCGGCAGAAATCGTTGCGATACGGCGTTCACCCGACGCGAGAGCGGGCAAGGCGGGATGATCGGGCGCGGCCGCGCCGAGCAGCATCGTCGCGGCGGCGTGCGAAAGCCAGTCGGCGCCCGCAAGCGCCGGGCCCAGCTCGGCAATGGCGAGCGCTATGTCGATCGCGCCGCCGCCGAAACCCCCGGCCGCTTCAGGCGCGGCCAGTCCACCCAGGCCCAGCGTATCGCACAGATCGCGCCAGCCGGGGCGCGGGTGATCGGCCAGAAAGCGCTGAATGCTTTCGCGCAGTATCACCTGCTCTTCGTCAAGCGGCAGATCGAGCGTCGCCATGTCAGAATTTCGCCCCGCTGCGCCGGCCTGTCCGGCTGAGTTTGTTGGTCATTGCGCCTCCCGCCCCGCTTGTGCCGTGCGCGGCGGCGCAGGTCTAGCTGATTGGCGTGCTAGGTCGCGGGCGGGATCTCGCCATATACTTAGTAATAAAACTATTGCATGGGACGCCATGCGCAGACCAAAGCGAATCACGGCGACAACGCCGCACGCGGTGGCAAGGTGAGCCCGATCTGGCTTCCCGCGTCGCTGCTCGGCGGGCTGTTTCAAGCGTGGCGAACCGCGCTGCAACAGCGGCTGCGCGCCGAGCTTAGCATCAGCGGCGCCGGGCTGGTGCGCTATCTTTACGGCCTGCCTTTTGCGCTTTGTCTCGCGGCGGCCTGGCTGGCGATGCAGGGCGATGCCGTACCGGCCTTTGGCGGCAGTTTTACAGGGTTCGCCATCGCCGGCGCGATCACGCAAATGGCGGGTACGATCCTGCTCATCATGGCGTTCGGGCATCGCGGCTTTGTTGTCGGCACCGCCTTTTCGAAGACCGAAGCGGTTCAGGTCGCGCTTGTCACCGCGTTGTTCCTCGGCGAACGATTGCCGCTGCTCGCCTGGATCGGGATCGTCGCGGGGGTCGCGGGTGTGCTGCTGCTCGCGCTCGCCGGACGCGGCGTTTCCGCGAGCGAGGTCTGGCGCGCGCTCGGCCAGCCCGCGGCGCTGTGCGGACTGAGCGCGGGGTCGATGTTCGCGCTCGCGGCAATCGCGGTCAAGCTTGCGACCGCCGAGCTGAAAGACGTCGATCTGATCGGATCGGCGCTCATTACCCTGGTCGCCGTGATGGCGATCCAGACCGGATTGCATCTGGCCTGGACCCTGCTGCGCGACCGCGAGACGCTGCGCGCCATATTCCGGACGTGGCGCCATTCGAGCCAGGTCGGGCTGCTGTCGGCGCTCGGCTCGGCGTGCTGGTATATCGGATTCGCCGCCGCCCCCGCCGCGCTCGTGCGGATCGTCGGACAGGTCGAGGTCGTCTTTACGATCGGCTTTGCCCATTTTTATCTGCGCGAGCCGGTGCGCTGGCACGAAATCGTCGGCCTGCTTCTCGTCGTCGGCGGCGTAGCGCTGGCGCTGCTCGCGACGCTTTAGGGTCAGGCCGCTAGGGAAAGGCAGGCGCTCTGCTGACCATCGCGGGCAGCGCCCGTCCCATGACTCCCGCCAGCCATTCGGCGGCTTCGATTACCGAGGGCATCGCGATGCCCGTCGCGACGCCGCTGTTTTCGAGCATATAGACCACATCTTCGGTCGCGACATTGCCCGCCGCGCCCGGCGCAAAGGGACAGCCGCCAAGCCCGCCGAGCGACGCATCGACCACCGCCGCCCCCTCCTGCACCGCGGCCCAGACATTGGCGATGCCGGTGCCGCGCGTATTGTGAAAATGAACACGGACCGGCAAACCGCCGACGGCGTCGCGCACGCGGCCGACCATCTCGGCGACCTGCGCTGGCGCGCCCACGCCGATCGTGTCGGCCAGCGCGATTTCGCGTGGGGCGACATCGGCGGCGCGCTTCGCCATTTCGACGACGCGGTCGATCGCGACCCGCCCCTCGAACGGACAGCCAAAGGCGGTGGCGATGGTGATCTGTCCGCCGCGTCCGGCCTCCCGCGCCAGCGCAACAATCTCCATCGCGGCCGCGAGCGATTCGTCCGAGCTTTGACCCTGATTGCGGATGCCGAACGTATCGGTCGTCACGCACACCGCGCCGAGTTCACCAATGCGGCCGGTGGCCAGCGCGCGCTCGGCGCCGCGGCGGTTGAGGACAAGGCCGATATAGGTGACGTCGCGATGCTCGGGCAGCATCGCCACCAATTCCTCGGCATCGGCGAGCTGCGGCACCTTTTTCGGATTAACAAAGCTCGTGACCTCGATCCGGCGCACGCCATAGTCGATCGCGCGCCGCACCAGTTCGAGCTTGTCGGCGGTCGCGACGATCGCCGATTCATTTTGCAACCCGTCGCGCGGTCCGACCTCGACCAGTTCCACCCGATGATTTTTCAACATTTTGCACCCTCGACATCGTGAGTCATTTAGCAGGTTGAAAATTACATAGCATTCTAAGTATACAAAAGCCATGGGCGAGGCGCCGGTCGCCGCGATCGGAGCCGGCCGCGAAAGGAATGACATGAGCGATACAGGCAGCGGGGGCGCGCTGGAAGGCATCAAGGTGGTCGAGATGGGGCAGCTCATCGCCGGCCCTTTCTGCGGGCAATTGCTTGGCGACATGGGGGCCGAGATCGTCAAGCTCGAACCTCCTGTCACCGGCGATCAGATGCGCCATTGGGGCCAGGGCGACAAGCCGAGCTGGTGGCGCGTGATTGCGCGCAACAAATATTCGGTGGCGGTCGACCTGCGTTCCGAAGAGGGCCAGGCGCTGGCGCGCGAGCTGATCGCCAAGGCCGATATATTGATCGAGAATTTCCGCCCCGGAACGCTCGAAAAATGGAATCTCGACCCGGCGGAGCTGCGCAAGGGGAACCCGGGGCTGATCGTCGTGCGCGTGTCGGGCTATGGCCAGACCGGCCCCTATTCGGCGCGCGCGGGCTTTGGCGGCATCGGCGAGGCGATGGGCGGCTGGCGCGGCATCGTCGGCTATCCCGACCTGCCGCCCGCGCGCATGGGCGTGTCGATCGGCGACACGCTGGCTGCGACCTATGGCTGCCTCGGCGCACTCGCGGCGCTCCACCATCGCCACAAAACGGGCGAAGGCCAGATCGTCGATTCGGCGCTTTACGAGGCGGTGCTGCAGGTCATGGAATCGACCGTGTCGGACTATTCGGCGAGCGGCACCAAGCGTCGTCGCACCGGATCGACGCTGCCCGGCATCGCACCGTCGAATGTTTATCCGTGCAAGGACGGCGAATATCTGATCGGGGCCAATCAGGACGGCGTGTTTGCCCGGCTTGCCGCCGCGATGGGCCGCCCCGAGCTGGCGGACGACGAACGCTATGCGACCCACCGCGCCCGCGGCGCGCGGCAGGAGGAACTCGACGCGCTGATCGGCGAATGGACCAAAACGCTGACCATCGACGAACTGGAAGCAAAAATGGTTGCGGCAGCCGTGCCCGCGGGGCGCATTTACGACGCAGAGGATATGCTCGCCGATCCGCATTTCGCCGCGCGGGAGGCGTTGGTGACGGTCAAGGACGCCGAATTGGGCGAAGTCACCATGCAGGGTGTTTTCCCCAAATTGTCGGCGACCCCGGGCCGCGTGCGCCGCCCGGCGCCGCTTTCCGTCGGCCAGGATGGTGCCGATGTGATCAAACGCTGGCTCGGACGGGATATTTGACGCGGTGATCACGCTCTATGGCGGTCCAACCCCCAATGCGCGCAAGATCGCGATCGCGCTGCTTGAAATGGCTCTCGACTGGCGGCTCGAATATATCGACATTCTGGCGGGCGACCAGTTGACCCCGGAATTTCTGGCGCTCAATCCGAACAACAAGACGCCGGTGATCGTCGACGACGCCGGCCCCGGCGGCGACCGGTTCGTGCTTTGGGAAACGGGGGCGATTCTCCTCTACCTTGCCGAAAAGACCGGGCGCTTCCTGCCCGCCGACCCGAAGAAGCGGGCGATCTGCTGGCAATGGTTGATGTTCCAGGTGTCGGGCGTCGGGCCGATGTTCGGGCAAGAGGCGCATTTCACTCATTATGCCAAGGACCAGCACGTCTATGCGATCGCGCGCTACAGCCGCGAGGTCGACCGGCTGATGATGGTGCTCGACACGCGGCTCGGCGAAAGCGAATGGCTGGCGGGCGCGGACTATACGATCGCCGACATGGCGACGCTGCCCTATCTGCGCCGCCAGCTGATCGAAAAGGCGGGACGTTTCCCGAACGTCGACCGCTGGGGCGCCGCGATGCTCGAACGCCCCGCGGTCGCGGAGGGCATGACGGTCGGCGTGGCGCGCGCCGAAACGATCGAAGGTGGCCTCGCCGGATTCACCGACGAACATCGCGCGATCCTGTGGGGCGACCGCCAGCACGCGAAGCGCTGAGGCACCGCACAGAGAATGAAACGCAGCTTCCGGGCGGAATGCGGAAATTAGGAATTTTCGTGTATCGCCATCGGCTTGGAGGCACATGGATTCGCGTAGACGTAACCTGTTGATCGGCGGTACCATCCTTGGCGCTCTCGCCATTGGCGGACTGCTGCCCCGTGCCTGCGCGGAGCGCCGGAACACCACGGAGCCGACGAAAGCGATGAGCAATGTTCCCGAACGCCCAAGAGGCAAAGCGAAACCGGCTCTCGACGAAGATATTACACCGATCCTCGCGCGACTGGACGCTTGGTACGCGGCCCATCTGGCAGCGGACAAATATAGGTTCAATCCGCCTGCAACGGACCAGCAGATCGACGCGTTCGAGCGCTTGGTTGGCCGGGAAATGCCGCGGTCCTACCGTCAATTGTATCGGTGGCATGATGGCGAGACCGACGACCGCTGGGGCCACATCTACGGGCTTCCGTTGCTTCCTTTGGAACGTGCGGCCGCGGATTGGACGGCATGGACCGGGATATTGGCCGAATTTGACGGCAATCGCTACGCCATTCCAGGAGGAGCCTGGCCTGAAGGCGCCGTCGACCCGGCCTATACAAACCCCGCATGGATCCCGCTGACCAGCGATGGATCGGGCGGTCATATCGGTCTCGACTTCGACCCATGGCCCGGCGGCCGGGTTGGTCAAGTGATTCTCTTCGGGCGCGATGAGGATGTGAAGGTCGTGCTCGCCGAGTCTCTTGGCGAGTTTCTGGAGTGGATCGCAGGATTGTTGGAGAGCGGCAATTTCCGACTGACGGCCGCGACGGGCGAGAATGTGCTGCGGCCGTTCCGATTGAAGGAACCGCCAACAGACGACTTCCATACTGGCGCCCGGATACTTCGGGGAGCGCCCGACCAGTTCTTATGAAATGGGCCTCGGCTCGACGTCCGCTGCCTTGCCGACAGCCCTATGTCTCAAGCCGGCTTCCAGCTTTTCCGCTCTTCCGCCTGCTTCAGCACCTCGAACGCCGCCTGCCCGGCCGCAAAGCGTTTTGCCGCTTCGTCGTCGCCCGGTTTGACGTCGGGATGACATTCCTTGGCATAGGCGCGCCACGCCTTTTTCGTCGCCTCGAAATCGGCGTCGGGCTCCAGCCCCAAAAGTTCGAGCGCGCGCATTTCGTCGGCGCTGCGGCTGCCGTCGCCGGCGCCACCCCAGGCATAATGCTGTGCGCGGGCATAGCTGCGCGCACCGCGGGCTTCCTCGGCGGCGCGCGCCGCGGCATCCTCCGCTGACAGTCCAGCAAAATAGTCCCAGCCGCGATTATATTCGGCGGCATGGGCTTCGCAGAAATACCAGCGTTCGGGACTGTTCGGCGACTTGGGCGCAGGGCAATTGCCCGGCTCCACGCAGCCGTGCCGGTCGCAAAGGCGCACCTTCTGCGCCTCGCGCGATGCGCCATAGGGACGCCAGCGGGGAAATCCCCAATCGTCGGATCGCTTGGCGCGGCTCATCGACCCCATGTAGCGGCTGGAGCGCCCAATTGCTAGCCGACGAGGGCGAAAATCCTAGTCTTTGGGCTTGTAACCAAAGGCCTTGGCCGCAAGTTTGACCACCGCAGGGTCGCGTTCGGGCGGCGTCATCGGCACCGCGGCTTCCAGCGTTTCGACAACATGCGTGAGCGCGGCGATGCGCGCCGCCTTCTTATTGTTGCCGTCGATCACCTTCCACGGCGCCCACCGTGTATGCGTCTGGTCGAACATATCGTCCATCGCCGCCAGATAGGCCGGGCGTTTCGACCGGTTGCGATAATCCTCGGCTCCGGTCTTCCACCGCTTCCAGGGATCGTCGAGGCGGTCGGCGAAGCGCTTGTCCTGTTCCTCCTGCGTTACATGGATGAACAGCTTGACCAGGTTGGTCGCGCTGCCGGTCAGCTGCGCCTCGAATTCGTTGATTTCGTCATAGGCCTTGCGCCATTCGGCCTCGGTCGCAAAACCCTCGACGCGCTCCACCAGAACGCGGCCGTACCAACTGCGGTCGAAAATCGAGATTTCGCGGTTGCCCGGCAGGCGTTTCCAAAAGCGCCACAGGAAATGGCGCGCCTTTTCCTCGTCGCTCGGCGCGCCGATCGGCCACACCTCGAAATAGCGGGGGTCGAGCGACGCGGTGAGCCGCTGGATGATCCCGCCCTTGCCCGCCGCATCCCAGCCCTCGAACATGATGACGCTGCGTTGGCCGTGAAAGATATGCGCGGCCTGGAGCCGTTCCAGCCGTTCCTCGAGCGCCGCGAGATCGTCGGAATAATCGCCGTCATATTTGGCGCCGGCTTCATAGTCGGAAAGAGAAATGCTCATGGGCCATTCCTAGCGCGCGCTGGCGTTCGCACCAAGTCGGCGATGGCCGCTGTCATTTTATGGGACAGCGCGCACGCGTTTGATCAGGCCAGCGCCGCCTGACGGAGATGGTCGGCGAGCAACGCCGCCACGCGCGTCGGATTTTCCATCGGGATGAAATGGCTATGTTCGGCCCAGAGCTCGTCGCGTTCGGCGCCCAGCGCAGCGCCAAGGCCCGTCCAGGTCGGGCTCAGCGAAAAATCGAGCGCGCCGCTCCGCTCGCCCGTCGGCGCGCGGATCAGGGTCGAAGGCACCGCGAGATAATGCAGCCATTCATGCGGATTGGTCCGCAGCGCGCTCTGATACACCGACGCCTCGAGCATCGGCGGGCATGCAAGTTCGAGCCCGTCGCCGTCGGCCGCAGGCAGCAGCCCGTGGGCGCAATAATCGGCAAGTACGCGCGGGTCCCAGCGCGCATAGGGCAGCCGGTCGGCGAACCGCGCGCGCATCTCTTCGGCGCTCGCCCACCGGTTACGGCGGCGCGCAACCGGGTGATCCGCCGGATCGGGAATCGGTCCGGCGTTTGCGCTGTCATACAGGGCCGGGTCCATGATCACCGGGTCGATCAGCACAAGGTGCCCGAAGGCCGCCGGGCGCTGCGACGCGAGGCGCGTCAACGCATAGCCGCCCATGCTGTGCCCGCAACCGACGAGCGGATGGCCGCCGAGCCCGTCGAGCAGCGGCAGCAGCGCGTCGGCAGTGGCCGCCCAATTGACAAGCGTTGCCGGACGAAAGCTTCGCCCGTGGCCGCGGTGATCGGGCGCGATCACATGCGTTCCGGCGGGCAGCGCGGCGACGACCCGATCCCAGAGCCGCGCGTGGAACCCCGTGGCGTGAAGCAAGAGCAGCGAGGCCCCCTCGCCGCGTTCGCCCCATTCGAACCAGCAGATGTCGCCGTCCGGCGTGGCCTGCCGGTGTTCCCTAGATTCGCTCACGTCCTAAATCCCCAAAATCGTCATCCCGGCGAAAGCCGGGATCTCGCCGTGTCGGCATGACGCAACGTTGAGATCCCGGCCTGCGCCGGGATGACGAAAAAGAGGCATGCGTTTGCCCAACGACTATCTTAGCCCTTCGGACCGTCGACGATCCGGATGCTGAGCTCTTTCAGCTGTTTTTCGCTGACGGGCGCCGGGGCGCCCATCATCAGGTCTTCGGCCTTCTGGTTCATCGGGAACACAACGACTTCGCGGATGTTGGGTTCGTCGGCGAGCAGCATGACGATGCGATCGACCCCCGGCGCCGAACCCCCGTGCGGCGGCGCGCCATATTTGAAGGCGTTGAT
>JBGTUD010000105.1:0-9112 GCA_041939405.1 Sphingopyxis sp. | reverse complement strand
AATGATGTGCTCTACCAACTGAGCTAAAGCGGCAACGAGGGGCGCCACTAGCAGCGGCGTGGGACGAAGACAAGCGCCGTTGCGCAAGATTTGCAGGGCGCGATTAATCGGGGCCGAGCGGCAGTTCGGTCGTCGCTTTGATTTCGGAGAGCGCGACGGTCGAGTTGATCTCCTGAATGCCCGGCAGTTTGCTCAGCCGATCGAAGAAAAAGCGTTCATAGGCGTCGATGTCGCGCGCGACGATGCGCAGCATGAAATCGGTCGTACCCATCAGCACATAGGCGTCGAGCACTTCGGGGAAACCCTGGATCGCGGCGCTGAATTCGTCGAGGTTGGCACGGCCGTGCGCGTTGAGTTTGACCTGTGCAAAGACGTGTGCGTTGAGCCCCACCTTGCGCCGGTCGACGATCGCGACATGCTTTTTGACGAACCCCTCGCGTTCCAGCCGGTCGATGCGGCGCCAGCAGGGCGATACCGACAGGCCGACACGCTCGGCGATCTCGGCCGTCGTTTGATTCGCGTCGCGTTGAAGTTCGCGGAGGATTTTGACCTCGAACGCGTCCAGATCGGTCATTTATTCCTCCTAAACAGACAAAATCAGATATTATGTCCCAGAATGAAGATGGAATCAAAAAATGCAATCAAGAACATCCCGAGAGCCGGTGCGATAAACGCCGCATCGCTCAAGGAGAGAGTTTCATGGTAGTTCGTCTTGCCCGCCTGGCCCCGCCGCTTGAATGCTTGCGGCTCTATGATCTTGAGGCGGGGCTCGATGGTTTTATCGCGATCCATTCGACCACGCTCGGGCCGGGAGCCGGGGGATGCCGGCTATGGTCTTATCCCGATGCGCGCCTCGCTCTGGCCGACGCGGTGCGGCTGGCCGAAGGGATGAGTTACAAAAATGCGCTTGCCGGACTGCCGCTCGGCGGCGCGAAGGCGGTGCTGCGGAAACCCGAGGGTCCCTTGGATCGCGTCGCGCTGTTTCGGGCTTTCGGCCGTGCGGTCGAGAAACTTGGCGGAGCTTATGTGACCGCCGAGGATGTGGGGACGAGCGTGGCCGACATGCAGGAGGTCGCGCAGGCGACGCGGCATGTCGCCGGACTGCCGCCCGCCGAGGGGCGCGCTGGCGGCGATCCGTCGCCCTGGACCGCCAAGGGCGTGTTCGACGCGATGGAGGTCGCGGCGGCGTTCGCGCTGGGCCGGGGGCTCGGCGGTTTGACGGTCGCGGTTCAGGGCACCGGCAATGTCGGCGCCGACCTTTGCCGCCGCCTCGCCGACGCCGGCGCGCGGCTGATCATCGCCGACGTCAGCCCCGTACGCCGCGACCGGCTAAAGGCCGTGCTGGGGGCGGAGGTCGTGGATGTGTCGGAGATCGCATCGGTCGACGCCGACATTTTTGCGCCCTGCGCGCTCGGCGGTGTCCTCGACCGCCGCACGGTCGCGTCGATGAAAGCCAAGCTTGTTTGCGGGGCCGCGAACAACCAGTTGGCGAACGCTGACGCCGCCGCGATGCTCGTCGAGCGTGGGATCGTTTATGCGCCCGACTATGTCGTCAACGCCGGCGGCATCATCAATGTTTCGGCGGAATATCTGGGTGAAACCGAAAGCGACGTCGCGGCGCGCGTCGCCGAAATCGGCCCGCGTGTCGGGGCGCTGCTGGAGCGCGCGGCACGCGAAGGCCGATCGCCCGCGCTGGTCGCCGACGAGATGGCCGAAGAGGTGATTGCGGGCGCACAGCGCGCGGCGGCGTGATGCACCGATTTCGCCTCGAAGCGATGCCGGATCCGCAGTCGTTGCCGCGCATCGTCAATTTCTTTGCGCAGCGCGCGCTTGTGCCGAGCGCGGTGAACGCGCGCACGCTGCCGGAGCATATGCGGATCGAGATCGTCGTCGCCGGGTTGGGGGCAGAGCAGGCCGCCCTCATCGCCGCCAAGCTGGGCGAGGTGGTGGCCGTCGTGCGATCGGGCGTCGACGCCGAGGGGACTTTGCCTCGGTTGGAATGCGCGGATTGATCGCGCAGTTCAGCTTTTCTTTCATCGGAGCAAGGCAGGCACGGCTTGCGTCGCTGCGCCGTGCGTGCAACGGGCGCGCTAACGATGGGCGGGAGAAGAGGCTGATGCAATTCGACGTGGTGATCGTGGGTGGGGGCCATGGCGGGGCGCAGGTCGCGGTGATGCTGCGGACCCAGAAGTTCACGGGGTCCATCGCGATCATCGGCGACGAACCCGAGCTGCCTTATGAGCGCCCGCCTTTGTCGAAGGAATATTTTGCGGGCGAAAAGGAGTTTGAGCGCATCCAGCTGCGTCCCGCCAAATATTGGGACGAGCGCGCGGTGACGATGCTGCTCGGCAAGCGCGTCATTGCGGTCGATCCGGCGGCCCATAGCGTGACGACCGATACGGGCGAGACGATCGGTTATGGCAAGCTGGTCTGGGCGACGGGGGGAAGCCCTCGGATGCTGCCGATCCCCGGCGGCGACCTGCCTGGCGTGCAGGGCGTGCGCACCCGCGCCGATGCCGATGCGATGAAGGCCGCCTCCGAAACCGCGAACCAGATTGTCGTCATCGGCGGCGGTTATATTGGGCTCGAAGCCGCGGCGGTTCTGCGCAAGGCGGGCAAGAAGGTGGTGCTCTTGGAAGCGCTCGATCGAGTGCTCGCGCGGGTGGCGGGTACCGAGCTGTCGCGCTTCTACGAACGCGAGCATCGCGGCCAGGGCGTCGATCTTCGGCTCGGCGTTTCGGTCGAGGCGATCGAGGGCGAGACCCAAGTGACCGGTGTACGGCTGGCGGACGGTGAGGTGATCGCGGCCGACCTTGTCATCGTGGGCATCGGCATCGTGCCAGCGGTCGAACCGCTGATCGCGGCGGGGGCAGCGGGCGGCAACGGCGTGCTCGTCGACCGCTTCTGCAAGACGAGCTTGCCCGACATCTATGCGATCGGCGATTGCGCGGCGCACGAGAATGACTTTGCCGAAGGCGTCGTCATTCGCCTCGAATCGGTGCAGAACGCGAATGATCAAGCGAATGTCGTCGCAAAGGGCATATGCGGGGACGAAGCCCCCTATCATGCGATCCCCTGGTTCTGGTCGAACCAATATGATCTGAAGCTTCAGACCGCGGGTCTGTCGACGGGCCACGACCGGGCGGTGCTGCGGGGCGATCCCGCGACGCGTAGCTTCTCGATCGTTTATCTGAAAGCAGGCAGGGTCATCGCGATCGACTGCGTCAACGCCACCAAGGATTATGTCCAGGGCCGCATGATCGTTACCGCGGGGCTCAAAGCCACTGCCGAACAACTCGCCGACACCGAAACGCCGCTCAAAGCGCTGCTACCGGTTTAGCGGCCGCTGGCTTCGGGATTCCGACGCTCCACCGCTGCCGCCTGTGGTTCGTCGCCCAGCGCCCGCTTCAGCGTGGCCTTGATGTTGCGGAGCAGGCGGCGCAGCGCGATGATCACCACTACTGCCGCAACCGCCAGCAGGATGGCGATGACGATGGCGAGCGGCGGAAAGGCGATGGCCAGCGCGAGCAGACCGCCGGTCGCGACATCCTCGCCGGTCGATACCACGGCGTTGCTGACGGGTTCGGGGCTGATATTGACGACCGCGCGCGTCGTGGCCTTGGCACCATGGCTCAGCAACGCCCCGCCGCCCCCGAGCAGGAAGGCGATGACCTGCCACGCCGGGTCGGAACTGTCGACGAGCGCGAGCGCGAGCAATGCCCCGCCGAGCGGGCGAACGATACCGTGGATCGTGTCCCACGCCGAATCGACCCAAGCGACCTTGTCGGCTAGGAACTCGGCGATGGTGCCCACGGCCGCGACGCCGATCACCCAGGGATTCGCCAGCACCTGGAGCGCCGCCAGATGGTCGGGGAGGGGAAGCCAGCCAAAGTGCATCGCAACGCCGGTTGCCAATATGGTGAGGTAAAGCCGCCAGCCCGCAAGCAAGCTCAGGCTTCCCGCGACGCCCAAAATCTCTATGATTCCCAATGGCCTGCTCCCCGCCCGATGGTGGTGAACTGGCGCCCATCTTGCACACTTGGCGGCGCGGCCGCAATGGCGGGATGACAAGTGGGGGCCGCGCGGTTATCGGCTATCGACATGACCGATGCCCTTTCGCCGTCCGCGCCCAGGGCGAGCTTGCCCGACGGCGCCATTCCCGCAGCGACGCTGGTGATCATGCGGCCGTCCGAAAGCGGCGGCGCAGACGAGATACTGATGGTCAAGCGATCGACGGCCATGGCCTTTGCCGCGGGCGCGGTCGTTTTCCCCGGCGGCCGGGTCGATCCTGACGACCATGAGGTTGCGCGCCGTCACGGTGCCGGCATCGATCCGGAGGACGGCGCCGCGCGCGTCGCCGCGCTGCGCGAAACGCTGGAAGAGACGGGACTTGCCGTCGGCTGGCCGGGGCTTGCCGAACGCGACGTCGCCGAGGTGCGCCGCGCCCTTCTGGGTGGGGCGTTGCTCTCGGACATACTGGCGGCGCGCGATGACCGAATCGCATTGGAATCGCTCGTTCCTTTCGCGCGCTGGTGTCCGAATTTCAAAGAAGCCCGAACCTTTGACACGCGCTTCTATGCCGTCGCGGCACCGCCGCACGGACACGAACTCACGGTCGAAGAAGCCGAGCACAGCCACATCTTCTGGGCGAGCGCAGCGGCGACGCTGGCGATGGCAGACCGCGGCGAGGTGTCGGTGATCTTTCCAACCCGCCGCAACCTGGAACGTCTGGCGCAAGTCCCAGATTTTCAAAGTTTTTCAGCGCATTCGCACGAATATCCGGTCGAACTGGTCACGCCATGGATCGAAGATCGCAACGGCCAATCCTATCTCTGCATCCCCGGACATCTGGGCTATCCCGTCACCAGCGAAAGTATCGACCGCGTGCGGCGCGGGTGATCCGGTACGGGCAAGAAGTTCCCGCTCGTTTAGAATTTACTAAGATTTCAGGGCGTAGGGCAAATCGTCATTGCAATTGCTGAAGCCTGTGCCTAAGAAGGCCGGGCAGAAGCAAACCGGGGAAGAACTCCGCGGTGTGATTCGACAAGACTATCCAGTGGACGGAGAAAATGATGAACCTGCTTAAGAAGGCTGCGATCTCCCTTGCAGCGACCTCGATGATTGCGGCACCCGTTGCCGCATCGGCCGCTCCGGCGGCTCGCGCCGCTTCGACCGTTGACGGTCAGAGCGAACTGGAAGGCAGCACCAGCTGGATCATCGCTGTCCTGGCTCTCGCCGCTGTCATCGGCGGTATCATCATCGCGTCGGACAACGACGACGATGAACCGACCAGCCCGTAAGATCGGCTGATCGCTACAGATACCAAAGGGCTCCGAGCATTGCTCGGGGCCCTTTGTGCATTGTGGGTCCCTTCATGGATTGGGTCCTGACTCTAGGGCGCTTCCATGTCGGCCGGAGCTAGCTGCTCGCGGAATCATGCGGCGAAAATCGGCATCTCATAATCCCAGTACGACGCGCCGGTGCGTTTCCGACCCTGGCACAACGATGATCCGGGTATGCCGACAGGTTTCACGGATCGATGCTGCGGATTGCCCGCGACCGGCTCAGTGGGATCGCCTCGCGTGCCTTGTAGACGGCCGCTGGATCGATGGGCACGACCGTCAACTCATATCCATTTTTTTTCTCGTTCGCCATTCGCGCGCCATCAGCAAGGACGGTGCCCCAAGGATCGACCGCGAGGCTGTGTCCATAGGTCGCGCGACCGTCGGCGTGGTTCCCGCATTGGGCCGCCGCGACGATGTGGCACGCGGTTTCGATCGCGCGGGCCCGGAGCAGGACGTGCCAGTGCGCCTCGCCGGTCGGCACGGTAAAGGCGGCGGGGATGGCGATCAGCGTCGCGCCACGGTCGACGAGCGCGCGATAGAGTTCGGGAAAACGCAAATCGTAACAGATGCTGAGGCCCAGTCGGCCGAGCGGGGTATCAACGACGCTCACAGCCTCGCCGCCTGCATAAGCCGCCGACTCCTGCCAATTCTCGCCCGTGGGCAAGCGCACGTCGAACATGTGAATCTTGTCGTACCAGGCGCGAATGCTGCCGTCGGGGGCGATCACATGGCTGCGGTTGACGCGGCGTTCGCCATCGTCGGCGAGCAGCGGCATCGACCCTGAATGCAGCCAGATCCCGTGCTTTTGCGCCATTTCTTGCAATGCGTGCGGCCACGGGCTTTCGGCTTCGCGCCGGATATGCGCCGCCGACCGGGCGCGATCGCGGTCGAGAAGCAGCGACATTTCGGGCAGGAAAGCCATTGCGGCGCCCTGGGCTGCTGCGTCGCCCAGCGCGCGATCGACGACCGCCAGATTCGCCGCCGGGTCGATGCCGCTGGTCATCTGAACCAGCGCGGCGCGGCGAACAGCGGGCGGGGCATCGGTGGGATCGGTCATATCGTCTGGCTAATCCGGCCGCCCACCGGGGACAAGCCGACAGTTCAGTGGCCAGCAAGGTTTGAAGGCGATAAGATGCCGCAATGTTCTCCATCTTTGCGCGCGCGCCGCTTCGTTTCTGTCATTCGCTGCTTGTCGGCGCCGTTGCCGCCCTGCTGTTGGCGCCGACCGCGAGCGCCCAGGGCCGGCCCGCGGTCGAGGCGCAGGCGAAGAAGAGCGACTGGCTTTATGCAGGAAGCGACATTCCGCGCGACGCGGCGTGGCAGTTTGGCGTCCTCCCCAATGGCCTGCGCTACGCGGTGCGGGGCAATGGGGTGCCGCCGGGGCAGGTATCGATCCGTGTACGAATGGATGTGGGCTCGATGTTCGAGACCGAGGAGGAGCGCGGATATGCGCATCTGCTCGAACATCTGACCTTTCGCGGTTCGGAACATATCCCCGATGGCGAGGCGAAGCGCATCTGGCAGCGTTTTGGCGTCACTTTTGGCAGCGATTCCAACGCTCAGACGACGCCGACGCAAACAGTCTATCAGCTCGATTTGCCGAGCGTGACGCCGGCAAATCTCGACGAGAGCATGAAATTGCTGGCGGGAATGATCCGCGCGCCGCGGATTTCGGAACTGGCGGTGGCGGCCGAGCGCAGCGTCGTGATGGCCGAGCTCCGCGAATCCGACGGTCCGCAAAGGCGGATCGCCGACGCGACCAATGCGCATTTATTTGCCGGCCAACTGCTTGGCGACCGATCGCCGATCGGCACGACGGCATCGCTCGGCAAAGCGAGCGCGGCGTCGGTGGGCGCATTTCACGGCCGCTGGTACCGCCCGGAGCGTGCAGTGGTGGTCATCGTCGGCGACGGCGACCCCGCGACCTTCGCCCGGCTGATCGCCCAATATTATGGTGACTGGAAGGGTGAGGGGGCCAATCCGCCGACACCGGATTTCGGCAAGCCCGACCCGAAAGCGCCCGATGCGCTGGAGATTGTTGAACCCAACCAGCCGCTTGCGCTGACGCTCGCGATGGTGCGGCCGTGGAAGAAGCGAATCGACACGGTCGAAAACACACGGCGGCTGTATCTGGAGTTCATTGCGCAGGCGCTCGTCAACCGGCGGCTGGAGAACCGCGCGCGCGCCGGGGGCAGCTATCTGGTCGCGACCGTCGAACAGCAATATGTCAGCCGCAGCGCCGATGTCACCGCGACGTCGATCGTCCCGCTGAACGACTGGAAGGCGGCGTTGGCCGATGTTCGCGGGGTGATCGCCGATGCCGTCCGCCGGCCGCCGTCGCAGGCGGACATCGACCGCGAGGCCAACGAGATTGAGGCCTTTCTGCTGAAAGAACTCGAAAATGCGCGCAACGAACCCGGCGCGCGGCTCGCCGACGACATGGTGCGCGCGGTCGACATCAACGAAACCGTGACCAGCCCGCAAGGGCAGGTCGATATGTTCAAGGCCATACGCGCCTCGGCCACGCCGCAAGTGATGCTGGACATCAGCCGCGCCATCTTCGCTGCGCCGGTGACGCGTGTTGTGCTGACGACGCCCGAATCGGTCGGCGGCAACGATGCGGTTCTTGCGGCGCTGAAAGTCCCGGTTGCCGCACGCGACGCGCGACTGGCGACGGTCGAAGCCGATTTCAAACAACTGCCCTCGCTCGGGACCCCCGGCACGATCGTTGCGACTGCGCCGCTGCCGGGGCTTCGTGCGGATCGGATCGAACTGGCGAACAGCATCACCGCGCTGGTGTCGAACAACAAGGTCGAACCCGGCAAGGTGCGCGTCAATGTGCGGTTCGGAACCGGCAATCGCAGCGTCGCCGCCGATGCGCCGAACCTGCTCTGGACGGGCGACTATGCGCTGGTTGCGAGCGGCATCGGACCATGGGGCCAGAATGAAATCGACCAGCTCACCAATGGCCGGCAGATCCAGATGAATTTCGCGATCGACGACGATGCCTTCGAACTGTCGGCCGAAAGCCGCCCCGCCGACCTGGCGGACCAGCTGCGTCTGATGGCGGCAAAGCTGGCGATGCCGCGCTGGGACGCGGCGCCGGTGGAACGTCTGCGGGTAGGGCTGCTGACGGGGTATGAGCTGAACGATGCGACCCCGAACGCGGTCCTCGATCGCAATCTGCGCGGCTGGCTGACGGGCAATGATGCGCGTTGGGCGCCGCCCGAAAAGGCGGAGATCGAGGCTTTGACGCCCGCCGCGTTCCGCGCCTTCTGGGAACCGCGGCTCGCCAGCGGGCCGGTCGAGGTGCAGATTTTCGGTGATCTTGCTTCGGTGGATTACAAGCGGATCCTGACCGAAACCTTTGGCGCCTTGCCGCCGCGCGGCATATTGGCTCCGCCCGGCGGGCAGCGCGTCGAATTTGCGACGCCCGCGCGCGTTCCCGTGATCGCCTATCATCGCGGCGAGCGCGGCCAGGCTGCAGCGATGACCGCATGGCCGACGGCTGGCGGCCGCGCCAATCCGCGCGATGCACGTGCGCTGGAGGTGCTGGCGGCGATCTTCAACGATCGGCTGTTCGATCGGCTGCGCGCGGAACAGGGCGCCAGCTATGGCCCTGTCGTCGACAGCCATTGGCCGACGGGTTTCGACGGTGGCGGATATTTGCTGGTCGGCAGCTTGCTGGCGCCGAAGGACATCGCCCGTTTCTATGACATCGCGCGCGACATCGCTGCCGATCTTGTGGCGCAGCCGGTAAGCGCCGA
>JBGTUD010000104.1:0-9196 GCA_041939405.1 Sphingopyxis sp. | reverse complement strand
CCGAGGTGGTGATTCCCGATGGAAGGGTTTCGCGGCATCACTCAAGCCTCTCGCTCGAAGACGCCGGGCTCTGGATCGAGGATCTTCACAGCCAGAACGGGACCCTGGTAAACAACAAAAAGATCCAGCGGGCCCTGCTCGAAAATGGAGACTCGATCAGCCTCGGAGGCTATGAGCTCCAGGTGACTATCACAGGGCAACCGGCGGCCGCCACCGAAGAGGCCGGGGAAATATCACCCGCGGCGCAAGAGGTGATCTGCGCTGACTTCTCCGACCTGGACGACGAAGCGAAGGATACGAAACTCGAGCTGTACCTGGGCCGGCTCGCCGACCGGCTCGAGGCCGGCTTCATAGCCGCCTTCGGGGTCGACCATTCCACGCGGACCGTCAGGCGGCTGGCGAGACAAAGCTTCAAGGCCCGCCAGCTCCACGGCATCTCCCGCCGGCCGAGGGATCTGCCCGGTGAATTCCTCGATGGCGTCATTGAAACCGGGAAGGCCGGCTGGCGGCAGCGCGACAAAGAAGACGGGCGAGCGCTTGCCGGCGCCGGCGACGCGTTCGCCGCACACCCGCACGGGCTCGCGCCGGTGCAGGCGGTGGTTGCAACGATCGTGTCCGACGCCGACGCTTATGCGAAGGATGCGGTCGCGGCGCTCACCGCGGCGGGCATCCGCGCCGACAGCGACCTCAGGAACGAAAAGATCAACTACAAAGTCCGCGAGCACAGCCTCGCCAAAGTCCCCTATCTGCTCGTCGTCGGCAAGCGCGAGGCCGAGGAAGGCACGGTCGCGATCCGCACGCTCGGCCAGGACGGCCAGCGCATCATGCCGCTCGCCGAGGCGATCGCGATGCTGAAAGCCGAAGCGACCCCGCCGGACCTCAGGGATTGAGCGCAGTCTGCATCGGCCGGCACGCGGCGAACGAGCGGTTGCCGCGGCACCGCCATGCCGAGGGTTATATCGCGGTCGTGCTCGGCGGGGGTTATGAAGAGGCGGGCGATGAAGGGCGGTTCGCGGCGCAGCCCGGCATGGTCGTCGTGCACGGTTCCTGGACCGCGCACCTCGACCGTTTCGGCGCGCGTGGGGCCAAGGTGTTGAACCTCCCCCCGGTACCCGGCCTCGCCCCCGGCATCGGCACAATCGACGATCCCGACATGGCGGTGCGGCTGGCGACATGCGATCCGCGGGCGGCCGCTGTCTTTGTCGCCGAGCGGTTCCGCGCGGGCGCGGCGCGACACGCCGACTGGCCCGACCTGCTCGCCGCCGCGCTGCGCGCCGATCCCGATCTGGCGATCACGCATTGGGCACACAGCATCGGCCTCGATCCCGCGTCGGTCAGCCGGGGTTTCGCGCGCGCCTATGGCACCAGCCCCAAACGCTTCCGGGTGGAGGCGCGGACCCGCCGCGCGCTCGCCGCGCTGCGCGGCTGGCGCGGAACGCTCGCCGGTCTCGCCGCCGATCAGGGCTTTGCCGACCAGGCGCATCTCGCCCGCGCGGTCGCCGCGATGACGGGCCTCCCGCCCGTCCGGCTGCGGGCAAAGTTCGTACAAGCCAGCGGGACGCCGCGCAGCTAGGCAGCGGTCATGCACCGCCGACACCTCCTCGCCGCCGCGCTTGCCGCTTCCGCCGCTGCGCTCCTTCCCCTGTCTGCCGCCGGCGCGCAGGCCACCCGGCCGCCGATGCGTACGCGTTGGAACGTCGTGGGATCGGAAGGATATGACGCCATCGCCTTTCTCGGCGCGCTATCCGGCGGCGAACTTTATCGCCGATATTATGCCGACGCCGCCGATGCCTTCGCCCCCCGCCTGCCAGCAGCGGTTCGCGCCGATATTCCCGAATTGACGCTGGAGGCCAGCCAGGCGGAGTTCGGCCTTCTGTGGCCCATCCTTGCCAATATTCTGAGCGGTGCTGGCGTTACCACGCTCGATTCGGTGATCGATCTGCTCGCCAACCTCGATGCACGGGTGCACGCGGCATTCGTGACGAATCCCAGCCATGAACCGGAAGACTGGTTCTGGCTCAAGGCGAATGGTGATCGCCTCTTGGCGGTGTTCCAAGCGATGCGCGAAGCCGACTTCGGCTCGTTCCGCCAGGCAAAGCTCGGTCCCGATTTCGATGTGCGCATCGCCGAAGTTTCGCGCGCGCTGGCCGGATATGATGTCGTCCACTGGCAGGAGAAACTTACCGGCCGCGCATTCGATCCCGTGATCAACGTCGTGTTGCTTGCTTTCTCCAAGCCGCACGGCGTCAAGATGCAGGATCAGACCTTTCTTCAGGCGGCCGACTACGACACCGCGTTGACGGTAAGAATCGCGGCGCACGAAATGCTCCACCCGCCGCTGCCGATGGACGGCCCCGCGGCGACGGCGGCGCTTGCCGTGCTCGCAAAAGATCCGCTTATCCCGCGGATTGTGGCCGATCACGATCCCAAATGGGGCTATACGACGCTGGAGGGGATGTTGAACGAAGACATCGCGCAGGCGCTCGATCAGCTGATCAGCGAGGCGCTGGGCGTCGCGCGCAATCCCGCCGACCGCTGGCGCAAGGCGGATGACGGCATCCATGTGCTCGCCGGCGCGATTTACGGAATGCTGCGGCAGGACCGCTGGGTCGACGCCGGCGGATCGATCGAGGCGTGGCTTGCCGGGGCGGTGCGCGCGGGGCGCTTCGCTCCCCCGCGGCTGCACGCGATCGCGGCGCAGGTGCTCGAACGGCCGGTGGGCAAGCTGTGGCCGCTGGGCTGAGGGGCTAGTCGGACCCGTTCGGCTGCGGTATCGGCCGCGCCATGAACGGCCTGTCTTCCCTCGTCGGCCTGGCGCCCCTCACTTTCGCGGGGGCGGCGGCGATGACCTTTGGCGCTGCCTATGTGCGCGGGCTGACGGGCTTTGGCATGGCGATCATCCTCGTCCCGCTGCTCGGCCTCATCATCCCGCCGGGGCAGGCGGTGGTGCTCGGCATCCTGCTGCAACTGCTCATCGGTCCCGTGGGGATCAAGATCATCCTTGCCGATGCCGACCGTGCGACCGCGATTCCGATCGGGCTGATCGCCATGGCGACGACGCCCATCGGCATGGTTGCGCTCGACGCCGCGCGTCCTGATGTGGCGCGCCTGCTGATCACCTTGGTCGCGGTCGGTGCCTTTGTCGCGGTGCTCCTTCCCAAACAGCCCGAAGGACATCGGCCGGGCCGCATCGCGGTCGCTGGAACCGGGGTGGCATCGGGCATTTTGACGGGCTTTGCCGCGATGCCGGGGCCGCCGGTGGTGCCTTTCTATCTTCGCCGCCACCTGGAACCCAAGGTGTCGCGCGCGTCGATGCTGCTCATCTTTTTCGCGACCGCGATTGCGGGAACCGCCGCCGCCTTCTGGGTGGGCATTGCCAGCCCGCGGCTGCTGATCCTGTCGCTCCTTCTGTTCCTGCCCATGTGGCTCGGCAATTATTTCGGCGCGCGCGCCTTTGGCCGCGTCCCGCCGCACATCTGGCAGGCGATGGTCGCGATCGTCCTTGGCGTTGCCGCCGTGTCGGCGGTGGTCCGCATCCTCAACTAAAGGCTGCGCAGCGCCTGTGCGGGCTTGGCCGACAGCAGGGGCCAGCTTCCCGCGATCCCGATCAGGAACGACAATCCCGCACCGCCCAGGAGGGTGAGGGCGACAATCATCGGGTCGGGCGCGAAACCGAATTCGAACAATTGCGTCACGACATACCAGGCGCCGGCCAGGCCCAGCGCCAGCGCCAGCACCGCCAGAATGCCCGCGAGCACCGCATATTCCATGCCCTGCGCGCCCAATATCTGTCCGCGCGTCGCGCCCAGCAGTTTCAGGATGACGCTGTCATAAACGCGCCGCTCGCGGCTCGCCGCGATCGCGCCGATCAGTACCGCGATGCCGGCGAGGATCGCGATGCTCGCCGCGGCGGCGATCGCCTGGCTCATCTGGGTGAGCAGCGTCGTCACCTGCGACACGACATCGCGGACCGCGATCAGCGACGCCGAGGGGAAGGCGCGCGGGATGCTGCGCGACAGCGCGGTCTCGGCCTCGCCGCCGACCGCGACCGTCGCGACCATATTGTGCGGCGCCGCGTCGAACGTGCCCGGCGAAAAGACGAGCACATAGTTGAGTCCGAAATTGTCCCAATTGACCGTGCGGAACGATGCGACCTTCGCCTGCACCTCGACCCCCAGCACGTTGACCGACAGCGTGTCGCCCAGTTTCAGCCCCAGCGAGGCCGCCACCTCCTGCTCGACGCTGACCAGCGGTGGCCCCCGGTAATCGGCCGCCCACCACGCGCCGCCCACCAGTTCGCTGCCGTTCGGCAGAACGGGGCTATAGGTCAGCCCTCGGTCGCCGCGCAGCACC
Source organism: Sphingopyxis sp. (assembly GCA_041939405.1). Classification (GTDB taxonomy): domain Bacteria; phylum Pseudomonadota; class Alphaproteobacteria; order Sphingomonadales; family Sphingomonadaceae; genus Sphingopyxis. Next base: position 4,843 of record JBGTUD010000104.1, on the reverse strand, counting down.
CATGCGCCCTCGGGCAGCTCGGCAAGCTCGTCGACGCGGACCCCTCGAAATTCGGTGACGCTGCCGCGCAGCGCGGGGATCATGTTGATCTCGGCCTGGGCGTCGGCGTCCGTCACCATCGCCCGAAAGCGCGCCGCGTCGCTGCGCGGGATGTCGAGCACGAAAAAGCTCGGCGCGCGCTGCGGCACGGTCGAACGGATTTCGGACGTGATGCTCGTCTGGATCGCGGCGAGCGCGACGAACAGCGTAAGCCCAAGGCCGAGCGCGACGACGAGTGCGCCGGTCGCGGCGCCGGGACGGTGCAGATTGGCGAGTGCCAGGCGGAACAGCGGGCGGCGGGGGCGCGGCAGGCGGCTCGCGGTGCGGCGCACGAGCCAGCCGAGCGCGACGAGGATCAGGAGCAGCCCGATCGCCGCGCCGATGAAGCCCAGCGCGAACAGGGGCTCGCGCGCAGTGCCGACGGCGAGCGCGACGATCGCGGCGAGCGCGGTCGCAACGGCGATGACGGTCGGCCGGTCGATGCGCGCGGCGCCGCTCACCGTCGCGCGGTAGAGCCCGGCGGCGGGAACATGACGCGTCGCCGCCAGCGGCGGCAGCGCAAAGGCGATCGCGATGAGCAGGCCATAGGCCGCGCTGACTGCCAGCGGCAGCGGATAGATCGAAACCCCCGGTTTGACCGGCAGCACATCGCCCGCGATCCAGCCGATGATCGCGGGCGCCAGCGCCCCGACGACCAGTCCGGCGAGGATCGAAACCGCCGCGACCGCCAGGATCTGCAAACCATAGATGCGCGCGACGGTGCCGCTGTCGGCGCCGAGCACCTTCAATGTCGCAAGGCCGGGGCGCTTGCCCGCGAGATAGCTCGCGACGCCGTTGCCGACGCCGATCCCCGCGATCACCAGCGCGGCAAGCCCGACGAGCGACAGGAACTGTCCCATGCGTTCGATGAAGCGCCGCGTGCCGGGGGCGCCGTTGCTGCGGTCGGTGATGTCCCACCCGGCGTCGGGAAACGCCTTGTTCAGCGCCTCGCCGACGGTTTCGGGATCGGCGCCCGCGGGCAGGCGCAGGCGATATTTGCTTTCGTAAAGGCTGCCGGGCTGGATGAGCTGCGTCGCGGGCAGGTCGGAAAGGCCGATGATCGCGACCGGTCCCAGGGTGAAGCCTTCGCCCAGCCGGTCGGGCTCCTCGGCGATCAGGCCGTCGATGCGGAAGCTTTTGTCGCCGAACTTCACGCGGCCGCCCACCTGGAGGTCGAGCCGCGCGGCCATGTCCTTGCCGATCCAGATCGCGCCGGGCGGCGGCGGGCCCTTCCGCGCCCCGCTCTCCAGCCGCATCGTGCCGTAGAGCGGATAGGCGCCGTCGACGGCTTTCAGTTCCGACAGCAACGCATCGCCATCGGGGTCGTTCGCCATCGCGCGCATCCGCACGGTGGCGGAGGGGATGCCGGCGCGGCGGAAACCCGCCATCTCCTCGGCCGTTGCCTGTCGCTGCGGCAGGCTGAACTCGACGTCGCCGCCGAGGATCGTCTGCCCGCGCACTTCGAGCTCGGAGGTGATGCCGCGCGTCAGGCTGCCGATCGCCGCGAGCGTCGCGACGCCCAGGAACAGGCAGACGGCAAGGAGGCGCAGGCCGCGGATACGCGCCGCAAGGTCGCGCCGCGCGATCCGCCAGAGCGAGGCGAGGGGGAGCATCAAATCCTCCCCGGAACGGGGAGGGGGACCACCCGAAGGGTGGTGGAGGGGCACAGGAGGTCAGGCGCGGCGTATGATCGCCCGTGCCCCTCCACCATGCTTCGCATGGTCCCCCTCCCTCCTTGGGCGAGGATCGCTTCGCCGCTCACGAACGCTCCTCGATTCGCCCATCATGCATCACGACCACCCGGTCGCAATGCTCGGCGAGTTCGGGGTCGTGCGTGATGATCAGCAAGGTCGCGCCGAGCGCGGCGCGGCGGGCAAAGATCAGCTCGATGATCGCATGGCCCGTCGCCGTGTCGAGATTGCCCGTCGGCTCGTCGGCAAAGATGATCGCGGGTTCGCTCGCCATCGCGCGGGCGATCGCGACGCGCTGCTGCTCGCCGCCCGAAAGCTGCGCCGGATAATGGGTCAGCCGGTGGCCGAGCCCGACGGCTTCCAGCTCGGCGGCGGCGCGGCCGAAGGGGTCGGCGATTCCCGCGAGCTCGAGCGGCACCGCGACATTTTCGAGCGCGGTCATCGTCGGCAGCAGGTGAAAGGCCTGGAGCACGATGCCGATGCGGCCGCGCCGCGCGCGCGCCAGTGCATCCTCGTCCATCGCCGCGAAATCGAGCCCCGCGACATGGATGGTGCCGCCGTTCGCGCGTTCGAGCCCCGCGAGCACCGCCATCAGCGAACTTTTGCCCGATCCCGACGGGCCGAGCAGCGCAACCGACGTTCCCGCCGCGACCTCCAGGTCGACGCCGCGCAAAATTTCGACGGGGGCCTTGTCGCTCCCCAGCGTCAGCGTCACATTATGGGCGGCGATCGCCAGATCGGGCGATTGTCGTATAGCGTCGGGCAAGAAGAGGACCCTTTGGACATGAAAACGGCCGAGTGGCGTTCTGTCTTTTTATATGGTTGCGCCATTGCGCTTTGCCAACCGCTTGCCGCATGCGGGTCGGCGGAGGCGCCACCAGCGTCGACGAACGACAAGGGCGCGGCGCCCAGGACCGCCGCGATCCCCGCCGACGCACCGCTTGTCATTGCCTTCGGCGACAGCCTTTACGCGGGCTATCAGCTCGGCCCGAAAGAGGGACTTGCGCCGCAGCTTCAGGCCGCGCTCGCCGCCGACGGCATCGCCGCGCGCGTCCAGAATGCCGGGGTGTCGGGCGACACGACCGCGGGCGGACGCCAGCGGCTGACCTATGTGCTGGACAATGCCAAGGCCAAACCCGCGCTTGTCGTGCTCGGGCTTGGCGGCAACGACATGCTGCGCGGGATCGGCCCCGACCAGACGCGCGCCAACTTGGACGCGATGCTCGCGGAACTCCAGAAGCGCGACATCCCGGTGCTGCTCACCGGCATGATGGCCGCGCCCAACCTCGGCAGCGATTATGCGAACAAATTCAACCCTATCTATCCCGCGCTCGCCGCGAAATATGACGTCAGCTTCTATCCCTTCATCCTCGACAATGTGATCACCGACAAGGCGCTGATGCTCGGCGACAATATCCACCCCAATGCCAAGGGCGTGAAGGTCGTCGCCGAAGGGCTCGCGCCGCTGGTCGAACAGGCGCTGCCCGACGCGGGCTAGCTGCCGCGCGGCCCGAACAGGATGATCGCGGCGCCGCCAAGACACACCGCCGCGCCGATCAGGTCCCAGCGATCGGGTTTCGCACCCTCGACCGCCCACAACCACAAGAGCGCCGACATGATATAGACCCCGCCATAGGCGGCGTAAGTGCGCCCGGCGTGCTCGGCATCGACCAGCGTGAGCAGATAGGCGAACAGCGCGAGCGCCGCCATGCCCGGCGCGATCCACCAGATCGACTTGCCCAGCCGCAACCACGCCCAGAAGGCGAAGCAGCCCGCGATCTCGGCAAGCGCGGCACCGATATAGGCAAGGGCGGTCATCCGGCGACTGTGGCGCGGGGCGGGGTGAAAGGGAAGGGCGCGGTGCGTCCGACGCGCCTCATCGGGATGGGTGGCAGGCGTAGCTTCAAAGCGTCGCCCCCGCGAAGGCGGGGGCCGCAATCGGCCTGGCCCTGCGTGGCTGCGTAAACCGACAGCGGCCCCTGCCTTCGCGAGGGTGACGGTTGGCTATCTCGAAAGGCGCCCAACAAAAAAGGGGCGACCCGCAGGCCGCCCCTCCTTTGTCATCGCTGGTCCGACGGATCAGAAGGCGAAGCCGACGCCCGCGACAAAGCTGTCGAAGTCGCCGAAGTTGTTGATGAACTGGTGGCGATATTCGACCTTGCCATAGATGTTCTGGCCGAACTTGTGCTGATAGCCCGCACCGACATAGGGATCGTCGATGTCGCCGAAGGTGTAGCCGCCGGTGGCATAGAGCTTGCCGTTGGCGCCGACCTTGGCGCCCGCGCGCGCGCCGGCCGAGAACTGGACGTTCGCGCCGTCGATCAGCACCTTGTCGCCCGCGATCTCACCGCCGACGAAAGCGGCCGAACCGAGGTCGAAGTCATAACCGGCGGCAACGCCGAGCGTGCCTTCGTCGATTCCGTTGCCGGTGATCAGGCCGCCGCGCACTTCGACGCGGCCTTCGCCGCCTTCGGCAGCAAGGGCGGGGGCGGCAACCAGGGTCGAGAGGAGAGCGGCTGCAACTGCGAATTTTTTCATTTTTTCTTCCTTCGTTCAAATCAGGACCGCACCCTTTGGGTCGCGGCCCGGCCCCTAAATGGCGTCGCCACCTGTCGGTTCAATGAACGGATCGATCGGCATGTGACAATTTTCTTACCTGTGTTATTTTTACCACACAGTATAGAATAGCTATGCGAAAGCTGCGCCGGAAAACCGGCGGAAGAGCTGGGTTCTTTCAGGGAGTCGGCAGGACGTCGCCGCGTCGCGCTATCCCAGCGCGGCCTGTTTTTCCTCGGCGATCCGGTCGAGTTCGGCGCGCGTCGGCTTGGTCGCCGCGCTTTTCAATTGCCCGCACGCGGCCATGATGTCGCGGCCGCGCGGGGTGCGGATCGGCGCCGAAATGCCCGCCTTGAAAATCAGGTTACTGAACGCGCGCACGCGCTCGGGCGTCGAACATTCATAGGGCGCGCCCGGCCAGGGGTTGAATGGGATCAGATTGACCTTCGCGGGCAGATTATAGTGCTTGATTAGCCGCACCAGCTCGCGCGCATCCGCGTCGCGGTCGTTCTTGTCCT
>JBGTUD010000103.1:0-9201 GCA_041939405.1 Sphingopyxis sp. | reverse complement strand
TCGTCGCGGATCGGCTGCCCCTTGCCCTGCCGCATCCGCAGCATCAGGATGAAGCGCGGCCCGATCCAGAGCCCGAGGATCATCGCGGTCGCAACCGCCGCACCCGAGCGGAAGCTCAGATAGCGGATGAGATTGAGCGCCCCCGGAAAGCCAAGCCATTCCGCCAGCCAATAAAGCATCAAATATCCCCGTCCGTCAGAGCGGCCACGACATGCGACAGTCCGACGCTGTTAGAACCCTTGACCAGCACCACGTCGCCCGGACGGATCAGGTCTTTCAGCCGCTCCACCGCAGCCGAGTGCGCGGGCACATGCGCGAAATCCATCTGCCCCTCAAGCCCTTTGGCGAGCGGCGCCATTTCCGGCCCGACAAGCAGGGCGAATTGCACTCCTGCGGCGACGAGCGGAGCGGCGAGCGCCGCATGATAGGCGTCGCTCCCCTCACCCAGCTCGCGCATCGCGCCGAGAATCGCCACCCGGCGCTCGGCAGATTCGCTGGCCAGCCCCTCGATCGTCGCCGCCATCGACGCGGGATTGGCGTTATAGCTTTCGTCGATGACCAGGATATGCCCGCCGGTCACGGCAATTCGGTGACGCGCACCGCGCCCGGCGAGCCCCGCCATCTCGGCGAAGGCAAGGCCCGCGGCGGGCAGGTCGCCGCCGACCGCCTTTACCGCCGCCAGCACCGCGAGCGAATTGGCGACCCAGTGTGCTCCCGCCTGGGCGATGGTGAAGCAGAGGAGCGAATCCTGCACCTGCGCGGTGACGAGCGAGCCGCCCCGCCCGTCGGGCAACCAGTCGACCGCGCGCACGTCGGCGCCTTCGTTCAACCCAAAGCTGACGATGTGCGCCGCATGATGCTCCGCCTTGGCGCGCAGCCGTGCATGGTGCGGGCTGTCAAATGGAATGATCGCGGTACCGCCAGGCTCCAGCCCCTCGAAAATCTCACCCTTTGCGTCGGCAATCGCTTCTTCGCTGCCGAAAAATTCCATATGCGCAGGCGCAATAGTGGTCACGATGGCGACATGCGGCCGCACCATGCGGGTCAGGTCGGCGAGTTCGCCCGCATGGTTCATACCCATTTCGAAAACGCCATAATCGACGGTCGACGGCATCCGCGCGAGGCTGAGCGGCACGCCGACATGGTTATTGTAACTTTTGACCGAACGATGCGCCTTGCCGGGGCGAAAACGGTCGAGGGCGGCGAACAGCGCCTCCTTCGTCCCCGTCTTGCCCGCCGATCCGGTGACGCCGATGATCCGGCCATGGCTTCGCGCGCGCGATGCAATGCCGAGCGCGTTCAGCGCTGCGGCGCTATCGGCGACCTGCACATGCGGATGGTCGATCGGGGTTTCACAAACGATGCCCGCGGCCCCCGCGGCGATCGCTTTGTCGATGAAACTGTGGCCGTCGGCATGTTCGCCCTTCATCGCGACGAAAAGATCGCCCTTCGCGACCTCGCGCGAATCGAACGCAACGCCGCTCACGGTGAAGTCCGCGCTGGCGGTGCCGTCCGTCGCCTGAGCGATGGCGCGCGCGGTCCAGAGCGGGCTCATGCCGCCGCCTCGCGCGCGACCGTTACGTCGTCGAAGGGGATGATGCGCACCGCGTCGCCGCGACCGACGATCTGGCCCTGTTCATGCCCCTTGCCCGCGATGCAGACGATGTCGTCGGCGCGCGCCTCGGCAATCGCGGCGGCGATGGCGGCGCGCCGGTCGCCGATCACTCTCGCATCGGGGGCGGCGGCGGCAATCGCGCTGCGAATGGCCGCAGGGTCTTCGCCGCGCGGATTGTCGTCGGTGATGAACAGGAGGTCTGCCTTGGCAGCGGCAACCCGCCCCATCTCCGGACGCTTCGCCTGATCGCGGTCGCCCCCGGCCCCGAACACCAGGATCAGGCGGCCGGTCGCATGGGGACGCAGCGCATCGAGCGCCGCTTCGATCGCGTCGGGGGTATGGGCATAGTCGACGTAGATGGGTGCGCCCACGCGGCTGATGGCCGCCCGCTCGAGCCGTCCGCGTACCGGTTGAAGCCGTGCGAGATTGGAAAGCGTCTGCGCCGGGTCGCCGCCCGTTGCGATCACGAGCCCGGCCGCGACCAGCGCGTTTGCGACCTGATAGGCGCCGATCAGCGGCAGCTGGACCTTCTGTTCGAGGTCGCCGGCGGCGACGACGAGCGACTGGCCGAGCTGGGTCGGCGCACGCGAAACAAGGCGAAGCGTTTCGCCCTGGGCGCCAACGGTCGACAGGCGGACGCTGCGCGCCTTCACCGCGTCGATCACCGCGTACGAATAGGCGTCGTCGGCCCAGACCACGGCCGTCCCGCCCTGCTCCACCACCTCGGTGAACAGACGGAGCTTCGCCTGAAGATAGGCTTCCATCGTGCCATGATAGTCGAGATGGTCGTGGCTGAGGTTGGTGAACGCCGCCGCCTTCACCGGCAGTCCCTCGGTGCGATACTGGTCGAGGCCGTGGCTCGACGCCTCGAAGGCGGCGTGGGTCACGCCCTCGGCGGCGAGCCCCGACATATTGCTGAGAAAGGTCACGATGTCGGGCGTCGTCAGGCCGGTCGATGCGCTGTCGATCGAGGTGGTGATGCCCAGCGTGCCGATCGACGCGGCGTTGAAGCCCGCCATGCGCCACAGCTGGCGCGTCATTTCGACGGTCGAGGTCTTGCCGTTGGTGCCCGTGACCGCAACGCAGGTTGCGGGAAAACGGTGAAAGAAGCGCGCGGCAATATGCGCAAAGGCGCGGCGCGGGTTGGCGTCGGCGATATGCGCAGCGCCTTCGACCTTCGCCTCGGGCCGCGCCACGACGGCAACCGCACCCGCATGGATCGCCGCCGCAATAAAGTCCTCACCATTGAATTTTTCGCCGACAAAGGCACCGAAGATCGTCCCCGGCGCCACCTTGCGATGGTCAATCGCCAGGCCGGTGATGACGGGGTCGGCACCCGTCCAATCCCTGTCCGCCAGAAGTGCGGCGAGACGCATCAGGGTGCCTTCTCTTTTTTCCGCAGCAACGGCGTGAGTTCGGACACATCCACATCGCGGCTCTCGTCGGGGAAGACCCCCAGCATCGGGCCGGCGCGCGTCACGACCTTGCGCACGACCGGCGCTGCGGTCCAGCCTGCCGTGCGCTGCCCCGAACTATAGGCGTTGCCCTTGGGTTCGTCGATCATGACGATCACGACATAGCGCGGATTATCCATCGGGAAGGCCGCGGCGAAGGTCGAAACGAGCGAATGGCGGCGATAGCCGCCCGCACCCGGCTTTTCGGCCGATCCGGTCTTGCCGCCGACGCGGAACCCCGGCGCGTCGGCCTGCCTGCCCGTGCCGTCGGACACGATCAGGCGGAGCAGCTGGCGCATCCGCGCGCTCGTCGCCGCCTTGAACACGCGGCGCCCCTTGGGCGGCGCCTTATCCTCCAGCTTCAGCAGGGTCGCGGGGCGGTAGAGGCCGCCGTTGACCAGCGCGGCATAGGCGCTCGCCAGATGCAGCGGCGTGACCGCAATGCCGTGGCCATAGCTGGTCGTCATCGTCGTGACGCGCCCCCAGTTTTTGGGCCACAGCGGGAAAGCGCGCTCCTTCAGCTCGATTCCGGGGCGCGTGTCGAAATGAAGGTCGCGGAACAGCCTTTCGAGCGGCTCACGGCCGAGGTCATCGGCGATGCGCGCGGTCGCAATATTCGAGCTTTCGATAAGCGTTTCGGGGACGTTGTACCAGCGCCCGGGGTGGCTGTCGCGGATGCGAAACCCGGCGATCGGCAGCGGCGCCGACGCATCGTAGCGGCGCGCCATGCTCGTCACCGCACCATTGTCGATCGCGGCGGCAATCGACAATGGCTTGAAGGTCGAACCCAGCTCGTAAAGATTATAGGTGACGGCGTTGCGCCGCGTCGTCGGATCGCTGCCCGCCAGCTTGTTGGGGTTGAAAGTCGGGAGCGAGGTCATCGCCGCAACCTCGCCCGTGTGGACGTCGAGAATGATGCCCGCGCCGCCGATCGCCTCCAGATTGGCGACCGCCGCGCCGAGCTCGCTTTCGAGCACGCCCTGCACGCGCGCGTCGATCGACAGCGACAGCGGCTCCCCGCGCGTCGCCTTGTCGAGCAGGCGTGCGTCGAACGCGCCCTCGACCCCGGTGACGCCATGCCCCTCGGCATTGGTAAAGCCGAGCACGTGGGCAGCGAGCGTCAGTTGCGGATAAAGCCGCTCCTTTTCGCGCGGGAAATCGAAGCCGACATCGCCGATCGCGTTCACGGCGGCGACCTGGTCGGGCAACGCGCGGCGGCGGATATAGGTCGGCCGCGGCCCGGTAAGCTTGGCCAACAGGTCGGCGCGCGACATGTCGGGGAAAATGCGGTGCAGCTCGCCCGCCAGATAATTGCGGTCGTTGAGCAGCTTCGACGGCACAACGCGGATCGAATAGCCGTCGATCGTGCGCGCGAGCGGCACGCCGTTGCGATCGACGATGTCCGCGCGCGCGGGAACGAAGCTGCCGCCCGCGCGATTCCCCGACGCGGTATCGAACAACGCAAAATAGACGAGCCGCATCGACACGAGCGCAAAGGCCGCCGCGAACAGCAGCATCAAGATCATCAGCCGCTGCTGCGCGGTCAGCAAAATCTGCTGCCGCACACCGGCGGTGCGCACCCGGGTCGGACGGACGACCAGCGTGTTCATCGGCCGGACGATCCTCCTGCCGCTTCGATCGCCGCGGCGCGCTTCAGGTCGGCAAGCGTCGATTCGGCGAGCAACTGATCCTCGATCATCTTCAACTGTTCACGGCGGCGCGTCGGCGCCATCCGGGGCATCGTGTCGCTGCGCACGGCGCCCGCGGCCTGCGCCAGCACGACCGGCTTTGCCGTGACCGGCCGCGTCGGTGCGGGAGTCGGCGCCGACGCCGGCGACGCCTCGGCGGGCTTCGCGGCGACCGGAGTGGCCTTGGGCGCTTCGGGAAGCGCGACGGGCGAAACCATCGCCATCAGCACCGGCGCAACCTCGTTCGCGCCGCGCGCCCGCGGCAGACGGTCGAGCGAGGCGAGCTGGCGCTCGCTCGACAGATATTGCCCGGCGTCGGGCGCCGAATAGCCGAACGCCTCGGCGTTCCACTGCTCAAGCTGGCGCATCGACGCCCGCACCGCGAGTTCGGATTCAAGGTAGCGGATATTGTCGCGCGCGCGCTCGATCTCGCGCTCGACGCGCGTCAATTCGCTGCGCGTCGCCGCGACCTTCAGCGATACAGGATAAAGCATCATCGCAAAAAGGAGCACGAGCAGAACCAGACCGATCCCCTGAAGCTTGCGGGCCGCCATCAGCATGACATTGCCTCCTTCATCCTGTTATCCGGCCCCTTGTTCGACCAGGCCGGGGCCGCAGTGCGCACCGCGCTGCGCAGCGTCGCCGAGCGCGCGCGCGGGTTGCGCGCTTCTTCGGCCTTGCCCGGTCGCACCTTTCGCGCCGGGGTCTCGAATGTCGCCGCCCGCGCCGCCGCGGTCGGCGCCGGCCGGTGGCGTGAACCCCCGGCGTCGCCACCGCTGCGTTCGCGCAGAAAATTTTTGACGATCCGATCTTCGGCGCTGTGAAAGCTGACAACCGCAAGCCGGCCGCCGGGGCGGAGGACGCGTTCGGCAGCAGCCAGGCCTTCAACCAGTTCGTCGAGTTCACGGTTGATGTGGATGCGGATCGCCTGAAAGCTTTTTGTTGCCGGATCCTTGGGCGCGCCGGGGGGCACGCGCAGCGCCTTGCGGATCACGCTTGCGAGTTCGGCGGTGCGCGTCAGCGGGCGCGCCGCGACGATCGCGCGCGCGACGCGGCGCGACTGGCGCTCGTCGCCATAGTGAAAGAGCACGTCGGCAATCTCGCCCTCGTCGGCGCGGTTGAGCCAGTCGGCGGCGCTTTCGCCCTCCTGCGCCATGCGCATGTCGAGCGGGCCGTCTTTCTGGAAGGAAAAGCCCCGCTCGTCGCGGTCGAGCTGCATCGACGACACACCGATGTCGAAAGTGATGCCGTCGACCGCGTCGATTCCACGCTCGGCGAGCAACCGGTCGATCTCGCCGAAGCGGCCGTGGATCAGCATCAACCTGCCACCGGCTTCGTCGACGAGCGCCTGCCCTTCGGCGATCGCATCGGGGTCGCGATCGCACGCGACGACATCGGCGCCCGCCGCGAGCATCGCGCGCGTATAGCCGCCGGCGCCGAACGTCGCATCGACATGGCGCTCGCCCGGGGCAATGGCGAGCGCGGCGATGACTTCTTCACGGAGGACCGGGTCGTGACGGGGATCCCGAGGCAGGCCGGGAGAAAGGTCGGTCACTTGCGCCCCTTTCCTTTCGCCTGCTCCCACGAGGCGGCGAGGCGGCGGAGCACCGGGTCGGCCTCGGCGCATTCGGCCAGGGTCGAAAGCCACCAGATTTCGAGACGGCGGCCCGACCCCACAAACGCCGTCGCGCCGGCATCGCCGACGCGGTCGCGGTGGATGAAGCTGGGAAGGAAACGCCCGCTGTCGTCGAGCGTATAAGGCTCGGTATAGCTGAAGCGTTTCTTGAACTCATTGTCTTCGTCGAAATCGAGGTTGCGGAGCCGCGCGGTTTCGCGGTCGCGCTCAATCTCTCCGTTCAGCCGGTCGTACTGATCCTGACCATAGGCGACGAGGCACGGCAATTTTTCGTGAAAACCGACCCATAGTACGCGCTGACCGTCCGCATTGAGGGGCACATTGTTGCGGAACTGCGACGGGACGGCGATGCGCCCCTTGCCATCGATCGCGGCGAAATTGGTGCCCGCATATTGGCCGGGCGTCACAATCGCCATCGCTCTGCCCCCTGCCTTGCGTCACCGGGCAAAACTTTCCCGTCCCCGGAATCGCGAAAATCCGGTCGATTCGGCGCGGGTGGAGAATGCCCCTCTCCGCCAATCTGGTTATCAACTATAGATCGGGGTGAAAAGGGGTATTTTAGGGTGAACTAGGGAATATCACCCCATTTTGCCGCAAAAACCGCCCAAAATCGGGCAGCATAGGGCACCACGAAGCAAAGAAGCGTCGTGCAGCGGGATAGGATCGGCCAAATTTAGGTTCGAAAAGCGCGACTCAGCGCGCGGGGATGGAAATCCACTGGGGACGCAGCGCGGTCGACCCGGCGCCGCGCCACAGCCGGGCGGCGACCCACTCCATCGTATCGGCCCGGCGCAGATGATCGGCGCCGGGCACAAGCGGGCGCCAGAGCGGCTCAAAAAGCAGGTCGGCGTCGCCAACGAGCCACGCCTCGCCCGCATCGATCCGGCACCGGGCGATCCGGGCATCGGCAAATGCACGGCACGTTGTCGGAAGTCGATCGAAGCGCCCCGCGCTCGACAGGCGCAGCCGCGCGCCCTCGACCGCCACGGCCAGCGGCGCCTCCTCATCGGGCGGCGCAGCGCTCAGGCCGATTCCCCAATGGTCGAGCAAGGGGGTCAGCAGGCTCGTCACCGGCGGGTTGCGCGGATCGCCGAGCGGATGCCGCGGCGGCCAGCCCGACAGCGCGTCGGCAAGAACAACCGCACGCCCGCCGCCACGGACGAAGGCGTCGATCGCGACCAGATCCTGCGGCGCCAGCGCGCGTGGATGCGCGAGCAGCAGGGCGCCGCCGGGCGGGGGCACATGATCGACGAGACTGTCGACGAGCGACGTCGGGCCGAGCGCCTCCAGCCGGTCAAGCGCTGGATCGTCGTTCGCGCCCTCGGCAATCATCGCGGCGAGGCTGCCGCCGCCCGCCCAGCGCAGCGGCAGGCCGGTGAGCATCGTTGCGGTCGGTGCCGCGCCCGGCGCCGCGGCCGGGCGATAGAGCATCGCGAGCAGCACATGCCCTGCCCCGAACCAGGCGGGAACGAGCGCCAGCGCGGCAAGCGCCGGCAGGAAGCGGACAGGCGCGCGCCACTGCATGAGCGCATCGGCGATCCAGGCAGCAGCGGCGCCCACCAGCATCACCAACACCAGCTGGCGCGGCGCAATCGACCCGGCGAGAAAGAAAGAAAGTAGCGCCTGCGCAGCGGCGATCAATGCCAGCGCGAGCAACGCGGTGCGTGTGCGCACCCGGCGCCCTTCGCGGCGCTGCCACCAGCCGAGCAGCAGCATCGGCGCCGCGAGCAACGGCACCGCGAGCGCCGGATCGATCCGACCGAGCAGCGCCTGGCCACCGACAGCCCACGCCAGCGCAACAAGTATCGCCGCCACGGCAACGGCACGCAGCAAAGGGCCGCGCAATGCCGCCGTCACGGTGCCGACTGGCGCGCGCGTTCGAGTTCGGGGTCGGGTTCGAGGTCCGGAACGGTAGCCGTCGGGGCAACCGCCTGCGGCACCTTTATCGACGTCCCGGCATTTTCATCCTTCGACGAGGGCGACACGGGCTGTACCCCCAGCTCCTCGAGCGGGGCGCTACCGGCTTTCGCTTCGCCGGGCATTTCGACCTTCGCATTGGCCTGCCCCTCGGCGGCGACCTGTTCGCGCGCCCGGTCGCCGATCAGCCCCGCCATGCCGACGAGCAGCAACACGGTCAGCACCCCCGCGATACCGATCTGCAAACGGCGCATCGTGTCGTGAACGGGCGGCTCCGAAGGCAAGGGCCGTGTTGCAGGCGGCCCTTCTGTCGATGGCGGACTGCTATTTTCGATACGAACGCTCATGCCGCGGCCTGCAACCCTTTGCTTGCCAGCCACTCGGGATTGTAGAGCGTTGACAGGTAACGGAAGCCGCTATCGCAAAGAATGGTCGCGATGCGCTTTCCCGGCCCCAATTGCCGCGCCAGCGCCATCGCACCTGCGACATTGATTCCCGACGAGAGGCCAAGGCACAGCCCCTCTTCGTCGAGCAGACGGCGCACCACCGCAAGCCCTTCGGCATCCGAGATGCGGAACTGGGTGTCGATCGGTGCGCCATCAAGGTTCGCCGTGATCCGATTCTGTCCGATGCCTTCGGCGACGCTCGACCCTTCGGCCTTCAATTCGCCGCACTGATAATAATTATAAAGCCCCGCGCCATGCGGGTCGGTGAGCGCGATGGTGATATTCGCATCATGCGCCTTCAGCCCCAGCCCGGTCCCGGCGATCGTCCCGCCGGTCCCCGCGGCGCAAGTGAAACCGTCAATCCGTCCTTCCATCTGAGCCCATATTTCCTCGGCGGTGCCGCAGACATGCGCCTTGCGGTTGGCGATATTGTCGAACTGGTTGG
>JBGTUD010000102.1:0-9230 GCA_041939405.1 Sphingopyxis sp. | reverse complement strand
CCGCTGCGTCACCACTCCGCCATCGGGCCTCAGGCGCTTGAAATGCGTGGAGTGAGCGCCCCTAGCGGTTTCGTCCGGCACTGGCAATCCGATTGTTTCGCAATTGCTGGCACCAACGCGGGGGTTGGCGCTTCCGGCCCGCCGGGCTATGCGCGCGGCAGCGGGCGCTCAGGCTGTATTACTATTGCAATACAGCATGGCTTCGGGTAGAGCGGGCCGCAAAGGATCAAAGCTTCAGGGAATCGGAACAGGCTGATGGCGACCAAGTTTAGCGAAATCACCGCGGCGGAGATGCGCTCCGCCATGATCGACAGCCAATTGCGGACGAACGACGTCACCGATCCCGCGGTCGTCGCCGCCATGGCCGCGGTCGCGCGCGAGGCGCATGTGCCCGCCGCGCTCGCCAGCGTTGCCTATATGGACCGCGCGATCGCGCTGGGCGGCGGGCGGATGCTCAATCCCCCGCTCGTCACCGGCCGGATGCTCGTCGCCGCCGCCGTGCGGCCCGGAATGCGCGTGCTGCTGGTCGGGGGTGCGACGGGCTATACCGCCGCGCTGCTCGCGCAACTGGGCGCCGAAGTCCACGCGGTCGAAGAGGCCGAGGCGCTGATCGCCGCGGGCCAGGCCGCGACGAGTGGCGCGAACATCCGCTGGGTGCAGGCGCCGCTCGCCGCGGGCGCGCCCGACGCCGCGCCTTTCGACCGGATCATCATCGACGGTGCGATCGAAATCCTACCCGGCGATCTCGCCGCGCAGCTCGCCGAGGGCGGGCGGTTGATCGCCGCCCGCCGCGAAGGTGCGGTGACGCGGCTCGTTCAGGGGGTAAAGACGGGCGGTGCGATCGCGCTGCGCAGCTTTGCCGACATGGACGTCGCGCCGCTGCCCGGCTTTGCCACGCCCGCGGGCTTCCGCTTCTGAGCCGCCTTCCCCTCCTTGTTGCAGGCTGACACGACGATGACCGATAGCGATAAAAGACAGTGCCCTCGTCGTGCCCGCTGGCTGGCCGGGCTCGCCGCAGGCGCGCTGATGCTGCCGATGGGGGCAGAGGCCGAAACGCTGCAGGGTGCGCTCGCCAAGGCGTATGAAAACAACCCGACGCTGACCGCGGCGCGCGCGGGCCAGCGCGCGAACGACGAAAATGTCCCGATCGAAAAAAGCTTTGGCCTGCCCGATGTCGGCACGCAGGCGAGTTTTGAAGAAAATCTGATCATCCCCGGCAATGCCTTCAACTCGCCCGCGCGCTCGCTGAGCGCGGGGGGACGGCTGACGGTGCCGATCTATCAGGGCGGCGCGGTGCGCAATGCCGTGCGCGCGGCAAAACATCGCGTCGAGGCGGGACAGGCCAATCTTCGCGCGACCGAAGCGAGCATCTTCGCGCAAGTCGTCGGCGCCTATATGGACGTGATCCGCGATCAGGCGATCGTCCAGCTCAATCAAAAGAATGTCGCGGTGCTGCGCACCAATTTGCAGGCGACGAGCGACCGGTTCGAGATCGGCGACCTCACCCGCACCGACGTCGCCCAGTCCGAAGCGCGGCTCGCGCTGGCGGAAGGCGACCTGCGCACCGCCGAAGCCAATCTGATCGCCAGCCGCGAAGCCTATATCCGCCTCGTCGGCGAGGCGCCGGTCGACCTCGAAGCGCCGCCGGCGCTCCCCAATCTGCCCGCCACCGCCGAAGAGGCGGTCGCGATCGCGCTCGACAGCAACCCCGACATCGAAGCCGCGAACGAGCAGGTCAACGCGTCGCGCGCCGACATCGGCGCCGCCAAGTCGACGCGCGCGCCCAAAGTATCGGCTATCCTGAGCGGTGGTTACAATAATTTCCTCGGCTCGCTGAACAGCGGCGTTCCGGGGGTCAGCGTGACGCAGGAAACGTCGAGCGCCGCCGCGGGGGTCGAGGTTACGCTGCCGATCTTTACCGGCGGCCGCCGTTCGGCGCAGGTCCGGCAGGCGCAATCGCGCAGCAGCCAGGCGATCGAACAATATGTCGAGGTCGAACGCGGCGTGATCGCACAGACGCGCGGCGCCTATGCCGCATGGCAGGCGAACGAACGCATCATCGCCGCGACGCGGCAGGCGGTCGGCGCGAACGCGCTTTCGCTGGAGGGGGTGCGCGCCGAAAACAGCGTCGGCACGCGCTCGATTCTCGACATTCTGAACGCCGAACAGGAATATCTGAACACGCAGGTCCAGCTCGTATCGGCGCAGCGCAACTCCTATGTCGCCGCCTTCTCGCTGCTCGCCGCGATGGGCAAGGCCGAGGCGCGCGATCTGGGCATCGAGGGCGGCGCGCTCTATGATCCCGAGGTCAATTACCGCCGCGTCAAGGGCCAGCTGTGGGACTGGGCCGACGATCCGAAGCCGCAGCAGGTGGCGACCGACACGCGCACAGTCCCCGCCGCCGACGCCGCGGTTCCCGAAGGCCCGCCCGCGCCCGCGCCACAATAAGGCTTGGCAAAGACCGCCCCGGACCGGTAAGGAAAGCGTTAACCATCCGGTAATCGCGATGGTTTAGGGGGCTGGTATGGGCGATATGTCGCGGGAACCGTCGATGGAAGATATATTGTCGTCGATTCGGCGCGTAATCGCTCGCGACGAAACGCCCGGCGCGGCGCGCGAAATTCGGGTCCCCGAAGCCGACGATATTCTCGACCTGCAGGATGAAGAGGATCGGGCGGCCGCCGAGCAAGCGCCCGATGCGTCCGAAGAGCTTGTCTCGCAGGCGAGCGCCGACGCCGCGCGCCAGTCGCTTGAGGCGCTGACTGCCGCAATCACGCCCGCGGTCGCCGCCGCGACGACCACGGCCCCTGCCGCGACGGGCCGCACGATGGAAGACGTCGTGCTCGAAGCGCTCCGTCCGATGCTGAAAGAATGGCTCGACGCCCATTTGCCCGCGCTGGTCGAGGCGATGGTGGCCAAGGAAATCAGCCGGATCACCGGCAAGCGGGGTTAGCCGCGTCCCGTCCAGCGAGTCGCGAGTCCGGTTTCGAGCGATTGCGGACCTTTATGCCGTCGTCATCCCGGCGAAGGCCGGGATCTCACCCTATCGGTATTACGCTCCGGCGAGATCCCGGCCTTCGCCGGGATGACGGATAAGTGAAGGTCGGGAATCCACCCCATAACCACCGCTACCCCGCCCAATCCTCCAGCAAATATCGCGCGATCGCCAGCGGGGGCGGCGCCATGAACGGCGCGCCCATGTCGCCCGCCAGCGCCGCGCGCACCTCGGCGCGGTCGACCCACATCGCCGCCTCGATCTCGGTCGTGTCGAGCGTCAGCGCCGCGCTCGTCGCGACCGCGCGGCAGCCGATCATCAGCGACGAGGGAAAGGGCCAGGGCTGGCTCGCCACATAGGTGACGTCCGACACATGAATGCCCGCCTCCTCGAACAATTCGCGCGCGACCGCTTCCTCCAGCGATTCGCCGGGTTCGACGAACCCCGCGAGCGCCGAGAAAAAGCCCGGCGGAAAACCGCCCTGGCGCCCCACCAGCACGCGGCCGTCATGTTCGGCGAGCATGATCACCACCGGATCGACGCGCGGGAAATGTTCGGCGTTGCAGCTGCCACAGCGCCGCCCCCAGCCGCCGCGGAACAGCTGGGTCGGCGCGCCGCACACCGCGCAGAAACGGTGCCGCGCATGCCAGTCCACCAGGCTGCGCGCGCCGCCGTACATCGCCGCTTCCTCTGCCGACAACAGCGGCAGCAGCCGCATCACCGTGCGCGACCGCGCGTCGACGCGCGCGCCGGGTGCGGCCTCGCGCACGAACCGCGGCGCGCCCGCGTCGTCGATGCCGAGCAATATCGGCGCGCGCGCGTCGGCGGGGTCGAACGGTTCCCACAGCAACCCGCCGCCCTCGCCCGGCAGCGGGTCGATTCCGTCCATGGCAAGGCAGGTCGCGCGCGGATCGGCCATCGCCGCGGCGAACGCGGCGTCATTCGTGCGAAGCTGGTCGGCGCGGTCGAGTCGGGCGCCGGTGAAACCGAGCGGCAACGGCATCAGCGCGCGACATCCTGGAAGAAGGTTTCGCCGAACTTGCTCTGAAACGAAACCGCGTCGGGCGGCATGATCTGCGTATAGCCCGCCGCGCGATAACCGAGCCCCCGGTGAACGAAGCCGATCGTTCCCGCGGCGCCCGCCCAGCCGAAAATCCCCTCACCGCCCGGCGAGGTCGGCAGCGACACGCGCCCGCCGGCGCCAAAACCTTCGCCGTCGATGAAGGTGCCCTTGCGATCGACGCTGTCGTCGATCAGGTTGGACATCGCGAGCCGCGCGGTTTCGGGCTTCATCACGCGCACCCCGCCGGTTTTGCCTTCGCCGAGCAGCATCGCGAGGAAGCGGTCGTAATCGCGCGCGCTCGACACCAGCCCGCCGCCGCCGAACGGATAGGGCGGCGGGTCGAGATAGATCGAGCTTCGCGCAGGATCGAAGGGGATGAGCGCGCCGCTGAACGGCGCATAATTGCTCGTGAAGCGCGGCACATCCTTCGCGGCGACCATGAATCCGGTGCTCGTCATGCCCAAAGGATCGAACAGCCGCGCCTTCAAAAAGGCGTCGAACGCCTGGCCCGACACGACCTCGATCACCCGTCCCAGCAGGTCGAGGCTGATCGAATAGCTCCACTTCGTCCCCGGTTCGTAAACGAGCGGCAGTTCGGCCAGCCGGTCGGCCATGGCCGCGAGACTGGGTGCGGGGGTGACGGGGGCAAAGCCCGGAATCGGCAGGCGGCTTGCCTGTCCGCCGACAATGCCATTGTCGTCATAGGCCTTTTTGATCGGCCCCTTCTGAATGATATTATAGCCAAGGCCCGCGGTGTGGGTGAGCAATTGGCGCACCGTGATCGGCCCTTTTGCCGGGCGCACGTCGGTCAGCGAACCGTCGGGCGTATTCTGGACCTTCATATCGGCAAAGGCGGGCAGGAAATCGGCGATCGGCTGGTCGAGCCGCATCCTCCCCTCCTCGACCAGCAGCATCGCGGCGATGCCCGTCACCGGCTTGGTCATCGAATAGAGACGCCAGATCGTGTCGGGGCCGACCGGCGTTGGCGCCCCGTTCGACTGGACCCCCGCACCGATGAACACGGGCGCCTCCTGCCCCTTTCCGATCGCAGCGAGCGTTCCCGTAAGCTCGCGGCGGTCGACGAATCCTTTGATGAACGCGCTTGTCGCGGGATAGAGCGTACCCCCGTCGGCGCGCCAGGCCCACGCCTCGCGCGGCAGCAGCGCGGCGCTGCCGCCCAGCGCCATGCCGCCCATCAGCGCCCGGCGCGTCACCATCATGTTCATCGGCGTCTCTCCAGCATCTTGCCCACTAGTTTGCGATAGAGCGTCGGCAGCCCCGCGGCGTCAAGCTCGGCAATCGGCCACCATTCGCCTTCCGCTGCGGCATCGGCGGTTTCGCATGGGGAATCGCGGCATATGAGGGCGAGCGTCAGGTCGAAATGCGTGAAGCCATGGTCGACGCTGACCAGTCCCGATTCGGCGGGAGGCAGATCGGTCCAGTCGCCGCCGGGCAGCGCGCGCATCCCGCCGAGCATCCCCCTGCCCGGCCGCCGCACCAGCCAGATGGCACCATCGCGCTCGATCCAGTGCGCAATTCCGTGGCGGCGCGGTTTTGCCTTTTTGGGCGGCTTGACCGGCACTCGTTCGACGTCGGGCCGGCCGCGTGCGCGGCAGTCGCTCGTGACGGGACAGATGCCGCAGGCGGGCGATCGCGGCGTGCAGATGGTCGCGCCAAGGTCCATCAGTGCCTGCGCAAAATCGCCCGGCCGGCCGGCGGGGACCAGCGGTTCGAGCGCGGCGCGAATCGCGCGCTTCGCCGCGGGGAGCGGTGTTTCGATCCACCGGTGACGCGCGATCACGCGCTCGATATTGGCGTCGACGACCACCGCCGGACGGCCAAAGGCGATCGCCGCGACGGCCGCCGCGGTATAATCGCCGACCCCCGGCAGCGCACGCAGCGCCGCCTCGCTATCGGGGAAACGCCCGCCATGATCGGCGACCACAGCCCGCGCGCAGGCGAGCAGGTTGCGCGCGCGCGCATAATAACCAAGCCCCGCCCACGCCGCCATCACCTCGGCGTCCTCGGCCGCCGCCAGATCGGCAACGGTCGGCCAGCGATCGGTAAAGCGCGCAAAATAGCCCGCGACCGCGGCCACCGTCGTCTGCTGCAACATCACCTCGGCCAGCCACACGCGATAGGGGTCGGGAACCTCCGCGCTCCCCGGCGCGATCCGCCACGGCAGCACGCGCGCCGACCGGTCGTACCAGCCGAGGATTCGCGCGGGAAAGCTCATATCGGGAGGCACTATAAGCCCCTCCCCTTCAGGGGAGGGATTGGCGTGGGGTCCATCGGCCTTGCGCAAGGCCGATGGACCCCACCCGCTGCGACTAGGCAGCAAGCTGCCAAGTCTCGCTGCCCTCCCCTGAAGGGGAGGGGTGTTTCCGCGTTGGAAGTCTGGACGCTCACCCCCCGCCTATGGCATGGCACCCGGCATGACGAAAGCCACGGGAGACGGCACGCCCGCCAAAAAGGCGAAGGCGAAACGCGGGGCCAAGCCCGCCAGGCCCGCCCCGCGCGCCTATGAACGCCCGCGCGGCGGCGAGGCGCGCGCGATCTCCGACCTCGTCCCCGAAATCGGCCGCACCGCCTTTCGCAAATTCGGCTTCATCCAAAGCTCGGTGGTCAGCCGCTGGCGCGAGATCGTCGGCGACCGTCTGGCCGACGTCACCCAGCCCGCGATGATCCGCTTTCCTGCGGGACAAAAGGCGGGCGGCACGCTGCACCTCACCATCAGCGGCGCGCACGCGCCGATGCTTCAGCATGTCGCGCCCGACATCATCGCCGCGGTCAACCGCTTCTTCGGCTATGCCGCGATCGCCACCGTCCGCATGACGCACGGCCAGGTTATCCCGGCCGCACCCGTTCAGCCGCCAGCCATGCTGAAACCCGTACCCGCCGAACTGGGCGACAGCCTGCGCGACATCGGCGACCCCGAACTCAGGACCGTGCTCGAACGCATGGCCGCCGGGCTCGCGGCGCCGCCGCGGCTGCCCAAGATTAGCTAGGGGTCCTGCCATGTCCGTCCTTCCCGATAATCTGCTCGACCGGCGCGGCGCGATCGCTGCGCTGTCGGGCGCCGCACTGACGCTGATCGCCGCCGCGCCCGCCAGGCCCGCGGCCTGGTCGCGGACGGTGACGACCAGCCCGATCGGCGCCTATGTCGTTGGCAATCCCGCCGCGAAACTGCGCCTCGTCGAATATTTCAGCTATACGTGTCACGTCTGCGCCGACTTCGCGCGCGACGCGTCGGCCCCGCTCAAGACGCAATATATCGACCGCGGGCTTGTCCTCTTCGAATATCGCAACCTTGTCCGCGATCCGGTCGACATGACTGCGGCACTGCTCGCGCGCGCCGGTGGCCCCGGCGCCTTTGCCGGCAACCATCAGGCGATCTTCGCGGCCTTCCCCGCCTTCATCGCCAAGGTTCAAAAGGCCACCGACGCACAAAAGACAAGCTGGTTCGAAGGAAGCACGGTCCAGCGTGCGCGCCGCATTGCCGCCGATACCGGCCTTGCCGCGCTGATGCGCGCGCGCGGCTATTCCGAAGCACAGCTCGACGCCGCGCTGGGCAGCGAGGTTGCGCAGGCCGAACTCACCGGCATGACGAATATCGGGCGCGGCGCCGATCGCGTCACCGGCACCCCCAGCTTTTTCCTCAACGGCCAGCGCGCCGATGCAATCGCGTGGCCCGCGCTCAAATCGAAACTCGACGCCGCGCTCAAGGCTGCGTAGAAACCCCGCATTCGCGACCTCGTGGAGATGAATATATGACCGCAACGCTTCGTATCGCCCTCCAGTCCTCGCTCGGCGCGCTCGCGCTTGCCGGCTGTGGCGGCGGCACCGCCGACCCGGCCAAGGAACAGGATGTCGTCGCCAAGGTCGCCCCGCCCGCGGGCAAAAGCTGGTCGCAGGTCGTCAGCGTCGATGGCGACGGCGTCGTCATGGGCAACCCCGATGCGCCGATCAAACTCGAAGAGTTCGGCGCCTTCACTTGCGGCCACTGCGCGCAGTTTGCCAAGGATTCGCACGAGGAGCTGAAGCGCGATTTCGTCGACACCGGCCGCGTGTCGTACAAGCTGACGCCCTTCATGCTCCACCCGGTCGACGCGATTGCGGGCGCGATCGTCAAATGCACCGGCACCGACCGCTTCTTCCCGCTCGCCGACGCGACCTTCCTCGAACATGAAGCCTTCATCGCCGGCGCGTCGAAACCGCAGCCGGGGATCGAGGCCGCGATGCAGCTCCCGCCGCAGCAGCGCTTCAACGCGCTCGCAAAGGGATGGGGCATCGATCAATTCTACCAGCAGCGCGGCGTCCCCGCCGCGACGATCGAACAATGCCTCGCCAAGGTCGAAAATGTCGAGGCGATCGAAAAGGGCACCAACGCGGGGGTCGAAAAATACCAGATCACCGGCACGCCTACCTTTGTCATCAACGGCCGGGTCGCCGAAGGCATCGCCTCCTGGGGTCCGCTGCGCGACCGCCTGCGCACGATGGGCGCGCGCTGATCCCGCCCACACGATCGCTTCCTTTTCCGTCATCCCTGCCGGCGCCGCGATGACGGAAAAGGCGTTGCGCCCAGCTGCTTTAGCCTTGTAACACGCCGCAGGCTCCCCACATCGCCCCCTATGGCGAAGCGGAGCCTTTACCAGCGATTGCGGTCGAATGCGCAGGTGCGCACGGCGCTGTTCGCGCTCGGTATATTGATGATGGTGGTCGGCGTCGTGATCGGGCCGTTGCCGGGCCCCGGTTTCCTGATCGTCTTTCCGCTGGGGCTGATGCTCTGCCTGCAAAACAGCGCGTGGGCGAAGCGCGCCTATGTACGCTTCAAATGGCGGCACCCGCGTTATGGCGCCTGGACCGACCGCGTGATGCGCCGGGTCAGCGCCGCGCGGCGGCGGGCGCGCGGCGCGGCGGAAACGCCAGATGGCGATTGACTTTGCGCCGACTCTTGCTTATCCGCGCCTCCAACGGTGGCCGCCCACGCTTGGCGGCCCTTTTCTGTTGCAGCATTTGACGAGATCTAGGGAAAACCGCGATGAAGCGCACCTATCAACCGAGCCGCCTCGTGCGCAAGCGCCGTCACGGCTTCCGCCTTTGCGCGTCTTAAATCGATGCTTCACACGGCATTTTATCGGCTCTATATTCACGTATTTATCCGTTTCTCCT
>JBGTUD010000101.1:0-9248 GCA_041939405.1 Sphingopyxis sp. | reverse complement strand
TCCCTTCTTCGTCGCCTTTGCGATCAACGTCGTCGCACTCTTCGCGCGGCTGCGCATCGTCGTGACCCCGGACTATGCCGCATTGTTCGAAAACCGCGCACTCCAGCCGGCACCGCTCCTCGAAACGGTTCGGTCGGAATGGAAAACGATCGTCATCGGCGCCTTCGCCCCGCTCGCGAGCTTCGCGATGTTCCACATGGTCACCGTCTATCCGCTGTCGTGGGTGTTCCTCTTCACCGACGAAACGCCCGCGCGCTTTCTGATGATCGAAGCGATCGCCGCGGTGGGCGGCGTGATCGCGATCATCGCCTCGGGCTATCTCGCCGACCGCTTCGGACGCCGCACGGTGCTGGCCGCCACCGCGGCAGCGATTGCGGCATTCAGCGGTTTCGCACCGCAACTGCTCGATGCGGGCCAGTTCGGCGAGGCGGCCTTCATGATCCTGGGCTTCCTGCTGCTCGGCCTGTCGTTCGGCCAGTCGTCGGGGGCATTATCCTCGAACTTCACGCCGCGCCACCGTTACACGGGATCGGCCTTCACCGCCGACCTTGCGTGGTTGTTCGGCGCCGGCTTCGCGCCGATGGTGGCGCTCTGGCTGTCGAGCGCGTTCGGGCTGCTGGCCGCGGGTGCCTATCTCCTGTCGGGGGCAATCGTCACTCTCGTCGCGCTGTGGCTCAATCGCGAGCTCGCGCGAACGATCGACTGAGTGCGGGGTTTCGCGATGGATAGCCGTTGCAGCGCGCCGCGCGGCGCGGGCCCTGCCGGGTTGCCAACCGGCGGGCGGGTAACTACACGCGAACATGTGATCCGCCCGGCCGCCGCTTTCGACCGCCTGATCGCGGCGCTGTGCGCCGCGCTGATGCTATTCTATGCGGCGACCGTTCCGGTGAAGGCCGCGGATCAAATCCAGCATAGCCCCGCCTTCATGGTCGCGCACGATCATGGCAATGCGGGCAGGTTCATCCCCGACACGGTCCATGACAGCATCGCCGAACATGCGGGGCATCATGGCGGAGCCTCCGTGGATGACAAGGGCACAGGCGGCGACCATCCGGCTGGCGGACATCACCATCACGGCGATACCGGCCCCAGCCTGCTCGTTCCCAATGCGATAATCGCCGCGGGCCTGACGCCGCCCGCATCGATGCACGGCATCGGCAAAGACCGGCGCATCGCCGGCCTCCGGCCCGTCGGGCCCGAACGCCCGCCCCGGCTTCGCTCGCTGACCGCCTGAGTGCCCGCGCCTCCTGAGGCGTGGGATGTTCCCATGCCTTTCAGCGAGGCCATTATTCCATGTTTTCTTCCTCTCGAGCGCGCTACGGCGCGCGTGTTAGCCGCGGGCTCTTGCTCTGCGGAAGCGTCCTGCTGGCCGCCGCCGCGCAGCCTGTCGCGGCGCAAACCCTAAATCTCGACGAAGCGCTGGCGCGCGTCGTAACGAGCGATCCCACCCTTGCCGCCAACGCCGCGCGCCTGGAAGCCGCAGATGCCGCGATCGTGCAAGCCGATGTCCGGCCGCGCGACGTCATCGGTATCGACTTCGAGGAGTTCGCGGGCACGGGCCCCTATTCGCCGCTCAGCCAACCGCAAACGACCGGCTGGTATGAGCGGACGTGGGAGCGCGGGGGCAAGCGCGAAGCGCGGATCGGGGCGGCGCGCGCCGACGTCGCCGTCGTCGGCGCCCAGAACCGCGTTCGCCTGCTCGACCGGCTTGCCCGAGTGCAGGCTGCGTGGGTCGAGGCGCTCGCCGCCGAGGCAACCATCCCGGTCGCGGAAGCTCGGCTCGCCGACCTGAAGCGCGTCGAACTCGACGTTGTGAAACGCGTTACCGGCGCGCTCGACCCGTGGTTCGCCGCCGAACGCGCGCGCACGAATGTCGCCGAGGCCGAGATCGCCGTCGATCAGGCACGCGAGAGCGCGCGCATCGCCCGCGCCAATCTCGCGGCCTGGTGGGGCGGCACGTCCGATTTCCAACTCGACCCGGTCGCGCTGGAAAATATCGTCGTCGCCGTCCCACCCGGAAGCGCGTCCGCCGACATTGCCGTACTCGGCGCCGAACGCGCGGCGGCCGAGGCGAAGTTGCGGCTCGCCGAAGCCGGTAACGTCGCCGATCCAAGCGGCCGCGTCGGGCTCCGCCATTTCGGCGACGGCAATGATTTCGCGGTGATGGTCGGCGGCTCGATCCCGCTGGGCACAAAAAGCGCCAATCGCGGCAATGTGCTACGCGCCGAAGCCGACCGGCGCGCGATCGAGGCCGATATCGCCGTGGCGCGGGTCGAGATCGAGCGCGAGATCGACAAACTCATCGCCGACCGCCGGCTGATCGCGGCTGAGGTCACGCGCATCGACGCCGAGTTGCTGCCGAGCGCGCGGCGCGCGACGCGCCTCATCCGCGACGGGCTCGCCCGCGGCGGCACCGCCTTCACCTTCCTCGAATATTCGCAGGCGCAGGCCGCGGTGAACGATGCGCAAACGCGCCGCGTCGCGCTGCTCCGCCGCTTTCATTTGCTCGGCGTGCGGCTCGACCGGCTGACCGGTCGCCACACGCCCCTGCTCGCCACGATGGAGACGATCCGATGACCAAATATCTGCTGGGGGCGGCATCGATCATCGCCCTCTCCCTGCTCGCCGCGTGCGGCGACACCGCGGCGCCCGAAAAGGAAGGCGCCAAGGCCGCAACGGGCGAATATGAGCGCGGACCGCATCGCGGCCGGATGCTCCGCGACGGCAATTTCGCAGTCGAGATCACGATCTTCGAGGATGGCGTCGAGCCCGAGTTCCGCGTCTATGCCTATCGCGACGACAAGCCGGTCAAGCCAGGCGAGGTGCAATTGTCGATCCAGCTTGTCCGCCTCGGCGGCAAGGTCGACACATTCGCCTTTGCGCCGCAGGAAGACTTCCTCCGCGGTAACGGAGTCGTCACCGAGCCGCACAGCTTCGATGTCCTCGTGCAGGCGTCGGAAGGCGGCCGCAAGCATAAATGGGCCTACCCGTCCTACGAAGGCCGCACGACGATCACCCCAGAGGCCGCCAAGGCCGGCGGGATCAAGATCGAGACGGCGGGCGCCGCGACGGTCAGCGAATTCATCGACATGGGCGGCCGCGTCGAGGTGACGCCGGAAGGCCGCGCCGAGGTTCGCGCTCGCCTGCCCGGCCTCATCGTCTCGCTCAACGGCAAGATCGGCCAACAGGTCCGACGCGGACAGGCCCTCGCCCGTGTCGAGTCGAGCCATTCGCTGCAAGTCTATTCGATCACCGCGCCGATCAGCGGCACGATTGTCGAGAAGAATGTGAATGTCGGCGACACGACTGGCGACCGCGCGCTGTTCGCGATCGCCGACGCGACCGACCTGCACGCCGAGTTTTTCGTCTATCCGCGCGACGCCGAGCGGGTGCGCGTCGGCCAGCCGGTCATCCTTAAAAACCTGTCGGGCGACGGCACGATCGAGAGCGTCGTCGAGGCGGTGGTTCCGACCGCCGATGTCGCGAGCCAGACCGTGCTGGCGCACGTCCACCTTCCGCGGATCGCTGCTCGAACCTTCCGGCCCGGCATGGCGGTCGAGGGGAGCTTCGCGGTTGCTGAGGCCAATGTCCCGCTCGCGGTGCGGACGAAGGCGATCCAGCGCTTCCGCGATTTCGAGGTGGTCTTTGCCAAGGTCGGCAACACCTATGAAGTGCGGATGCTCGAAATCGGCCGCCGCACCCCCGAATGGACCGAGGTTCTTGGCGGGCTGGAACCCGGCACGCAATATGTCACCGATGGCGCCTTCCTGATCCGGGCCGACATCGACAAGGCGGGGGCGAGCCATGACCACTGAGACCGCCCCGCCCCAACCGAAACCGGCGCTGCTCGAACGCCTCATCGCCGGAGCGATCCGATTTCGCTGGACCGTCCTCGCCATGGTTGCGCTGCTCTGCGCGATCGGCATCTGGAGTTTCCAGCGGCTGCCGATCGACGCCACGCCGGACATCACCAATGTTCAGGTCCAGATCAACAGCGAGGCGCCGGGCTTCTCCCCGCTTGAAGCCGAGCAACGCGTCACCTTTCCGGTCGAAACCGCGATCGCGGGCCTGCCCGGCCTCCAATATACGCGCTCGATCTCGCGCTATGGCCTGAGCCAGGTCACGGCGGTGTTCGAGGACGGGACCGACATCTATTTCGCGCGGCAGCTCGTCAACGAACGGCTGCAATCGGCACGCGAGCAGCTCCCGGCGAATGTTGCTCCCACCATGGGACCAATCGCGACCGGACTCGGCGAGATTTTCATGTATACGCTGGAAGCCGACCCGGGCGCGAAGAAGCCGGACGGGAGCGCTTATACCGCCGAGGATATGCGCACGCTGCAGGACTGGGTCATCCGGCCCCAGCTGCTGGGGACCCCGGGCGTCACCGAGGTCAACAGCATCGGCGGCTTTGAACGCCAATATCATGTGACTCCGATCCCCGCGCGGCTGTCGGCCTATGGGCTCACCTTGCGTGATGTCGTGCAGGCGCTCGAGCTCAACAACGACAATGTCGGCGCGGGCTATGTCGAGCGTTATGGCGAACAATATCTCGTCCGCACGCCGGGCCAGGCCGATGGCATCGACGATCTGAAAGCGATCATCGTCAGCAACCGGAACGGCATTCCGATCCGCGTTGCCGATGTCGCCGACATCGGCATGGGCGAGGAGCTGCGCACCGGCGCCGCGACCGAAAATGGCAAGGAGGTCGTGCTCGGTACAGTCTTCATGCTGGCAGGCGAGAACAGCCGGATCGTCGCGCGCGCGGCGGCCGAACGGCTGGAGGTCGCTGCCAAGGCGCTCCCCGCCGGCGTCAGGGCCGTGCCGATCTACGATCGCACCGATCTGGTCGAACGCGCGATCTGGACGGTCGAGAAGAATCTTCTCGAAGGCGCGCTCCTCGTCATCGCGGTGCTGTTCCTGCTGCTCGGTAATATCCGCGCAGCGCTGATCACCGCGGCAGTCATCCCGATCTCGATGCTGATGACGATCACCGGCATGGTCCGCGCCGGGGTGTCGGGCAATCTGATGAGCCTTGGCGCGCTCGATTTCGGCCTGATCGTCGACGGTGCCGTCATCATCGTCGAAAACTGCCTCCGGCGTTTCGGCGAAGCGCAGCACGGGCTCGGGCGTTTGCTGACCCGCGACGAACGCTTTGCGCTCGCCGCATCGGCAAGCTCCGAGGTCATACGCCCGTCGCTGTTCGGCGTGTTGATCATCGCGCTCGTCTATGTGCCGATCTTCGCGCTTACCGGCGTCGAGGGGAAGATGTTCCACCCGATGGCGATCACCGTCGTCATGGCGCTGACGGCGGCGCTGATCCTCTCGCTCTCCTTCGTACCCGCGGCCATCGCACTGTTCGTTACGGGAAAGGTCGAAGAGAAGGAAAGCCGACTGATGGGCTGGGCGCGGCGCGCCTATGCTCCGGCGCTCGCCGCTGCGTTGCGGCTCCGCGTCGCTTTCGTCGCCGGCGCAGTTGCGCTCGTTGCGATCGCGGGGCTTGCCGCGACCCGGATGGGATCGGAGTTCGTGCCAAATCTCGACGAAGGCGACATCGCGCTCCACGCCTTGCGCGTTCCGGGCACCAGCATCAGCCAGGCGGTCGGCATGCAGGCCGCGCTCGAAGCGCGGATCAAGCAATTCGCCGAGGTCGACCGCGTCGTCGCAAAGATCGGCACCGCCGAGGTCGCGACCGACCCGATGCCGCCGTGGGTCGCCGATACGTTCGTTATCCTGAAAAACCGGAAGGAGTGGCCCGATCCCAGAAAACCCAAGGCCGAACTCGTCAGCGAGATGGAGGCCGCGGTCGCCCAGATTCCAGGCAGCAATTACGAGTTCACCCAGCCGATCCAGATGCGGTTCAACGAGCTGCTCTCCGGGGTTCGCGCCGATGTTGCGGTCAAGATCTTCGGCGACAACCTCGACACCTTGCTCAAGGTCGGCCAATCGATCGAGGAGGTCGCTTCGGGAATAGACGGCGCGCAGGATGTCAGCGTCGAACAGGTCACCGGCCTGCCGATGTTGCAGATCACGCCCGACCGCGGCGCACTCGCGCGTTTCGGCCTCAATGTGAACGACGTGCAGCAGGCCGTCGCCATCTCGATCGGCGGCGTCGAGGCGGGGCGGATATTCGAGGGCGACCGACGGTTCCCGATCATCGTCCGCCTGCCCGAAACCGCCCGTAACCGGGTCGACGAGATCGGAAGACTGCGTATCCCGCTCCCGGCAAGCGGCCCGTTGGTCGATCCCGCGACCGGCATGGCGATGGAAACGGGCCCCCGCGGCTTCGTCCCCCTCGCCGATGTGGCCAAGGTCGAGGTCGCGATCGGCCCCAACCAGGTCAGCCGCGAGAATGGCAAACGCCGTGTCGTCGTGACCGCCAACGTCCGCGGCCGCGACCTCGGCTCGTTTATCGAGGAGCTGGAGGCAAGGGTCGGTGCCGAGGTCGAGCTGCCTGATGGTTATTGGATCACCTATGGCGGCACGTTCGAACAGCTTATCTCCGCGGCGCAACGGCTTCGGCTGGTGGTGCCCGCGGCGCTGCTGCTGATCTTCGGGCTGCTCTATCTGCTCTTCCGTTCGGGCAAGGATGCGGCGATTGTCTTTTCGGGCGTGCCGCTGGCGCTCACGGGCGGCGTCGCGGCGCTTCTCGTCCGCGACATGCCGCTGTCGATCTCGGCCGGGGTGGGCTTCATCGCCCTTTCCGGGGTCGCGGTGCTCAACGGCGTGGTGATGCTGAGCTTCATCCGGCAGCTCCGCGAAAGCGGCAGCGCGCTGGAAGAGGCGATCCGCGAGGGCGCCCTAACCCGCCTGCGCCCCGTGCTGATGACCGCACTGGTTGCGAGCCTCGGCTTCGTCCCGATGGCGTTCAACATCGGGGCGGGCGCAGAGGTGCAGCGACCGCTCGCAACAGTGGTCATCGGCGGGATTGTCTCCTCGACGATCCTGACGCTGCTGATGCTGCCCGCGCTTTACCGCATCGTCCATGGGCGCGCGGCGAAGAAGGACGCGCCTCCGCCTTCGGCAGCGCTGAAGCTGCTGCCCGCATGATACCGGGCCCCGCGTGCTTCGGCGCGCGGGGCGCATCGGGAAACGCAGCCGCGCCCTTCCTCCGATCAAGGGGGGGGTGGCAGCGAGCAACAGCCTTCTGAATCCATCTGTGGGTCGACGCGGCCGCAGCCAAGGCGGCGCCTCAAATCCGCGGCAGCGACTGCCGCGCGAAGCCCCATCCTTTGAGATCCGGCTTGGCGGCCGCGTCGAGCAGGCTCCGCGCGTCGGCGATTGAGTATATGTTGGCGCCATCGATATCGCCTAGCGCATCCCACGCGAGCGGCACCGCCACCGGCGCGCCTTCGCGCGCACGCGCGGCATAGGGCATGATCGCGGTGCTGCCGCGCTGGTTGCGCAGCCAGTCGATGAAAATCTTGCCCCTTGCGCTTTGCCTTGCTCATCGTCGCGACATAGCGGTCTGGCTCGGCAAGGCTCAGCGCCTCGGCAAAGCGTTTGGCGAAATCCTTGTGCGCATCCCAGTCGTGCCCGGGATCGAGCGGGATGACGACATGCACGCCCTTGCCGCCCGACAGCATCGCAAAGCTGACAAGCCCGATGTCGGCAAGCTGGCGGCGAATATCGAGCGCGGCCTTTTTGACCGCGTCGAACCCCAGCCCTTCGTCGGGGTCGAGGTCGAACACCATCCGATCGGGCCGCTCGACCGCGTCGGCATGGCTGCCCCAGCCGTGAAATTCGATCGTTCCCATCTGGACGCAGGCGAGAATGCCGTCGGCATCCTCGACATAGAGATAATCCTCGACCCCGCCGCCCTTTTCCGTGATCGGGACGTGGCGCACATGCTCGCCGAAAGAGCCTGCGTCATGTTTCTGGAAAAAGCACTTCTTCGCGCGCCCCTGCGGACAGCGGACCAGGCTGACCGGGCGGCGCGCGAGGTGCGGCAGCATGATCGGCGCGACCGCCGCATAATAGTCGGCAAGGTCGCCCTTCGTCGCCTTTGCGTCGGGAAAGATCACGCGCTCGCGGCTGCTGATCGTCACCTGGCTCCGCGGGGCGGGGGTCTTGGCCTTGGCCTCGGGGGTCACATCCTTCGCCTCCTTGTCGGCGCGCAGCGCCATGAAGCTCGCGTGGCGCACCGAACCGCCGCCCGTGAACTCGGCAAAGGCGATTTCGGCAACGAGGTCGGGCTTGAGCCAATGCACCCTGCGCGCCGCCGCGGGTTCGACCTCGACCGGCGGCGTTTTGCGCGCGCGGCCGCGGAACTTGTCTGCGAGCATCGCCATCGTATCGGCGTCGAACCCGGTGCCGACATTGCCCTTGTAGACGAGTTCGCCCTTCTCGCGCTGCGCGAGGAGGAGCGAGGCAAAGCGCCGCGCTTTCGCCGAGGATTCCTTCCACCCGACGATGACGAACTCCTGCCGCCGGGTGCATTTGACCTTGACCCAGTTGCGGCTGCGGCGCCCCGCATAAGGCGCGTCGGCGCGCTTGGCGATGATGCCTTCCTGCCCCGCGCCGCACATCGCCGCATAAAGCTTTTCTCCCGCACCGATCACATGGTCGGCGACCGCGATCGGCGGCGCGGCGTCGCGCAGCAGCGCCTCGAGCCTTTCCTTACGTTCGAGATTGCCCAGTTTCGTCAGCGAGCGGCCATCGACTTCGAGCAGGTCGAAGGCGAAAAAATGCAGCTCGGTCGCGGCATCCTGCGCGCCGTGCCCGCGCTTGAGCACCGCCTGGAGCGCAGAGAAGTCGGGATTGCCGTCCTTGCCATAAGCGACAATCTCGCCGTCGATCAGGCAGGGCGGAAGGTCCAGCGCCGCAATCGCGCGCGCGAGCGGCGCGAATTTGTCGGTCCAGTCGAGGCCGCTGCGCGTATAGATGACGATCTGCTCGCCGGCCGCCGCGACGAGCGCGCGATAACCGTCATATTTGATCTCGTGGAACCAGCCATTGCCCGTCGGCACGGCATCGACGAGCGTTGCGAGTTGCAGCTTGCGAAAGGCAGGCGGCTTTGCCTTTTTCGTCGCACCTTTCGCGACCTTGCGATTATGCGCCGCGGCCTTCGCCATCTTGCCCGCGAAGGCGGCGCCTTTGGCGCCCTTCAGCGATTGCTCGCCGCCCGTATCGGCTGCGATTTCGGCCATCGTGCGTCCGGTGAGCACGCTTGTCAGGTGCCGGCCAACCAGATCGTCGCTGCCGCCTGCCGCGCCATCGTCGATCTTGCGGAGCAGCCAGTTCTCGCG